>CAJTZQ010000017.1 GCA_910583795.1 uncultured Muribaculaceae bacterium
CACATTTATTAACCTTGTAATCATTCGGTTAGCTCAAAACTACCGAATCATTGTTGATACCGATATTAAGAATAAAAGACTGAGAATGGCCGGTCAATATAAATGGTGGGATAAACTTAAGCAAAAATATCCCAATCTCAGCAAAATAAATAAAGTGAAAAGAGGATTCAGGTTATGCCCCGGAGCATCAGAATACCGTCTTGAAATCATAGCATATAACTGATATGGAACTGACAGTTGAATATTTGGGGCAGCGACATGCCTACTGGATTGAGAGATTAGCCGACGCAGGAATTTGGGAGGCTGACAAATTCAAGCCGGTAGAACTCGTCGTGCGGGAACGTTGTAAATCATATTTTGGTTTGTTTCACCGCAAATGGGTCAAAGTGAATGTCCGCCGCCGGTTGCGCGACAGGATCATCATCTATCGCAAGTCGGCGGATATGACTGTGAAGGAGATTGATGACACTCTCGTGCATGAGATGATACATCAATACATATTCCAGAACGATTTGCCGGACACAAGCACACATGGCAGACTGTTCAAGGATTTTATGCAAAGAATCAACGAGGCTTTTCCACAAGAACTTAAAATCTCCATTTATGGGGAGTCCCCAATCTTGAAAGGCCCAGGCACAAAAACACATAAGCTGATATTGCTTTGGATGAAGGATGGAGAATGTTACTGCTGCAAAATAAACCCGTCTAAAGTCCATGTATTCACCAATTATCTAAAACGGACCGTATTATATCCGACCTCTAAGATTAAAGACTATTTGCTGTGTGAGTCCAATGATATGTATTTTGATGATGTAACTGCCTGTCGCAAATACCTGCACGGACTTCCGATGTCTCTCCCTGAACTCAGGGTTCTATGTAAAGAATGTAACATCAAACGGATATGACCTTTGAAGAATTCAAGAAGTTGGCTTTGAATCCGCCATATAATTACGAACCATCTGTATATCGTGTGGATGTTTTCAGGATACGGGGGACAGAGAACGGCAAATCCTGTCTCACAATCTATCCGGAAGAAAATCTAAGGGAATGTTTTTCGCGGATTGATTACATTCACGAAAAATCAGATGAAAATGAGCCGAAATATTATCCCGAATACAAAGTTTGTAAGGCACAAAGTATATTGATGCCAACTTTTGAAGATGCAAAGCTACTTATCCATTCCGAAGAAATATCTAAAGACGATTATAGACCTATATACTGCATTCATATATATGAATTGCCGTTTGGCAAAGATGTAATATCAGATCTAAGCAAACGTGAATGGGTGTTTGACTGCAAAGGAAATCTCTTGGAACAATCTGTCTGCTCTTCACTGATGGAAGATCTTGATAAACATGAAGGTCACTTCCGGGGGCGACCGAAAGATTCCATAATATTCAAACCCGGCGACATCGTAGAAGTTCACGATAAGGAAAACGGAGTTGTCAGGCTCGCTATAGTCTTGGCTCAATGCAATGATATTGAAAGCTGCTGGAGAGAATATCGGAAGGTTATTGAAAGCTGTAAGGAAGAAGGACTTTTAAAAGAAAATGCAGATAATAATTATTGGGTGTACGCCTCCTACGATTGCTATTATGTCGGTTATGGCTCAGAAGCTGAATATGACACTTCGTTTCCCTGTACTACCGATGTGTTCGTCCCCCGGTTTCCTATTCCGAATAAATTGAAAATAAAACTATCCAATCTATACAAGTTAATGCAAGAATAAGTAAGTACAAACAAAAATAAATGAACAAATGACAGCTATATATTCTTACAACCGATAAAGTAGATCCCCAGTTATTATGTAAAAAACATAATTACCATTAGTTGAACATCTCTATGTCTATTTTCCCGATTATAGTTCGGAAAACCATCATTGTTTGTACGATTTCCCGATTATAATCGGGAATTTGTACATTGTTTCCTTGTTTTGCCGAGTATAGTCGGTTAAAAATAGGTTCTAAAATATGACGAAAGCTTGAAGTAGGGAAAAGTCTAAACAACTGCTTCTGTGGTTGGGGAATTTTGGTTATCTTTGCGGAAAATTTCTGAAACGATGATATATTTTGATAATGACTATATGGTCGGGGCGCATCCGAAGGTGATGGAACGCCTTATCGAAACCAATGCTCTTCACACCGTAGGTTATGGCAGAGACCAATTCTGCAAGGATGCCCGCGACATTATTCTTAATGCATGCGGCATTGAAAACGGGGAGGTTTACTTCCTCGAAGGTGGCACTCAAGCCAATGCTGTCGTAATAGACAGACTGCTTGACCACAATGACGGAGTAATCGCTGCCGACACCGCACATATCAACGTGCATGAAGCGGGAGCGATAGAATCTAACGGACATAAGGTGCTTGCGCTTCCTAACCACGACGGCAAACTTAAAGCTGACGAGATCAGAAAATATCTTGAAGACTTCTATAATGACGCAACAAACCATTATATGGTGCGTCCGGGAATGGTCTATATCTCTTTCCCTACCGAACTCGGTACAATCTACACAAAGAAGGAACTTGAGGATATCAGTGAAGTATGCAAGGAATATAACCTTCCACTATATGCCGACGGTGCCCGTCTGGCTTACGGACTTGCAGCCGAAGGGGTGGATGTAACGATCAAGGATATTGCAGGAATCTGTGATCTGTTTTATATCGGTGGCACAAAATGCGGAACGCTTTTCGGAGAGGCTGTCGTCACCCGGAGACCGGAACTTTTGCCGAGATTCGTATCGGTCATCAAGCTTCACGGTGCCACTCTTGCCAAAGGCAGATTACTCGGAGTTCAGTTCGCCACACTTTTCACAGACGGACTTTATGAAGAGATCGGGAAGCATGCCGTGAAGATGGCTTTGAAATTAAAGGAAGGGTTCAAAAAGAAAGGTTACAAACTTTATATGAACTCCCCTACCAACCAACAGTTTTTCATTCTTCCTAATGAAAAGATCGACAGCCTGAAGGAAGTGGCATCTTTCGAATTGTGGGGACCAAGAGGAGAAAAAGAAACACCTGTACGTTTCGTCACCGACTGGTCAACTGACGAAAAGGATGTAGACTCTCTGATCGAAAAACTTTAGTTCAATTAGTAATTAGCAATTAGTAATTAGTAATTGATAATCATATAGTTAGCAATATTAAATAGTTCGCTGCCTTTTGTCAACGAACCATTTAATGTTATTCGAGGTTATTATTCTCTTTTTCAGGTTCTTTATAATCAAAGAATAATCGCCATCGTATCTCCTAAATTACTAATTACTAACTACTAATTGCTAATTGGCAATTATCTGTTGTAGTGGGTCATGGCAAAGGCAGCACCGCTAAGGCAGAATGCCTTGACAGCTTCCGACGCTTTTTTCAGTTTTTCGGGTAATTGTTTCTGCTCCTCAGGCGGGAATTTGCCTAATACAAAATCAATTTGTCCACCTTTCGGAAAATCATTGCCGACCCCGAACTTAAGGCGTGCATAATTTTGCGTTCCCAGCTGTTCTGCGATATTCTTTAATCCGTTGTGACCTGCATCCGAACCTTTCTCCCTTATACGGACAGCTCCAAATGGAAGAGAAAGATCGTCTACTATCACAAGCAGATTTTCAAGAGGCATTTTTTCCTTATTCATCCAAAAACGGACAGCCACGCCACTCAAATTCATGAAAGTTGAAGGCTTAAGAAGCATCAACTCACAATTTTTCACTTTCACTATAGCCATATCACCATAACGGCATGACTTAAAAGGCACTCCTGCTTCATCAGCAATGGTGTCGCCAACCATGAATCCCGCATTATGGCGTGTGCCTTCATATTCCGGACCGATATTGCCCAGACAGACAATCAGAAACCTTTTCATGTTGTCGTTTATCTTGTTCTCATTTAGGCTTTCATCTTTACAGAAAAGCCTCTTAATAAATTCAATCATCGTCTTCGTCATCATCTTCCCAGTCAAGAAAGAAGGAATCTGCATAACTTTCCTCCTTGAAGCGAGAAAGTTCACGGCTATCACGCTTTGTCGGTCGACCCAAACCTTTCTGCCGGTCAACAAATCCTGAGATTTTCGTCATCTCAAGCAGTTCATATTGCGATGGTGGAGTCAGGTTTTCAAGATACTCCGGTACGAGCTTCGCGCCAAGACGGTTTGGTGCTATCTGCACCACACGAAAAGTATATGTGATTGGCGGTTTCTTTACATCAATGATATCTCCCGGCTTGATCATTCTCGACGGCTTGATTGCAACGCCACCCATCGTCACCCTACCTTTTTTGCACGCATCAGTGGCTATGGTCCGGGTCTTGAACACCCTCATACACCATAGCCACTTGTCTATCCTTTCTTCTGCTTTCGGCATATTCTTTATTTAAGTTTCGCAAGCTCACTTAAGGTTTGTAGGTTAAGGAGTTATTCTATAGATAATATCTAACGAAGCCGAATTTCTTTCCACAGGTGGAGATTAACCTTTTAACCTTTTAACCTCATAACCCTCAACTTCCGCTTGCGAAAGTTGAATTATTTATTATTTGTCGGAAGTCCGCTCCAAAAGAAGCACTGCCTTGTTCTCGCTATTCAAAAGAGCAACTTTCCCACCCTGAAGCGGTTTTGCCTTCATTGCCTCCTCAAGAGCAACCACAAGCTGAGTTTCATAATTCGGCTCAGGACATGCCATTCTGGTCATTGCTATCTGCTGAAACGAAATTGAATTGGCAGCGTCCATGTCGGTTTCAAGAGTTCCGTTGATGATATTACAACCTGTATTGCCGTGGAGTTTCCCTTCATCCACATCAATCACAAGTTTCATATCAGGCACGTCGACAGACTGACCGGAAATCTCCCTCACCGCCCAAGTGCCATTCAAGAACTGGAAGTTTTGATGCATCAGTTCCATCACCGGCTGACGGTCTGCGTCATAAAAAGTGAGATAGTAGTCATCACCACTAAGACGCCAAGAATAGGCACGCGTGGCATCAAGAGCAGCATTAATCTCATAGTCAGTGATGCCTTCCATTGCACAAGACATCATCGTGGAAATCATATTGCCAAACGAAATCGTAGAATCGGCAGGATTATATCTATAGGAAGCGTTTATAATGTTGCAACCATTATTTCCATATACTCTTTTCTCGTCAGGAACGAATTTTAGGAAAGGAGCTTTTTCGCCAACCGCCTTCTTTCCATTAACTTTTTCAATAGCCCAATCCCCTTTTACAACACCTTTTGCAAGTTCTTCCGATGTGTAGACAGCAGAAACCGGTTGCACGATCTTTTCGCGGTCGGTAGGGAGCACAGCTTCTTTCTTCACTTCCTCACTATTATTAATTTTTTTATTCATAACACTGCAAGAACCAATAGGAAGTATCGCAAGGATCATAGCAGGTATAAAATAGTTTTTGAATGCTTTCATATTTTTATTATTCATCTAACCGATTTATACATTAGAATCAAGATTCAGACATAAGTTTAATCCGTCTCAAATCTCTTTTTAACATTTGCAAATTTAACAATTATTTCCCGCTTTAGCAAAAAAGGGACTATCAGTCGCCCCAATGGCGACGAATTGGATATTTAGACGGAAGAAGACGCAAACGAAGCGTCGTGGAATTAGTGAAATAATTCCATATCCAATTTAAGAGCACTGTAACCTTATTCCTCATTCCTAATAATGATATCAAATGAATAGCCATCCAAGCAAACCAAGCTGGAAATCCTCCGATCGAACTTTTGGGAAGGTCGGCAACAGCCCTGTTTTTTCCCACAGTTGCCATCGATCCCTTGTCATGATATCTAAATTCATGAGAGAATCTACCTTCATTAAGATTCTTAGCAAGATTTACAGCCTGTTGTATTGCAGGCTGAGCCATTTGAGGATGACCTTTAGGATAGCCTTCGCAAACCATACAGGCAACATCCCCTATCGCCATAACATCCTCATGTCCGGGCAACCTGTTGAACAAGTCAACCTTGATACGCCCACCTCCTACAAAACAATCAGAAGGGAGTCCCAGTATAGGCTCACCTTTTACTCCGGCAGTCCAGATCACTGTCTCCCAATGTTCCTTAACCCCGTTTGCAAAAGTCACCTCCTTATCTTTATACTCTTTCATGAGAGTGTTCAACCGGACATCCACACAAAGATCTTTTAAGTATTTTAAAGCCCTTTCAGAAGATTTTTCCCTCATTGCACCAAGAAGTTTCCCTGTGCCTTCCACGAGAGTGATTTTCACTTCTTCCGGCTTTATATCTGGATATTCCTTAGGAATGACATACTTTTTCATCTCTCCGAGAGCTCCGGCAATTTCAACTCCCGCCGGACCACCTCCCACTACAAGAAAACTCATCAGCTCCCTTCTACGCTCAGGGTCATCACAGATGGCACCCCTTTCAAGACGATCTATTATCTCATCACGTGTATGAGCAGCCTGAGCCACTGTCTTGATGCCGAAAGTAGTTTGTGCAAGATCATCCATACCGAAATAGTTGTTTGCGGATCCGGCTGCTATGACAAGTTTATCATAAGAGAGTGTCTCATAGCTGGTAGTTACCGTTTTTGCATCCATATCGATATTCTTCACATGACCCATATGGTAAGAGACATTCCTATATTTTTTGAATTCTCTTCTGAAGGGGAAGCAAATATTTGCTGAAGCAAGGCTGGAGGAAGCGATCTGATAGAATAGCGGAGGGAAGCAATGAAAGTTGTCGCGGTCTATGAGCATTACTTGATATTTATTTTTATCAAGATGTTTCACAAGATTCAATCCTGCAAACCCTCCTCCGATTATTATTATTCTTTCCATTTTTGAAGATTTGGAATCAATATTAGAAAGTCTATAGTCTTTAGGTTTCGGTTTTAATCTGTTCTTAAACGATAGACCATAACCCATAAACTATAAACTCTTATACTCATCAACTTTCACACATGAAAGATGAATCATAATCTATATTCTTGATAACGCCTCCACAGAAAGTTAGTTCATATAATCCACTATCGTCTGCACAACATCCTCAATCTGCACATTCCACATGTCCGTTCATCTTCAGCGGCTTCAAATCTGGCATCAGAAAAGACACTTTCAATCATTTCTTCAATTCCTTTTGAAAACTCATCAGAACAATCCTTGTAGGATGAAATTGTCTCTCCTGCAATCTTAGGTAGATTTTCTTCAAATTTAAAAATTCTTGGTACGTCATAAATCTCAAGGCGCACGTCATTACCACAAGGTTTTGACAATTTATCCAATAACCAAGCATACGTAAGAAGTTGAAACACCTGTTCGGAACGATAATCACCATTGAGCACCTCCTCCATTGAGTCAGCCTCCAGCTTTATTCTTCCTGTCTTATAATCGACTATTCTCATACGAGGCTTCCCGTCTACCATAATTTCATCAAGCCGGTCTATGGCAAATTTAAAATTCACCACTTTTCCGGATTTAAGCAGAATCGGGATTGTTTCTTTTATCTCACAACCATAAATTTTAAAAGGAGCTATCCGAATGTCTCTTTTCATGACCCTTATCGCCTGGTCTATTATTTGCCTGCCAACAATTTCTGCAGCTCCCGACAATGGAGTATCAAGTTTATCATCACTCAGCCGAAAATGTTCCTTATTTACAATTCTTGTCGTGATATGCAACAATCTATCTTTATCAGCTATCAGAGATTCAAGAGTCTCCTTATTAATCATCATGGGCACATCAAGATATTTCTTTCTCATATTCTCGGGGAGATAAATATGCTCCATGAGTGCATGCAGAATGTTGCCACCCCCAATGGCATCGATAAATTCAGATTTGTCAGGATCCGTATTAATACCCATGACATACTGATAGAAAAACCTCACCTGGCATTCTCTATAGGTGTTTAAAGCAGACGCGGAAAAATTTTTAGATTTTCCACAACCGCTCATGAAATCTTTAAGACGTTCCTTTATATCATCTGACTTTTCCACTGCGGGATCATATGGCATCTTGCCTGACAATTGAAATTTCCAGCCTTGTTCTTGCAAAACTCCTTTTGCAAAAAGATGGCGTAGCTGTAAAACATATCGTGAAACATCTCCGCTTCTCAAACCACCTCCTGTACGGGCATCATAAATCATAGTTACATCTTTTGCCCTGCTTATCATTCGGTAGAAATAATATGCAAAAATCGATTCAGCATAATTTGACGGAGGCATTCCGAATGCATGACGCAGGCTGTCGGGGATAAAACTTCTTGTCCTTGCCCTGAGAGGCATGATCCGCTCATTCATGGAGAGGATTATGAGATGATCAAAATCCAGAGAACGAGTCTCGAGAGTACCCATTATCTGCAGGCCGGTCAAAGGCTCTCCTTCAAATCCGACGCTTGATCCTGAAAGAAGCTTATCGACAAGATGATACACGGCATGTGGTGTGGCGCGTATCTTATATTCATCAAGAAGATCGCTCAACCTTCTTAACGCATCACGATATACTTCGATATGATCTATTTCAAGACGAGACTTCATCATGCCTGATCCGTTATCGGGCAAAGCCTTGATCACCTTAGACAAAATCGAATCCAATAATTCTATCGCCTTATCAGGATTAGTATCGAGGATTGAAAAATCGAGCATCTCAGCCGCATCATGAGAGAAAACATTAATATCATCTAAAGATAAGACCGCCTTATGATGACTATCCATGAAACCGATAAGACGATTGACCGCCGCAGTACCGAAAACTGCATGAGAAAACGGATGAGATAAAAATAGCCTAAGATCCTTATGATAGAATGCAGCCGATTCTCCCGTCAATCTTCTGTTGCGATATAATAACCTCAACTGCCTGACAAAAGGGACTACTGAAGTTAGCTTCAAAGGATATCCCATCGTAAGATTGACGCTGCCCATCCCTTCAGGTAAAGAATAGAGCATTGGCAGCAATAAATTTTCATCAGGGAGAACGACTGCAACTCTTGCCTCGGAAATCTCCTTAGAAGAAAGTTTCTTCCTCATGTCAGCGAGTATCAATCCGGCAATCTTCACCTGTGCGGAATTGGATGGCGAAGCCACGATCTTCAAATCAGGCAAAGAGACTACATCACTCTGCTCCAATGCAGGAAAAGCCCATTGTGGTGATGGAAACGCCTTAATGTTGGCTTTTACAAATCTTGACGCCGAGTTTATTCCTTCCGAAAGTACAGGACCGGTGGCATCCCAAAAGAAATCGCAGAACGAATCATAACCCGGATAACCATCGAAATCTCGCATCTCAGAAAACAAGGCAGCTTCGGATGCACTTAAGGCATTAAAACCGACCGCCACAATTTTCTTGAATGGAAGGCAATCCCTACCTGACGACCTAAGATTTTCGACAGCAAGACGATAAGCACCTCCCGAAGATGCGATTCCCCTGACTGCAAGTTTACTGTTTAGTGCTTCATATAATGGAGACATCGATCTCCATAGATATAAAAACTTCTTTTTTACATCTGAGAGATTCTCCTCATCAGTCTCAAAATTTTTCCAAAAACCTGAAGAGTCGCCGGAATCGGTTCTTCCAAAATATTCAGCCATCACTTCCTTTTGCTCATCTGTCAGGAAGTTTGAAGTTATTTCGCGATAATCCTTGACGTTTTTGAAAACAGCATCGGCATCTACAAGATACTGATCAATCTCATTAAAATCAGAAATTACGGTTTCACCCCATCCCCTGAAACTATCAAAATCAGCAAGATCTTCTTCATCACCCATTTCAGTGGCAGACAGACCACGTAATTCTCTGTAGCAATGATATAATAAAAAAATCATGTCAAGTCTCGATGCCACTACCCTGCCTGAAATATCAGCCACAAATTCTGTGATTGTCTTCACTTCAGGAGCAATGACAAGATGATTGCCACATTCCTCTTTTAAATATTTCAAGAAAAACGTACCACTTCTTTTGTTAGGGAATAGAAAACAAAATTCAGAAAGATCAGGATAACGCGAAGCATATCCTCTTGCTATTGATTTCAAAAACGGTATCATATTTCAAAATTAATAAAAAATACGTCACCGCGCAATATATTATGCCTCCCGAGAATCCGCAAAAGATAAAAACTCATCAAATATGGCAACATATCTTTCATTAACACGCTAAAAGGATTTTTCACTTGCATTATTCAAAGTTTATGGGTATTTTTGCAAAACAAAAGAAGTCATGAAATTTTCCGAAATTGCCGGACATAGCGAAACGATTAAAGCTTTAAGAAGCATGGTCGACGCGGGACGAATTCCCCACGCCATCTTATTGTCGGGCATATCCGGAATCGGCAAATTCAGGCTTGCGCGCGCTTTTGCTCAATATATCCATTGCCGTAACCACATTGACGGAGATTCGTGTGGGGTCTGTCCTTCCTGTCTTCAGCACCAAAATCTGAATAATCCCGACCTTCACTTCGTGTATCCCGTAGTGAAACGAGACGGGATAACAATTTCCAAAGATCTGATTGACCGCTGGAAGGAGATGCTTTCAGAGTGGAGCTATATGCCACCGGAAAAATGGAATGAAGTTATTCAGGCTGGCAATTCCCAACCGGCAATTTATGTTAACGAAAGCGAGGATATAATTGCAAGAGCCTCTTTGTCGGCATATCAGGAAAATTTTAAAATTTTTTTGATATGGTTACCGGAAAAAATGAGGTCGGAAGCTGCCAACAAACTCCTCAAATTAATTGAGGAGCCATATGACGACACTCTTTTCATCCTCGTCAGCAATGACGATTCAAAACTGCTTCCTACAATTTTTTCCCGCACACAGAGATTCCACATGCTTCCATTGTCGTCTGACGATATAAGCCGCCACCTCACCACAAACAAGGGCATTTCCGGAAACGTGGCACAGGCAGCGTCAAAAATCGCTGAAGGGAGTATGGGGAAAGCGGAAGAACTGGCATGCCATCCGGAGGAATTGCTGGAGTTTTCCGCCCTTTTCAAAGAAACCATGAGAATGGCATACGGATTGAAGGCACATCGACTCAAGGCGCTCTCTGAGCAGTCAGCCGCCATGGGGAGAGAAAAGCTTATGCGGTTTCTGGCATATTGCGGACGCATGGTGAGAGAAAATTTCATCTACAATATGCATATGCCTCAAATTTCTTTGCTCACTCCGGAAGAGGAGGAATTCAGTCTTAAATTCGCGCCATTCATTCATGAAGGGAATGTGGAAAAACTCAGTGAAGACATTTCCAAAGCGGCTACAGACATTGAAAGGAATGCCAACGCCAAAATCGTGATGTTTGACCTCATGCTTCTATTATCGCAAGGAGTCAGGACACCAAAACCTACACGACTTCCCTTTTAGTCACAGAAAATCTAATCAAAAAAGATGATACTTTAAATTTAGACCTTTTATGAAACCTACGCTTTTCATTCTTGCTGCCGGTATGGGCAGCCGTTACGGTGGTTTGAAACAACTTGACGGACTCGGCCCCAGCGGCGAGACTATCATGGACTACTCTGTCTACGACGCACTTCGTGCCGGTTTCGGCAAAATCGTTTTTGTGATCCGTCATGATTTCGAACAGGAATTCCGCGACAAGGTTATTTCTAAATACGAGGGACACATTCCCGTTGAGGTAGTGTTCCAGGACATCAACGATATCCCCGGTGGGTATAAGCCAAACCCGGAACGTAAAAAACCATGGGGAACAAACCATGCCGTCCTCATGGGTAAAGACGTAATCAAAGAGCCTTTTGCAGTTATCAATGCCGATGACTACTATGGAGCTGACAGCTTCCGCATTCTTGGCGACTTCCTACGTTCTGTTGAAGGAAAGAAAAACTGCTACTGCATGATTGGATTCAATGTAGAAAACACTCTCAGTGAAAACGGTGGCGTTTCTCGTGGTTTATGCGAAGTTAGCGCAGAAGGAGAACTCACAGGTGTGACAGAGTGCCACGGCATCGAACGTAAGAACGGTAAGCTCATTCAAGTAGTAGACGGAGAAGAAGTTTCCTTCCCGGAAGGAGCCCCCGTCTCAATGAACATGTGGGGCTTCACACCCGATTATTTTGACTATTCAGTCGAATCATTCCTCCGTTTCCTCGAAAAGAACCACGACGAACTCAAAGCCGAGTTCTATATTCCTACCGTTGTCAACGAACTGATAGAAGCAGGGAAGATCAGTCTCAAGGTTCTTCCCACCCCGTCAAAATGGTTTGGCGTGACTTACGCTGCTGACCGTCCTGCCACTGTAGCTCAGTTCCAGAAACTCGTTGACGAAGGCGTATATCCTTCCAAACTATTTTAATTCCGAGAAAACAATGAAAGAGAAAATTCTTGTAACCGGAGGCACCGGATATATCGGCTCCCATACAACTGTAGAGCTACAGAATGCAGGATATGACGTAGTAATCATCGATAATCTTTCAAATAGCAATGAGAACGTGATAGATGGGATAGAAGCTATCACGGGAATACGTCCGGCTTTTGTAAAAGGTGATTGTACAGATATCAAAACTCTTCGTAAACTGTTTGAGGATCATCCCGGCATTAAGGGAATCATCAATTTCGCAGCATCGAAGGCTGTAGGTGAAAGCGTGCAGAAACCACTTCTATACTACCGCAATAACCTTAACACCCTCATCAATCTTCTTGAACTTATGCCTGAGTTCGGTGTTAAAGGTATTGTGTTCTCTTCATCTTGCACCGTTTACGGCGAACCTGATCAGAATCCTATCGATGAGACTGCCCCCATCAAGCCTGCAACTTCCCCTTATGGCAACACTAAACAAATTTCTGAAGAAATAATAGAGGATTACGTGAAGAGCGGCGCCCCGATAAAGAGCATTCTTCTTCGCTATTTCAATCCAATCGGCGCCCATCCAACGGCATTGATAGGAGAATTGCCTCTCGGAGTTCCTCAGAATCTTGTGCCATATCTCACACAGACAGCCGCAGGAATACGTAAAGAACTTACAGTGTTCGGAGATGACTATAACACCCCCGACGGAAGCTGCATTCGCGACTACATCGACGTGGTTGACCTTGCTAAAGCTCACGTCATTGCAATGAAACGCATGCTTGAAAACAACGACACTGATTCAGTGGAGATCTTCAACCTCGGCACAGGCAACGGTCTTTCAGTTCTTCAGCTAATCAAAGCATTTGAAGAAGCGACAGGCGTACCTGTTCCCCATAAGATCGGAGCACGCCGTGCAGGAGATATCGAAAAAATCTGGGCAGATCCTAAGAAAGCCAATGAAGTGCTTGGATGGAAAGCTGAAGCTGACATTAAAGACACTATGGCAAACGCATGGAAATGGCAGTGCCGCGTCACGGAGAAAGCATAAACCTTCAAGATATTAATTAAAAAATTGGGAAGCACCATGCAATGCTTCCCAATTTTTTTAATAATGTATAATATAGCTTAGAATCGACGCTGTTGGGCACGTGCCTGTTTGAGCTGATTCATCATTTTCATAGGATTTTTCATATTTGATGCGGCACGCATCATCTTGCGAGTGTCTTCAAACTGCTTCACGAATTTGTTGACTGCCTGAATGGATGTGCCTGAACCTTTAGCGATACGTTGGCGACGACTCTGGTTAAGAATCTCCGGATTATGACGCTCGTAAGGGGTCATCGAATTAATCATAGCTTCAATAGACGTGAAAGCAGAGTCATCTATATCGATATCCTTGATCACTTTCCCAACACCGGGAATCATTGAAGCAAGCTCCTTGATATTACCCATCTTCTTAATCTGATGGATCTGATTCAAGAAGTCTTCAAAATCAAATTTGTTCTTTTTGATTTTCTCCTGAAGACGCTCAGCCTCCTTCTGGTCGTAAAGCTCTTGAGCACGCTTGGCGAGTTCGACAATATCGCCCATGCCAAGGATTCTGCTCGCCATTCCCTCCGGATTAAATTCCTGAATATCCTCAAGTTTTTCTCCAGTTCCGATGTATTTAATGGGCTTTTCAACCACCGAACGTATTGAAAGAGCCGCACCGCCTCTGGTGTCACCGTCAAGTTTAGTAAGGATAACACCATCAAAATCAAGACGTTCATTGAATTCTCGAGCGGTGTTGACAGCATCCTGACCAGTCATAGAGTCAACAACGAAGAGCGTCTCCTGAGGTTTTACCGCATTTTTGATCGCTTCGATCTCACGCATCATCTCCTCGTCTACAGCAAGACGTCCGGCAGTGTCGATCACAACAAGATCCTGATGGTTACGTTTTGCCTCGGCAATGCCGTTCAAAGCTATCTCAACCGGATTCTTATTTCCCTCCTCAGTATAGACAGGCACATCAATGCTCTGACCAAGAACTCTCAATTGCTCAATAGCTGCAGGTCGATAAACGTCGGCAGCCACGAGCAAGGGACGCTTCCCTTTCGATGATTTAAGTTTTCTTGCAAGTTTACCTGAAAAGGTGGTTTTACCGGAACCCTGAAGGCCAGACATAAGAATAACCGTAGGGTTGCCGGAAAGATTCAAAGGAACTTCCTGACCGCCCATTAGAGCTGTAAGCTCATCATGAACGATCTTAATCATAAGTTCCTTCGGCTTTAAGGCATTTATTACGTTCTGACCTAAAGCCTTCTGCTTTACAGTGTCGGTGAACGTCTTTGCTACCTTATAGTTCACGTCGGCATCAAGTAAGGCCCGACGCACGTCTTTAAGGGTCTCGGCAATATTGATCTCGGTGATGCGGCCTTCACCTTTAAGGATTTTAAACGACCGCTCAAGTCGATCTGATAAGTTTTTAAACATATATATAGTTCTTACAATTTATTCGTAGCGGTGTCAGGGAAAATGACAGTAGGCTTGAATATCTTAGCCTCTTCAGGAGTCATCTGCGCGTATGACATTATAATGACCACATCGCCTGGTTGAACCTTACGGGCAGCAGCCCCATTCAGACAAATCACCCCGCTTCCTTCTTCACCTCCTATGGTATAAGTGTCGAATCGTTCTCCGTTATTATTGTCTACTATCCAGACACGTTCACCTTCAAGGATGTTGGCAGCCTTAAGCAAAGCGCGATCGATTGTAATGCTACCTATATAATTAAGATTCGCCTCAGTCACTGTGACGCGGTGAATCTTTGATTTCATCATTTCTATAAGCATGCTGTCAGTCTTTAGGGAGGCGATAGGCGATATTGTCGATAAGACGCACCTTTCCGCAATAAACAGTTATACAACCCACAACCCACGGAGATTCATCCCATTCATCTATCGTCGCCAAAGTTCTTGCGTCGACAATCTCAAAATATTCCACTTCGAGGTGAGGAACCGCATTGATACGCTCCACAACCGAGTCATGGGTTGCCCTGACAGAATGAGACAGGCTATATTCCACACTGTCTTTGAGTGCGGCGTGAATTTCCGGAGCGACCTTACGCTGTTCCGGGCTAAGGAGCGCATTGCGGCTTGACAACGCCAATCCATCGTCAGCTCGTTTGATCGGACAAGCCACAATATCCACATTAATACCCTCACTCTTGATCATGTTTCGGATCACGGCTATTTGTTGAAAATCTTTTTCACCAAAATAAGCCCTGTCGGGATTTACAATTCTAAACAACTTGCTGACAATCTGGGCAACCCCCTGAAAATGTCCGGGGCGATATTTACCCTCCATCACTTCCGCTGCCATGCCAAGATCAAACACATGTTGCGGTTGTGCAGACGGACCGCCGGGATAAACCTCTTCTACAGAGGGAGCGAATACTGCTGAAGCACCTGCAGAAGCAAGAAGTTTGAAATCGTCTTCCTCCTTGCGGGGATAGCTCGCAAGATCGTCAGGATTATTAAATTGGGTCGGATTTACAAAGACGCTGACTACAGTCACATCATTTTCCGACACAGCCTTTTCCACCAATGAAATATGCCCTGCGTGGAGAGCACCCATAGTGGGGACCAGACCTACCGATGCGCCACGCCCTTTCTGTTCGGAGACATAGCGAGAAACATCGTTGATTGTTCTTAATATAATCATTGCCCTTCTTTATTGCGTTTAGGGATGTAGTTTTTTCCGGGTGCAAAATTAGTAATTTATTCATTATTACGCTAACGTCACGCGCGAAAAAAGCCGCTTTTATATTAAAGTTATTTAAAATTCAGCCAATCGAAAGGAAAAACAACGGCAAGCATTAAAAAATTTATTAACT
Organism: uncultured Muribaculaceae bacterium; assembly: GCA_910583795.1. Taxonomy (GTDB): domain Bacteria; phylum Bacteroidota; class Bacteroidia; order Bacteroidales; family Muribaculaceae; genus Lepagella. Next base: position 16,124 of record CAJTZQ010000017.1, read on the forward strand.
TTGCACTTTGAAAAGCAGCCATATCAAGATGGATTTTATCCATTCAAGGTATGTCTGCATGCACCGGACTCAAAATATTCCGGCAGAATTCAAGTAGCATGACAAACAATCGAATACTCTTCATCAATCAGGAAATAGCTCCTTACCTGACATCAAGCGCAAACGCAACGCTTGGCAAAACACTTGCCACGGGAATGCAGGAAAGAGGCTTTGAGGTCAGAACATTCATGCCTAAGTTTGGCTCTGTAAACGAACGCAGGAACCAGCTGCATGAAGTGATTCGCCTCTCAGGTGTCAACATAGTTATTGATGACAACGACCATCCTCTGATAATAAAGGTGGCTTCGCTTCAACCATCCAGAATACAGGTTTATTTCATCGACAACGATGATTATTTCCAGAAACTTGATGACGACGAAGACGCTGTGGGAAGCAATCGCACGGACAATGACGAAAGAGCAATCTTCTTTGCCCGAGGCACTATGGAAACAGCAAAGAAATTGCGTTGGGATCCGAAGATTCTACAGTGTTCGGGTTGGATCACTGCCCTTGTTCCCATGTATCTCAAGAGAATGTATGGTGATGAGCTATCTTTCAAAGGGACAAAGGTGGTTTATTCCATCTTACCCGGCAACCTGACGGCTCCGGTTGATGAAAGAATCTTCAACAAGCTTAAGGAAGACGGTTTTTCATCACGCGATCTAAAGAAATTTTCCGGACTTCCTTTCGACACAGATCTTCTCCACAGAATGGCAATTGATTTTTCGCATGCAATAATTGTTGAAGATCCGGAAGTGTCGCCCGAACTCCTTGAATACATAAAGTCAACCGGCAAACCATTCATCACGCATGATCAGCTTGAAGCCGGACCTGACGCATATGCAGAATTTTATAAGTCGCTCTGACTTTATATCAACCAGAACATCATCTTATGAACATCACTTCTTTTAAGAATGATATAAAAACATTTCGTTTAGCATTGCCTGCCACAGTTCTTGCTTTCGCGGCTTTCGGCTCTGCTTGCGAAGATGAAACGAGCAAAATCGGACCTTCCCTCACAGAAGGAGACATCAACATATCGATAGACACACTCTATTTCGATCTCGGTGCGAAGGCGGTATCAAACGAAAATTATGATTCAAAAACAGGGAATCTGCTTTTCGGCAACATTGATGTGCCTGAATATGGAAAGTTAAACTGCTCTTTTGTCAGCAGGATGATGTGCGCCACGTCTCTTGACCAATTGCCGGATTCTCTGCAATCGCCTGAAAGAGTCGATTCATGCAGACTGTTTCTTTCAATCGCCAGAGGCGACCTTGTGGGAGACTCGCTCACTCCACAAAAGGTCTCAGTCTATGAGCTGACAAAACAGCTTCCATCCGACATTACAAACAGCTTTAATCCTGAGGGATATTATGACCCTTCGAAGTGTCTCGGATCAAAAAGCTTTACTGTTTCGTATGCCGGCAGACCGGATTCAATCGCTACAAGCAAGCCTACATCCGGCACCAATAGCAACGGACAATCCGTAGTTCAGAACGCTGTGATTGCCATAGGGATTGATCTTCCTAAAGAATATGGAGTAAAGATCTTTGAAGATTATAAAAACAATCCCCAGATCTTTCAATGGCCATCTACATTTTCCGAATATTATCCCGGATATTTCGTTGAATCTTCTTTTGGAAAGGGTTGCGTATCCAACATTTATGGTCTCGACCTTTATATATATGGATGGTATAACGCCAAACAGATTGTTGAAAAGGATACCACATGGGTGCACAAACCATTTTATGTAAGCCCGCTTATATCTTCTCCTGAAGTATTAAGCAGCAACAACATAAAATATAAGGTTTCAGACAATCTCAAAAATAAGGTGGCAAACAATGAGTCGATTATAACCACCCCGGGAGGATATAACGTATCTTTCAGATTTCCTGCGGAAGACCTTATCCGCCATTATAAAAAAGGCGAGCATAACCTCTCGGTCATAAGCGATCTAATTCTCACCATCCCTGCTGAGACCATCGACAATAACTACGGCATTGGAACGGCTCCGACTCTTATGTTGATAAAGACTTCCGAACTAAAGGATTTCTTCACCAACAATAAGATTCCTGACAATGAGACATCATTCTCGGCAGAATATGATTCAACGAACAATCGCTATCGGTTCTCTTCAATGAGATCATACATCTTAAACCTGCTCAACAAAGGGGAATTGACGGAAGAAGATGTGGAATTCACCATTGTTCCCATTAGTCTGGAAACAGAACAAGGAAGTTATGGCAACACTACATATATTACAAAATGCACCCCTTATACAGTAAAGCCGACAATGACCCGTCTGCATACTGAAAAAGCGATGGTGGTGTTCACATTCTCCTCTCAGATTATTGAATAATAAAACATCGTTTTGTCATAAATAATTTTTTATTGAAATCTAATTTCTCATGACATTACTGATAACTCTTTTCAGCCTCATATCTTTCATAACAGGGGCAGATAGCGTTAACTCCGCCCGCAAGGCGGAGTTAATTTTTGTAGGCGACGCCATGCAACATCAGGCACAGCTTGACAAGGCAAAACAACTCGGGGGTAATAAGAGATACGATTATTCCGATTGTTTCACATTGATAGCTCCCACGATTCTGGGTGCGGATTATGCTGTCTGCAATCTTGAAGTTCCGCTTGGAGGAGGTCCGGACTACACCGGTTATCCCTGTTTCAGTGCTCCCGATTCTTATGCGGAGGCATTGCGCGATGCCGGATTCGACATGATGCTTACAGCCAACAATCATTGTCTCGACAGAAGAGACAAGACTGCGAGACGCACCTTGTCTGCCCTTGATAACTTGGGCATAGACCACATCGGCACTTATCATGATGCCGCCCAGAGAGATTCCCTCGTGCCTTTCATCAAGAACATCAATGGTTTCAAAATCGGTTTTCTCAACTATACTTACGGCACAAACGGCATTGAGCCTAAAGAAGGCATAGAAGTGTCGCTTATCGATAAAAGCAAGATGGCAAAGGAAATTACATCCACCCGCAATGCGGGAGCTGAAATTATTGTCGTCAACATGCATTGGGGAATAGAATACGTGCTTTTGGAGAATCAGCCACAACGTGACCTTGCTGATTTTCTTGTAAAACAAGGCGTAGATTTAATAATCGGAGGTCATCCTCATGTAGTGCAGCCAATGAAAGTAGTGCATAATGACAAAGAGAACAAAGATGTCCTTATAGTGTATTCCTTAGGCAATTTTATTTCAAATATGAAAACAGCCGACACTCGTGGAGGCGCAATGGTGAAGGCGACAATAATAAGGGATTCCGACGGCAAAGCAAAATTCAGCCATGCTGTCTACGACACCCTTTTCGCAGCCAAACCTGAAGGAAATTCAAATTATAAGGTGATACCATCGTGGATGCCTGAAAAGATACCGGCCTCACAAAAATATCACTGGCAAATTTTTGAAAGGGGAGCAACAAATATTTTCAACAAATATAACATCAACGTACCCAGAGGGCACTAAGGAGTGGCTTCCCAAAATAAATAATATTACATTACTTTCACAATATGACATGCCGGCATCTACGAACCGACATGTCATATTTTTTGTTATATAAGAAATTATTCAACGCAATTAAATACAAACTCCGCCAGAATTATTGACTGATTTATCAGTACTCAAGATTAATGAAGCACCACGCAAAGATTCATTAGTAATTGGGAGAGGCAACCTTTATAGGGTGTCTCTCTTTTTTCAATTTGTCTATTTGCTCAAAAATCAGTAACTTTGCAATGAAATTACGGAAAGACAATTAATATATAAATGATACAGGTAAGCAATTTAGGCATACAGTTCGGGAAACGAACACTTTTTTCAGATGTAAACCTGACTTTTACCCACGGCAATTGCTATGGTATTATCGGGGCAAACGGTGCCGGTAAGTCCACCCTTATGAGAATCCTATCAGGGCAGCTCTCCCCTACTCACGGCACTGTGACATTCGGACCTGGAGAACGTTTGTCAGTCCTCAGCCAGGATCACTTTGAGTTTGATGAATGCACAGTGATTGAAACCGTGCTTCGCGGTCATACCGTACTTTGGAACATCATGCAGGAAAAGGATGCAATTTACGCAAAACCTGATTTTTCAGATGAGGACGGTATAAAGGCTGCCGAACTTGAAGAAAAATTTGCAGAACTCGAAGGATGGAATGCTGAAAGCGATGCAGCAGCTCTCCTAAGCGGGCTTGGTATAAAAGAAGACCGTCACTATATGCTCATGAAAGATATGAGTGCAAACGAAAAAGTACGTGTGCTTCTTGCCAAGGCACTCTTCGGGAACCCTGACAACCTTCTGCTTGACGAGCCAACCAACGACCTTGACCTCGAAACTGTGGCATGGTTGGAAAACTATCTCGCCAATTTCGAGAACACCGTTCTTGTTGTCAGCCACGACCGTCACTTCCTTGATGCGGTTAGCACCCATACACTCGACATCGACTATAATAAGATATCCCTCTTTGCCGGCAACTACAGTTTCTGGTATCAATCTTCACAACTTGCTCTTCGTCAGCAACAGGCGGCAAATAAAAAAGCAGAAGAAAAACGGAAGGAACTTCTTGAATTTATACAGCGATTCAGTGCAAATGTTGCAAAGAGCAAGCAGACAACCAGCAGAAAGAAAATGCTGGAGAAGCTTAATGTGGAAGAGATCAAGCCGTCTTCCCGTCGCTATCCGGGAATTATATTCACTCCCAACCGTGAAGTGGGCAACAAGATTTTGGAAGTCAAAGGGCTCAAGGCAACGGTCGACGGAGAAGTGCTTTTCAGCGATGTGAATTTCCAGATTGAGAAGGGAGATAAAGTGGCATTCTTAAGTCGCGATCCGCGTGCCATGACCGCTCTCTTTGAGATTATCAATGGCAATCGTAAGGCAGACGAAGGAGACTATGACTGGGGACAGACCATCACCACAGCATATCTTCCCCTCGACAACAGCAGCTTCTTCGACACTGAACTCAATCTGGTGGATTGGCTATGCCAATACAGTAAGGATTCTTCCGAAATTTATCTCAAGGGATTTTTAGGCAAAATGCTTTTTAGTGGTGAAGAAGTACTAAAGAAAGCAAGTGTGCTTTCGGGAGGTGAAAAGATCCGCTGTATGATCGCCCGCATGATGCTAACCGACGCCAACACACTTGTGCTTGATTCTCCTACCAACCATCTCGACCTTGAATCCATTCAGGCTTTCAACAATACGCTTCAAGCTTTCAAGGGGGTTATCCTGATGGCGAGCCATGACCATGAATTTATCCAGACTGTCTGCAACCGTGTGATTGAACTCACGCCCAACGGCATCATTGACAAGATGATGGATTATGATGACTACATCACTGATGATAAAGTTGCGGCAGCCCGAGAACGTCTGTACCCTAAACAATAAACCCTAAACACTTAACCGACATGGTAAAGCATATTGTAACATTCAAATTCAAAGGCAACGATGAAGAACGCCAGAATGTGGCACGTCAATTTGCCGAAGCACTTGTTGCCCTCCCAGATCAGATAGAGGAGCTCAAGAGCATAGAAGTAGGAATAAACCAAAATCCTAAAGAAACGTGGGATCTTGTGCTCACAGCTACTGCCGAGACACTTGAAGATGTGGCTAAATACTCTGCTCATCCAGCTCACGTAGCGGCAGTACAAATCATTGCCCCCTACAAGGAAGATCGCGCATGCGTAGACTACGTTATTTAAAAAGTTTCACACAATTGCATATTCGGCGTCATTGTCTGTTGACAATGACGCCGTTTTTATTTCTAAATTTCACTACTATTTTAAATTTTAGAGAGCATTATTTCAAAAAAAATCACCATACCTCCGTGACGGGAATTTTATAGAACACGCTCTTAAACACTAAACTGATTTCATTCGTTATATTTAGAAAATGATTCTGCTATGAAACACATCTATACTAATATTGTAATCCTCTCATTGCTACCGCTTACAGCCTGTAGCAATGATGATAGTTCCTCTCCCCTTTCCCCTATCAAAGAAAAGACATATACAGATGCCACAGGACTTGAACTGTATTACAATGGCAATAAAATGCCGGGGAAAACCGTAATTTTTGCCCAGGATGGTGACAAAGCTATTGTCAAAGCTTATTCAACTTTCAATCTTAGCCAAATATCAGGATTCGGATTGACAGGAGAAATACCCTCTCCCGGAATAATCCCGGGAAGTCCTGAGACATCTATCCAAGTTTCGCTACGCGACACAGGTCAATATTGGGAATTTTCCGACACCGGCGACGAAACATACTGCACTTATTCATACGAGGGATATGCATCACAAGATAAATTGAAACTTTATATCTCCGATGCCAAGTTAAAATCCGGAGGAATAGCCCCTTCCGCATGGATGCCCGCACCTGTTGAAAAAAGCACCGACGGCTCTTTCAAATCACTTCCGGTATTTACTGACTGGCAATATGATCCTATCTCCGGGGTAGATTTCAATCTCAGTCCCTTGCTTTCCGCAATAACTGTAGCCCCAATTATACCTGTATACAACAATACAGCCTACATGTCGATAAGCGAAGCTATCTTCGAGTCACTAAAAGCGATGTCTTTCCTTCCTGACGGAAATATCCTTTTCACCTATATATCCTCTGTGGGAGGTGCATACCATCTCGCTCAGACTTATCCAAACGGATACCAATATGTGATAGCGGCTCCCGGATTGATCAAGCTATATGTCAACCCTCTCTCATTCTTTAGTTTCATACTTCAATCCACATCAGGTTCAACACCCGAATCGGAAGTGGATCTCAATGCACATGGGCTCTGGCAGGCAGGAAGTAACAATGATAATTCTGCAACCGGTAATAAATCCGGGATGATCGCTATAAAAGATATCATGACATCCCCGCTTGGCATAAAGGTTATGAAAAATCTAATGCCCCAATTATTGCCAATGATACCTGAAGGCATACCTTTGGTTTACAGTATAACTGAAGGACAGGCAGGCTCGACACCACAGAAATCTCTTAAAATTTATATAGATACAGAGATGGCAATAAATATTCTTACAGCATTCATAACTCCTATTCTTGAAGACAGTTCTATTATCGGAGCCCTCAAATTATACATAAGTTCAGATCCAACTTTCGCACCTTTGCTGCCTGATCTTGAAAAAGCTATTTCTATGCTTCCCCAGGCTATAGAACGAACAACCGTTTTCAATTTGGGATTATCGCTTATACCCTACTCAACTTCTAAATAATCTAAAGAAATTTCTTTGTAATTAAAACCGCTAAAAACATACGGGACCGCGACATTATCACGGTCCCGTATGTTTTTTATTATTAATGTAAATCAATCATCATAACGTAAGAACTTACCTGTTTTATCAAATTTCATTTCAATACCATTAGACAATTCTACATCATAACCGCTTCGTTCCTTGTCAATACCTACAATGCGCATCCCTTTATGATTGCTGTTCACATAAGCACGGATCTCTTTCGGAATAAATCCGGCAGGAACAGAATGCATGTTGTTGACTTCCACATTCTCCCAATTTCCGTCACGGTCAAAACTTATTTCAGTGCCATCAGTAAGAATAGTTTCATATTCACTGATACGACCAAAGTCCTTATCAATCTTCACAACACTGACCTTTGCTTTGAAATTGTTAGCTATAGTGGTCTGTGCAGCCTTAGGGAGCACTGAAGCATCGTGGGCATAAGTATCATCAGCTTTTGCAAAACCGACAAAACCTAAAATCGCAATTATTGAAAATAATAACTTTTTCATTTTTAATATGTTTTTTAGTTGTTTATTTATCTTATTATAAACACAATCAATGTGGTATCTGTTCATTATTCGCGCCACATTAACAACTCTTAAACCTATATATTCTCCTGAACATAATGAGTTATCCTGATGTAAACTTTCACTATCTTTAGAATGTTCTATAATCAAAGTTTTCTTCAATTCTAATATTAAACGTAGTTCCGAGCAACTTTCGACGTAATGACAGGAACTGCAAAATACAATTAATCTTAATTTGTCTTATGAAAGAATACACTCAAGCCATCAATTCCACCCCCGTAGTATTAGTGGAATTTTTTGCAACCTGGTGTGGACATTGCCAAAGAATGGAACCGGTTGTACAACAGATTTCTGAACTTCTTGACGGGACCGTCAATATCTATCAAATAGATATTGATAAGAATGATGAACTTGCCGCCGATGAAGGTGTCACAGGCACTCCAACATTCATAATATACAAGAATGGGAAACCGGTGTGGAAAGAAAGTGGAGAAATGGAGGGACAATACCTCCTTGACAAAATCCAATCTTTCCTTTAACGCATATAAGCGGGGGCATATGCCCTCGCTTTAAATATTATCCGAGTCATGATTACACAGACCGAACGACATACCCTCATAGCCGACTATCTCAGCGCTCTCGGAGTGCCATACACATATGATTATTCCAACACCCGTTTCAGCAAGATGCCATTTCAAACCATGTTCGGTTTTACGAAACTTCTACAGGAGTATGGCATAAAATCGGAGGGGTATCTTTTAAAAGATAAAAACGAAATTTCCAAAATCACTCCACCTTTTCTTGCCGATACACCACGTGGATTTGTTATAGTCACAAACATTTCCACCGACAAGATCACCTATCTCACTTATGGAGTAACAGAAACCATGCCTTTGACTGAATTTATAAAGGCATGGAACGGTAATGTTGTCCTATCATATCCTTCTCCAAATGCGGAAGAACCCGACTATCATCTCCACGCAAGAGTGGAATTTTTCATGCGTGCCAAGAAAAAAGTGTTGGCATGTGCATGTGCCATAATTTTTATTTATCTCTTTATCGCGAATGGAATCTATCATAGCATATCTACAATTCTTATAAGCGCTATTGATTTATGTGGGTTGTACTTTACATATCTCCTTGTACAAAAATCACTTAATATTCATAATCCAGCCGCCGACAGGGTCTGTAAAGTGCTTCAGGAAGGTGGGTGTGACAGTATTCTTGAAATGAAAGCATCAAAATTTTTTGGTATTTTCGGATGGAGTGAAGTAGGATTCTCTTATTTTTCAGTGAGTCTCCTAACCCTATTGCTGTTACCCCAAATGCTCCCATGGCTTGCATTGTGCAATTTATGTTGCCTTCCTTTTACATTTTGGAGCATCTGGTATCAGAAATTCAAGGCGCACAAATGGTGTACGCTTTGTGTCTGTGTTCAAGGCTCCCTTTGGCTTCTTTTCTTCTGCTACCTATTTGGAGGCTGGTTGAAAATGGCATACCCAATAGCACCCCAATTCTTTATTCTCGGTCTTACCTATCTTGCCGTGATGCTCGGGATAAATGCAATAATGCCGCTAATTGAAAACAAAAAAGAACAGAATTAATAATCTCTTTTTATGAATAATAATATTAAAGATATACCTCGTCCTGATTTTGAATCTGCTGTAAGACTTACTCCTCTACAGCTTAACGCATTCAGGTGCCAGAAGAAACATACTCTTCTGACACCTGAACGACTGAAAAGAATAGCAAAATCATCTTCCGGAAATAAATCAAAATGATTTTCATCATTTATCCATAAGGAAAGCGTCTGTAAGAGACACAGCTTTAGAAAATGCTGTAGGCTGTCCTTTTACTGTGATAAATAGATGAACGGCTCCCTGGAATGTGATATGTTCCACGTCATTCCCTAATTGTTTTAACGTGCTTGCAAAATCTTTCCCTTGATCATAAAGAATATCTCTTTCCGCACCAATGATCAAGACAGGAGGTAATTTTGCAAGTTTTATTTTTTCCGCCTCCGCCGGCGAAATCAGAGGATTGCGAACATCATAATTCTTATCGTCTGCCTTTGCCGAGACATTATTCACATAAGCTTCATTAAAAGAATTCATTAGCCTTGAATCAAGACCATATCCACGTGAATATTCTTTCCATGAAGCTGATTTATCAGCATACGCTTTTACAACTGGATAGAACAAAACCAAAGATTTCAATTCTATAGGTTGTGGCTGATCTTGCAGATACAATGCGGTTGCAACGGCAAGATTTCCCCCGGAACTATCACCTCCAACGCTTATAAGCGAGAGGGAGCCCCCCCACTCCTCTATATGTGACACGGCATATTCCACTGCAGAGACGCAATCCATCAATCCTGAAGGAAACGGATTCTCCGGTGCAAGACTATAATCCACTGCCAAAACCATGACTTTTCCAGACGCTGCCAACGCATCACAATAGCCTGAACATGAATTTATGCTGCCAAACACCCATCCCCCTCCATGAAAATAAACCAACAAGGGTAATGGAGATTTGCCTAAAGTCTTGGGCTTATAGAGTCGCATCTTTATTCCCCGTGCAGAGCCATCGCCTATTATATCTTTTCGTTCAACATTCTCAGACAAATCTACCGTAACATTACGTGACATTCTGACATTTGTCAACTCACCTGTCTGCCCTCTCATGGCGTGTAAGACAGCATCACACTGTCGGTCCTGCAAACCTTCTGCCATATCGTCGATAAAATCATCCGCCTCATTAAGAAACGCTATCTTTTCTTTCTCGGTAGGCATTAACTTTTTAGGTATACGAGCAAAACTGCAAGTAGACATCATCCCTATACCTATAAGCGCAATTAAATATTTTTTCATTGTCTTTATTCCTTTTCCATTAATTCCAACAATCGGAATTCCGATTCGTCAATTTCAGATATAATCTCTTCCATCCTTTTGCCAGCTGCCGTTATGGCCGTATGGTCCATATTACCTGAAGACATCTCTGTTTCCAGCATTGCTTTCTCCTTTTCCAATTCTTCCACCCTTGCAGTTAAAGCGTCAAGCTCCTTTTTTTCCTTAAATGATAGTTTCTGTTTTTGTTCGGTGCGAGGCTTACTTGAAATTTTAGATGTCTGCACAGACTGCTGTGCCGCAGTCTCCAATGCACGTAATTCCTTCTGTTCCTCCTGCACACAATGACGATAGGTGGAATAATCGCCCGGGAAATCTTTAACCACACCATTTCCCTTAAACACAAACAGATGGTCTACTATTCTATCAAGGAAGAAACGGTCATGGCTTACTACTATAACACAACCTTTGAAGTTTGCAAGATAATCTTCAAGGACAGTCAGTGTCAAGATATCAAGATCATTTGTAGGTTCATCGAGGATAAGAAAGTTAGGATTCTTCATTAAAACAGTAGCAAGATATAATCGTCTCCTCTCTCCTCCACTTAGTTTGAATATATATTTCTGCTGCGTTTCAGGTGTAAATAAGAAACGCGTAAGAAATTGAGAAGCCGAAAGCCTTGTCTTGTCATCAATCCGCACTTCTTCCGCTATTTCTCTTACTGCATCTATAACTTTCTTCTTTTCATCGAATCCGGTCATTCCCTCCTGACTATAATATCCCCATTTTACAGTCTGTCCAATGTCGAACGAACCGCTGTCAGGCTGGAGCTGTCCAAGGAGCAGCTTAATAAAGGTGGTCTTGCCAGCTCCATTATCTCCGACGATACCAACCTTTTCATATCTTGCAAAAGTATAGCTCCAATTTTCAAGAATCACTTTGTCGCCAAATGATTTTGAAACATCCTTTGCTTCAAAAATCTTAGAACCTATATAAGAAGACCCATTACCCAAAGAAAGCTCCTTTGTGTTAAGATTGATCTTGCTCTTAGCTTCCAACTGATGAAAGTTGTCTATTCGGTATTTGGCTTTTGAACCACGTGCCTGCGGCTGCCTTCGCATCCAATCAAGTTCTGTGCGAAGAAGATTCTTCACTTTAGCAAGCTCCGAATTCATGGCATCATAACGCTCCTGCCTTTTCTCAAGGTAATAGTCGTAGTTGCCATCATAGGAATAGACTGCCTCCCTATCAATCTCGATAATCTTGTTGCATACCTTATCGAGGAAATATCGGTCGTGCGTCACCATAAGCAGGGTTATCCGCTGACGCGTGAGATAATTCTCAAGCCATTCCACCATCTCAATATCAAGATGATTGGTTGGCTCGTCAAGAATAAGCAGGTCAGGTTCTGTCAACAACGTCTTTGCCAAAGCCACACGTTTCACCTGTCCACCTGACATGGTGCCCATTTTCTGGGTCAAGTCAGTAATCCTGAATTGATAAAGCATCTGGCGGGCACGGTCCTGGCATGTAAAGTCATCTGCACGTAAGGGTTCCGGGGTAGCGTAAGAAATAGCCGTTTCTTCGGGATCAAAAGGTGGCAACTGAGATAGATATCCCACTCTCAAATCATTTCTAAAAACAACATTTCCACTGTCATAATCCTCCTTGCCCGCTATAATATTAAGAAACGTGGTTTTTCCTGCACCATTTGCTGCAATCAATCCTATTTTGTCACCCTCATATACTCCGAGTGTGACATCAGAAAACAACACCCTGTCGCCGAATGATTTTGTCAGTTTCTCAATTTGCAGATAACTTATCATAATTCTATTATAAATCCTATCCTTAATAGATTCAAGTTTATTATAAAAAGAATTCTGTAGGGTTAAAAAACAAACATCCTGTCCCTTAACCACTACAGAATTTATTAAGATAAAAATTAGAGTGCTGCTACAACTTCAATTTCAACAAGTGCCTGCTTGGGAAGTTCTTTTACGGCAAATGCCGCGCGTGCAGGATATACTGCCTTGAAATATTCTGCATATACCTCGTTCATAGCTCCAAAAAGGCTCATGTCTGCAAGATAAACCGTAGTTTTAAGAACATTGTCGAGTGTTGCACCTGCTTCAGCAAGGATTGCCTGAATATTCTTGATGCTCTGTGCAGTCTGCGCCTTGATGTCAGATGGCATTTCTCCGGTTGCGGCATTGATAGGAAGCTGGCCTGATACAAAAATAAGATTGCCTGTCATCACTGCCTGGCTGTAGGGGCCGATAGCTCCGGGAGCCTTTGATGAATTGATCTCTTTTTTCATGTCTGTAAATTTAAGATTTAGATTAGTCAACCAAAATATAAGGTTTTCCATTGCAAAATTAACAATAATTCCGCTTAGTCATGCAAAATATAAAGGTTATTTGGATTTTGCCCAGGGAAATTCAATCCATGTGGCTTTTTTCCATAAATATTCCAAGGGTCCGTGGCTATGATGATTTGCCCAATACCTACAGAAACAATATTGAACAAAGAAAATTCCTATACCGACCAATTCACTTGCCGTGATGCCGAGACGAAGATATAGTCCCCAGTGGTAGAACAAAGCTGAACCGATTATTCCCTGTGTCACATAGTTGGTCATGCTCATTCGTCCATAAGGGATCAGCAGTGATAACAGACCACTCAATTTTGTCGTGCAGTAATAGCCAAATAATATTCCACATACAAGTATCAGCATAAAGGAGATATTGGCAAGTGAAGATAAGACAAGCTTTAATTGCACTAATATTCTTGTGTCTTCAATATAATTCCCGACCATATTGTTCAATCCATATAGCGGGAAAAATGCAGCAAGCGCTATTGCAAGGACGACTCCCCATTTATGTAGATTTTTGCGAAGGAACCATCCTTCTCTACCTATCAACATACCAAACATGAATAGCGCTGCAGTCTGGAAAATTCTACCATGATCCCATGCCCACGCAAGCGAAGCAAGCTGACCTTCCCATAGGTTGACTTTGACAGTCTCAAGAAACGATCCCCCGCTTTGCATAGCGAATGTTGCAGCCCAATATTCACTGGTGTTGATGGTAAAAGGTTCAAAAGCCGGATCTGCTATAGACATAAACATCTGATAGATCGCATATGGCTGTATCATGCAGATTGAAGCGATTATAACAACCGATTTTGTTGAAAGCTTACATGTCAAAACCAACACAAAACCTATGAGTGCATACATCACAAGAATCTCAGCTGTAAAGAACATAGCGTTGATCTGACCAACCAAAAACAAAAGCAACAGTCTCCAACAAAAACGCAAACGAAAGTCGTTACCCTTCATCCGCTGGTTGTCATGCTGGATAAAGAAACTAAAACCGAAAAGCAAAGCAAAGATTGCGTATGCCTTTCCTCCGAACATAAAGAAAAGACCGTCCCATATAGCCTTATCGGTAAAATTCAACCAATTTGACTGTGTTGAAGTGTCGGGAAAAGAATAGAAGTTGAAATGCTCGATAGAATGAAGCAGGATTATGGCAAGCACTGCAAAACCTCGCAGCACATCCGCCACATCCACCCTTTCATGACGTCGTAAAGTTTGATTCATGACATTATATTTTTAATAAAAAAGGAGTGGTTTTCGACCACTCCGCTGAGCCGCGACCGGGGCTCGAACCCGGGACCTTTTCGTTACGAATGAAATGCTCTACCAACTGAGCTATTGCGGCTGATTGTATTCAAAGGCTCAACCAAGATTGTCCTTTTGTTCTGCAAAGTTAATACTTATTTTGCGATTATCCCAATTTTTGAGCAAAAAAAAGAAAGACTGGCTACTCTCTCGAGCTGCCAGTCTCTGCTGATGAAACATTTCAATTACTCTTATTTTCAATTACTCTTTTTCGTTTTTCCGTTTTCACAAACGGATATATATTTTGTCGCTTTCAAGGAAAGTATCAGATGATACCCTGACCCATCATAGCGTCTGCAACCTTGAGGAAGCCTGCAATGTTGGCACCCTTCATATAGTTGATGTAGCCATCTTCCTGTGTGCCATATTCTACACAAGCATGGTGGATAGAACTCATCATCTCATGAAGTCTGTTGTCAACCTCGGCTGCACTCCACTGTAGGTGTTCAGCATCCTGGCTCATTTCAAGACCTGATACGCCTACGCCACCTGCGTTGACAGCTTTACCGGGGCAATATACAGTCTTGTTAGCAATGAATGCATCGATAGCTTCGGGAGTACATCCCATGTTGCTGACCTCAGCACAAAGCTGAACACCGTTAGCGATGAGCTGCTTAGCATCTTCGCCGCCAAGTTCGTTCTGGGTTGCGCAAGGAAGAGCGATGTCCACTTTCTGCTCCCAAGGTTTCTTGCCGGGGAAGAAAGTTGAGCCGGGGAACTTATCAGCATAAGGAGCGACAACGTCGTTGCCTGATGCACGAAGTTCGAGCATATAATTGATCTTCTCAGCATCAAGACCGGCAGGATCAAGGATATAACCGTCAGGACCTGAGATTGTGATAACCTTAGCACCGAGTTCAGTAGCTTTCTGAGCTGCACCCCATGCAACATTACCGAAACCGGAAATAGCCACAGTCTTGCCTGCGAGAGTCTCATTCCAGTTCTGTTTCAATACATTCTGTACGAAATAGATTGCGCCATAACCGGTTGCTTCAGGACGAAGACGGCTACCGCCGAATGAAAGACCCTTACCTGTAAATGTACCTGTGTTTTCGCGGGCGAGTTTCTTGTACATGCCATACATGTAACCAACTTCTCTACCACCTACGCCGATATCACCTGCGGGAACGTCGCGATCGGGACCGAGGTTACGCCAAAGTTCGAGAATGAACGCCTGGCAGAAACGCATGATCTCAGCATCGCTCTTACCGCGGGGGCTGAAGTCAGAACCACCTTTACCTCCACCCATGGGAAGAGTGGTAAGTGCATTCTTGAATGTCTGTTCGAAACCGAGGAATTTGAGGATTGAGAGGTTGACAGAAGCATGGAAACGGATACCTCCTTTGTAGGGACCGATCGCGTTATTGAACTGAACACGATAACCGATGTTGTTCTGCACTTCTCCTTTATCGTCTACCCAAGTAACTCTGAAAGTGAAGATACGATCAGGCTCAACCATACGTTCGATAATGCGTGCCTTCTCATATTCAGGATGCTGGTTATATACTTCCTCCACTGAAAGGAGAACTTCTTTCACAGCCTGGAGATATTCTTTCTCACCGGGGTGCTTTGCCTCAAGGGCAGCCATGATTTCAGAGATGTTCATGTGCTTTTAAATTAGATTTATGGTTAGATTATAAGTTGACTTAGCAAAAAACAGTTTTTTCAACCCATTGCAATCATAGTGCAAGCTACTTGTGTGCCAACCTTGGGTTGAAGCCCTATTTTCGTTGCAAAAATACAATGTTATTTTTAAACCGCCAAAGATTTTCAAAAAAAAATTCAAAAAAATTTATGTTTATTTTATACAATGCTCACTTATTCCATTTCGCAGGATAAAATTGCCTTTATGGATCAATATTCTTACCATATAAATAAAGGAGAGGCAACCTCCTTAAAAGTGTGCCTCTCCTCATATAATAAACCTTATATAATTTATATATGCGCTTTAATTATTTATCTTCCTGAGTAAAGATGACTATACGGTTCCAATCATTGGTGTTGTATGGCTGAACATTTGAGCCATCATATTTAACGATGAGACGATCTGCAGAAATACCATATTTATTGATCAACTGATCGGCAACAGCGTCTGCCCTTCTCTTTGAAAGTCCCATGTTGTAATCGCTTGTACCGGTATCTTTATCAGCATAACCTACAACTACAACCTTCTGATCCGGATTCGCTTTCAGCCATTCTGCCATATTATAGACATTTACCTCTTCAGTGGGCATGATCTTGTCAGAATTAATCGTAAACCTTACGGTGGTCATAAGAGGAGCATTAGCACAATCTTTCTGGACAACCGGTTCGGGACAAGGGAGTTGACTCTCGAGAGCGGCGATTGTCTGTGCGGATGCAAGATTTTCAGCTCGGAGGTTATTAACTTCGTTGTTTAGTTCAGCAAGCTGACTCATTGTTGCGCAATCATTGTAACTGCCCCATGTACGTCCGCCGATATTGAAATTGAAACCACCTACTGCTGCGACGTTTGCCTCGATAGGTCTGCCGTAGCTACACCCGTTCCAGTTGTCGCCATAGAATGATGCACGTGCTTCAGCAAAGAAATCTACATATTTACACAAACGGAAACGGAACTGAACTCCTGCTGTCACAGGAAGTGTCCAACTTGTATTTTTAATCTTGCCGCTATGGGGACGTTCAATATTTGAAGCAACCGCATCACCGAATCCCCACGTATAATCACCACCGACACCGACAAAGGGAATAACACTGACAACGCGGTCAGGATTAACACCTGCTATACTGTTACACATATCCCACATGAATTCCAGATTCATGTTGACATGCTTTGCTTTTGACCATCCGCTTACACCAGGCACGTCACCATTTGGATTATTCCAATGTAGTGATCCGGCAAAACCGTTAAGTCGAAGACCTATGTAGGGAGAGAACCAATGACCGACGCCAACATTATAAGTAGCTGTCATATTCTGACGGCGAACAGCGTGTCCGGGTGCCTTTGCTCCGTTAATACCTCTTTCCACGAAAGGCTGGTTGACACCGGCTCCAAGCTGGATAAACCAATTGTTTCGCCAACTCTGATAGTAACGGTCGGTATTGTCACATGAATATTCAGTTACAGAAACTGCATCTTCTTCGACTACCACGTCTTGAGCATTTGCTTTAGGAGCCAGCACAAAACTCCCAGCACAAAGTGCCATTAAATAGTAAAGATTCTTAGCTTTCATAATTAAACTTTTTAAGAATATGGAATAGAATAATGTTTATCTAAATAACATTTACTGTTTTTTTTGGTTCATTAATCATAATCCAATAAATAACGGCTGTCATGGATGCGGTAAACAAGCCATTGTCTACCTTTGGGTTTACAACTCTCATAATAATTCAAAGATAATGCGGACGATAGTTGATAAATGCTTATGGTTAATATTTTGAAGTCTCCGTCTTTTTGATTAATTTCGCAGTTTGTTGGAGAAGTGTGGATTTAACATTTTTAACCCGACATCTCCAAATCAGAATGAGAACAAAGAAAAGATACACACTTATACTGGAAGACGGGTCGCGGCTTGAAAAGATTATTCAAGTCAGCGCTTCGCCAATGAAGTATATTATTGCAGGTGTTATCATCGCTCTGTTTTTAATGTTTATAGGTGCCATACTTGTAGGTTTTACGCCAGTAAAGAATCTTCTCCCGGGCTATCTGAAAGATTCTGAACGAGCTGCTACTGAAGAACATCACATGCGATTAGATTCTCTTCAACAAATATATGAAACCAATGCTGCCTATATTTCAAATATAATGTCTGTATTAAACCCGGCAATCACCAATACAGACACAGCAGCAAAACCATCAGAGGTTTCACAGATAGATGTGCCTTTTTATGCAGATTCTATTTTGCCCACTTCTTATGAGGAGAGAAAATTTCTTTCCATGATGAGAGAAAGAGAAAAATACAACATCTCCGTAATCGCGCCGCTTGCCGCTGAAAGCATGATGTTTACTCCTGTCAATGACGAAAGTGTGGTGACAGATAAAACCAAAGATGCAGTCAAAGCTGAAATCATATTGTCAAAAGGTTCTCCGGTAGCAGCCATAGCTGACGGCAGGGTAATTGCGGTATCACAATCGGTAAGGGAAGGTGGCGGCACAGCCGTTATCATTCAGCACTCCAAGGGATTTCTGAGCCGCTGCAACCGACTTGGCACACTATTGGTAGAACCCGGAGATTTAGTTACCGGCGGACAGATAATAGCATTGACAGCGTCGGGTAATTCAAGAAAAAATGAGATCATAACCATAGAAATGTGGCATAACGGGAATCAACTGATTCCTTATGATTATTTAGGAGATAAAAACACATCGACACCCCGATATCCCATAATTGATGAGGAAGTAGGAAGGGGGCGTTTATAAAATATTGATATAATTTTATCTAATAGACAGTGGATAATCAAATAAAGAATATCGCAATCTTGGGGAGTACCGGAAGCATCGGCACTCAAACTCTTGATATAATTGAGGAATATCCTCAAAAATTTCGTGCATGTGTATTGACGGCAGGAAAAAATTGGGAATTACTCGCCAAACAAGCACGTAAATTTCTACCTGAAAAAGTTGTCATAGCCGATCAAGCCGCTTATCCTTTGTTGAAAGATGCACTTTCAGATCTTCCGATCAAAGTGGAACAGGGACCGCAGGCAATTGCAGACTCCACTACTCTTCCGGAAGTTGATGTGGTTGTCACAGCTATGGTAGGATATAGCGGGCTCATACCTACTGTTGCGGCAATAAATGCGGGAAAGACTATAGCCCTTGCAAACAAGGAGACACTGGTTGTTGCAGGAGAAGTCATCACATCAATGTTAAAGAATTCCCCATCTGAAATTGTTCCTGTCGACAGTGAACATTCTGCAATTTTCCAATGTCTTGTGGGTGAAAAGACCTCTCAGGCAAGGAAAATACTTCTCACAGCAAGCGGCGGACCGTTTAGGAAACTTACCAAATCTCAACTTGAAAATGTCACGGTCGCCAATGCTCTCAATCACCCCAATTGGGATATGGGAGCAAAGGTAACCATAGACTCCGCTTCAATGATGAACAAAGGGTTTGAGATGATTGAGGCGCACTGGCTTTTCGGTTGCCCTGCCGATAGGATTGAAGTTGTGGTACATCCTCAAAGCATAGTACATTCTATGGTGGAATTCAACGATGGTTCTATAAAAGCACAGCTTGGTGTGCCCGATATGCATCTTCCAATCAGGTATGCTCTCGGCTATCCTGACAGACTGACCACAGACAAGCCCGGTTTGACACTTTCTCAATATGCCAATCTTACTTTCGAGGCTCCGGATTACGATAAATTTCCCCTTTTGTCATATGCGTTTGAGGCAATCAGGAATGGCGGTAACATGCCGTGCATTTTAAACGCGGCAAATGAAAGAGGTGTAGCAGCGTTTCTTTCCGGAAGAATCAAATTCACGGATATGCCACGCATAGCTTATGCCACGATGGAGAAAGCTCCCTTCATCAGTTCTCCCACTCTTGAAGATCTCATCGCGACTAATACCGAAGCGCTCGCAATAGCCGATGAATGGCTATCCCACAATTCCTGATCAAGGCATTCTTAGTTATAACATTAATTTTTCAACAATTTATTTTGCGGTAATACCGTCCTGTTAATGGATACATTTCTTATCAAAGCCACTCAGCTTATAATGGCGTTCGCCTTGTTGGTGATCATTCATGAATTCGGTCATTTCCTATTCGCCCGTATTTTCGGAGTGAAAGTGGAAAAATTTTATATTTTCTTCGATCCCTGGACTGAGCTGTTCAAATGGAAACCTAAAAAATACATAGGTGGGTTCGGCAAACAAAAAAATCTCTCCAATGCAGAACCGGATAATTACTCAGAATCTGAGGGATCATCCAAACAAGGAAAAAAGAAGAAATCTTCTTTTTGGGGTGATACTGAATACGGTATCGGGTGGTTGCCACTAGGAGGATATTGTAAAATTGCCGGAATGATCGATGAGTCGATGGACAAAGAGCAGATGAAACAGCCGGCAAAAGAATGGGAATTCCGGTCAAAGCCGGCATGGCAACGTCTGTTAATTATGATAGCCGGAGTTCTGTTCAACTTCCTGCTCGCTATCCTGATTTATGCAGGTATAGTTTATGCGACAGGTGAAAAATATGTCCCCTTCAAGGATGCCAAGATGGGTATGGCATATTCCGGAGAAGCTCAAAAGATTGGATTCCGTGATGGTGATATCCCGCTCTATGCTGACGGAGAGGAGCTGCTTGTCCCCGGTGAGGCAAGGATGAAAATGATTCAGGCTGACGTAGTCAAAGTGCTTCGTAACGGCACGGACACCGTAGGCATCAAGATTCCCAAAGATTTTATATTTGCAATTGATAAGGAGACCAAGAGCGACACGGCAATGATAAACTTCATGACCTACCGCATACCTGCCCAGATTTCACAGGTTGTAAATGGAGAGGGCGCTGCGAAAGCCGGTATAAAGGTCGGAGACAGAATCATCGCAATAGATAGTGTGCCCACCCTTTCCCTCGATAAGTTCCTTCCCACTCTCGCCGGTCATGAAAATGAAACCGTGACATTAACGGTTATAAGAAATGTGAATGCCAGTACAGACACTTTGTCAATTCCTGTGGCGCTGTCGGATGCATCAAAAATGGGGGTAGGACTTGAGATAGATCCGTCAAAATTCTATAATACTGAAGAAAAGAGATATTCACTTCTTCAGTCTGTGCCGAGAGGTATAGAGATGGGAACCGACAAACTTACCTCATACGCACAGTCGATGAAACTGGTATTCACAAAAGAAGGGGCCAAGAGCGTTGGCGGATTTGGATCTATAGGAGCTATCTTCCCTGAAAAATGGGACTGGATTGCATTCTGGAACATTGCCGCCTTCCTTTCTGTAGCACTCGCGTTCATGAACATTTTGCCTATCCCGGCACTTGACGGAGGGCATGTTCTCTTTTTACTATATGAAGTAATTACAAGACGGAAGCCATCTGAAAAATTCCTCGAATATGCGCAGATGATCGGAATGGGTCTATTGATTCTCCTTCTTCTCTATGCAAACGGAATGGACATTGTCCGTCTTTTCAAATAATGCCAACATATCTACATGAAAACAATAAAACTTAAACCACGAAAAGAGGAATCAATTCTCAGGCATCATCCCTGGGTTTTCTCCGGGGCTATCGCCTCTTTACCGAATGGTCTGGAAGAAGGTAACCTTGTAAAAGTGGAATCTGCCGATGGCAAAATTTTGGGTACCGGTCATTATCAAGTAGGCAGTATTGCCGTACGGCTGTTGACTTTCGGCGACTCTCCTGTGACAGATGATTTCTTTAAAACAAGACTTGAATCAGCATGCCGTCTGCGCCAGACATTAGGGCTCATGCGCGAAGACAATAACTGTTTTCGCCTCGTGCATGGCGAAGGGGATTTCCTTCCCGGGCTTGTGATCGATATATATGGAGACACGGCTGTTGTGCAGGCACATTCTCCTGGGATGCACTTTGAACGCATGAAGATCGCTGACGCACTTACAGAGCTCCCGGAATTGCCGATAAGAAATGTCTACTACAAAAGTGAAACCACACTCCCGTATAAAGCTCAGCTTGATCCGCAAAACGACTATCTGATCGGTAAATTCGACGGCAATATCGCTATTGAAAACGGATTGCGTTTCAATATAGACTGGCTGCGTGGACAAAAGACAGGATTTTTTGTTGACCAACGCGAAAACCGCTCACTTCTTGAAAAATATGCAAAAGGGAGAAAGGTGCTAAATATGTTTTGCTATACCGGCGGTTTTTCCGTATATGCAATGCGCGGAGGGGCACTGCAGGTTGATTCCGTTGATTCTTCCGCTAAAGCAGCCGCCCTCACGGATGCCAATATCGAACTCAATTTCCCCGGCGATCCCCGCCATAAGACCCATGCCGAAGATGCATTCAAATATCTTGCGGATATGGAAAAGGATGCCTACGACCTTATAATCCTGGATCCTCCGGCGTTTGCCAAACACCGCTCGGCATTGAAGAACGGACTTATCGGCTATCGGAAACTTAATGCCAAGGCATTTGAGAAGATAAAACCGGGAGGAATATTGTTTACGTTCTCATGTTCCCAGGTTGTGACACGCGAGATGTTCCGTCTTGCCGTTTTCACAGCCGCCGCTCAATCAGGCAGGAAAGTGCGTATACTTCATCAGCTAACCCAGCCCGCAGACCATCCGGTGGATATTTCTCATCCGGAAGGTGAATATCTTAAAGGTCTCGTGCTTTACGTAGAATAATCATGAACAAACCATTATCAACATTAATTCTCGCTTCAATGCTTTCGTTACAAGCCGGAGCCGTAGTCGACAAAAATTTCAACTATCATGTCGACCGTTTCGCCGATATCGAGGTGCTTCGTTATGAAGTGCCGGAATTTGACCGTCTTTCCCTAAACCAGAAAAAGATGGTCTATTACCTTTCTCAGGCTGCCCAGTATGGCAGAGACATACTTTGGGACCAAAATGGCAAATATAATCTTCAAATACGTAAACTCCTTGAAAATATCTACACCAATTATAAAGGTGATAAAAATTCGAAAGAATTCAAGGCGTTTGAAAAATACCTCAAACAGGTGTGGTTTGGCAACGGCATTCACCACCACTACTCCACCGACAAGTTTACACCTGATTTCTCAGTTGCATTCTTTACTGATCAAGTTAATGCTCTTCCGGAGAATCTTCTCCCCCTTAATCCGGGAGAAAACCGCGAACAGCTCCTTGCTACCCTCACCCCTGTAATCTTTGATCCCACTGTCATGCCGAAAAGGGTGAATCAAGATGGATCAATTGATGTGGTTGCCAACTCCGCCTCAAATCTATATGGCGATGGTGTCACCCAAGCTGAAGTGGAGGCTTATTATGCAGCCTTGAAAGATCCTAATGACAAGGAACCGATTTCATACGGTCTGAACTCCCGCGTTGTAAAAGAGGATGGTAAAATCAAAGAGCAACACTATCATCTCAACGGTCTTTACGGTCCAGCAATCGCCAAAATAATCTATTGGCTCGACATGGCTAAAGGTGTAGCTGAGAGTCCTGAACAGAAAGCGTATATTACAAAACTCATCGACTATTATATCACCGGCAATCTTCGCGATTTTGATGAGTATTCAATTCTTTGGGCTGAAGATACTGCATGTGATGTGGATTTTGTAAACGGTTTTATCGAGAGCTATGGAGACCCTCTCGGCATGACCGGATCATGGGAGTCATACGTGAATTTCAAAAACAAGGAGGCTTCCTCACGGACAGAGACAATTTCAAGCAACGCCCAATGGTTTGAGGATCACGCTCCTGTGGATCCTAAATTCCGTAAGCCTTCAGTGAAAGGCGTTTCCGCAAAAGTTATCAACGCCGCTATGCTTGGAGGCGATGCTTTCCCTGCTACAGCAATCGGTATCAACCTCCCGAATGCCGACTGGATCCGTGCAGAACATGGTTCCAAGTCAGTGACAATCGAGAATATCACTGAGGCATACGAAATGGCTTCTCACGGAAACGGTTTTAATGAAGAATTTGTAATCGATGCCCCGACACGCAAGATGCTTGAAGAATATCTCTACATCACGGACATGCTTCACACCGACCTGCATGAGTGTCTCGGTCATGCATCCGGTCAGCTTATGCCGGGTGTTGAATCTGAAGCACTCAAGGAAAATGGCTCCGCTCTCGAAGAGGCTCGTGCCGATCTGTTCGCTCTATATTATCTTGCCGATCCCAAACTTCAGGAACTTGGAATACTTGATAATCCCGATGCTTATCAGGCTGAATACTACAAGTTCATGCTCAATGGTCTTATGACTCAGCTCAACCGCGTAGAGCCTGGTAAGAATGTGGAAGAAGCGCACATGCGCAACCGTCAGCTCATTGCTGCATGGGCACTTGATCACGGCAAGAAAGGAAAGGTTGTGGAACTCGTTAAGAAGAACGGTAAAACATACGTGAAGATCAACGATTATAGTAAACTTCGTGATCTTTTCGGTCAGCTCCTTGGTGAAATTCAGCGTATCAAGAGTGAAGGAGACTATAAGGCAGGTGCCGAACTTATCAATAAATATGCTGTGAAAGTTGATCCGAAACTTCATAAGGAAGTGCTTGACCGTTTCTCAAAACTTAATATTCCACCCTATCGCGGATTTATCAATCCTGTATACGAACCTGTATATGATGAGAAAGGTAACATCACCGACGTAAAACTCAAATATGGGGAAGACTATAAAGACCAGATGCTCCGTCTGAGCCAGGATTATACCACCCTCGGCTATTAATCTAATCTCCACATAAAAAAGGAAAAGCGGAAAGATTTTTCGGGTCTTTCCGCTTTCTCTTTTTATTCTTGTTTCTCAGACAAGAATCTTAATTCCGACTCAGTCTATGAATTGGATTTTGGATTTATCGCGAGGCTTTGCTTCAGGGGTTTCAGCAGGATAGCCGAATCCGATTGCATAAAGGATTGTATAACCTTCCGAGATATTCAATTTGGCAAGATAATCTGCAGCCACCTCTGATTTCAGGAATGCCACGGGACCGCCAAGACAGCAGGAACCGATACCCATTGACCATGCCGCGAGAATCATGTTTTCTCCCAATAGACCACAGTTCACACCGGAATAGCTGCTCTCGGGTGCAGCTATAAAGGCAATAGTCGGAGCGTTGCGGAACATATTTTTGAACTTCGGATCTTCAGCCGCTTTTGGATTCTCTTTCACATAGAGCTCGGTTATCCCTTTGATAAATTCAGGATCGTCAACGATCTTTATTTCCCAATCCTGCTTGTTCATACCGTTAGGCGCGTTGATACCGCATTCTGCTATAAGCTGCATTGTATCTCGGGGTATGGCACGTTGCTCGTAGTCTCGCACACTACGACGGCTCATGATGGTTTCGATGACCACATTCTTACCGTTGTCATCACTTTCAGTTTTCACCTCGTTGCCATCCTGGGCACAAGAACCGAGCATCACAGCCGCAAAAGCCGATAGCCCAAAAATCTTCTTAAAATTCATCATATCTATACTTTAAAAGTTGTGTTATCGCTAACTTAAGCAGCTGTTAAAACTTATAGAAAGACAGCAAAGACGTTATTACAATATCAATATAATAAGATATGATCAGTCTTTGCTAATCAATTTCTCAGCTTCTTCTGCAGTAATAATTATAGGAAAACCGTTGTCAGCCGTAACTATGGATTGTCCTAATTTTTTCTTTAATGTAAGCATTTTTCTGAATGACTCTTTAAGAGCAGCATTCAATATTTCTCTTTGGTTTAGTTTATCTTTTTCTGACATGATTCTTCCTTTATTTTATTATACAATACTGGGTTGATAATACCTTCACTATCTGCAACCATAGACGTTTCCAGATTATTATCATATAACGCCCAATAATCAACAATTGGCATAAATATATCAAAAAGATTTTGTAGACCTAAATAATAACGATTGATAATTGTCGCTACTGGTATGTCATGACCTCCTTCTGAAACACGTTTTGACACTCTCTGACATGCTATCAATGGCGATTCAAGCCAGAAAAACAATAAATATACGCAATAATCCTTATCGTGTGCCCGCTTGACAAGAGTTCTATAACTCCTTGTTGCCAAAGTCGTTTCAATTGCAAATGAAATACCTTCTGAAAGCAGTGCATCAATTCTTTGAAGCATAAGTTTCCCTGCTTGAATAGCCACAGATTCAGGAGCAAATGGAGAAAGTCCTTTCGCAATTTCATCTGCATTCACAAATTCTTTGCAATTTAGAATCTGTGGTAACACATTGAAAGAGGCAGTAGTTTTACCTGCTCCATTACATCCAGCTATAATATAAAGATTCGGCATTACTTTAATTATTTGCTATTTTATCTTTCCCTGCCTATTAATATTTGTTTAGAAGGTTATTTACAAAATTACAAATATTTTTCGAGATTGCAATTGAATATGCTACTCAACATAATTATAATCAATGTGAGGTTATTCAAGCCCTGTGGACATTCGGCAAATTTCTAATCAAAAGATCCTAAATTAATCATGATTAATTTAGATTTAACAGGTTATGAACAAAAAAGGAAAGCCGGATTGGCTTTCCTTTTTTATTTAATTTCAGATTGATTCAATCTGATTCCGGATTGATTTTCAATCTAATTTCAGGTTGACTCAATCTGATTTCAGATTGATCTTTGCTGAAGGGAGGGGAATCAATATTCTTTCCAGGGAGTGATTGCGATGTCATCGACTTTCTTGTTGATGAACGCTTTCACGTAGGCGCTTGCAAGACGTGCGTTAGTAAGCAACGGAATGTTGTGGTCGATAGCCCAACGACGGATGCGGTATCCGTTGGTCAACTCACGCTTTGTATGGTTCTTCGGAATGTTGATCACAAGATCCACCTTGTGGTTGGAGATAAGGTCAAGAACGTTCTCTCCTTCTTCGTCGGGCCAGCAAACTGCCTGAGCCTCTACCCCATTCTGGTTGAGGAATGTGGCTGTTCCGGCTGTCGCATAGATCTTGTAACCATTCTCTGCGAGCAGACGGCATGCCTCAAGCATATCCACCTTTCCTCTGACGTCGCCTGAACTTACAAGTACGGCATTTTTCGGTACATGATGTCCTACAGAAATCATGGCGTTGAGAAGTGCCTCGTCGAAGTCCTTACCAAGACATCCAACCTCACCGGTCGAAGACATATCGACACCGAGAACCGGGTCTGCCTTGTGAAGGCGTGCGAAAGAGAACTGAGATGCCTTGACACCGATATAATCGATGTCGAATGTTGATGTATCAACCTTACCGACCTTCTCACCGAGCATGATACGTGTTGCAGTCTCTATGAAATTCTTCTTGAGAACCTTGCTGACAAACGGGAACGAACGTGAAGCACGAAGGTTACACTCAATCACCTTGACATAATTGTCGCGTGCAAGGAACTGGATATTGAACGGACCGGAAATGTTGAGCTCCTTGGCAATCTTCGCACTGATTCGTTTGATGCGGCGTGCGGTAGCCATATATATCTTCTGAGCAGGGAATACGAGGGTCGCGTCACCTGAGTGTACGCCTGCAAACTCAATGTGTTCTGAGATCGCATATTCCACAATCTCGCCGTTTCTTGCCACTGCGTCAAATTCAATCTCCTTGGCATTCTGCATGAACTCGGAAACTACAACAGGATATTCCTTGGAAACCTTTGCAGCTTCATTGAGGAAACGATGCATCTGCTCGTAGTCGTAGCATACGTTCATAGCCGCACCGGAGAGCACGTAGCTTGGACGGATCAATACCGGGAAGCCAACTTCCTTCACAAAAGAATCGATATCTTCAGTGGTGGTCAGCTCTTTCCAACGAGGCTGGTCGATGCCAAGCTGATCGAGCATGGCAGAGAACTTATGACGGTTCTCCGCACGGTCGATAGATACCGGAGAAGTTCCGAGGATAGGCACATGACGACGATAGAGCTTCATCGCAAGATTATTGGGGATCTGTCCGCCAACGCTCACGATTACACCACGTGGGGTTTCAAGATCAAGGATATCCATAACCCTCTCAAAACTGAGTTCGTCGAAATAAAGACGGTCGCACATATCATAGTCGGTCGACACGGTCTCAGGGTTATAGTTGATCATGATAGCCTTATAACCAAGCTTGCGGCAAGTGGATGCGGCATTTACAGAGCACCAGTCGAACTCAACCGAACTACCGATTCTATATGCACCGGAACCAAGCACGACGATGTTGTTGCCGGCATTCATGTCGTAGGGGATAGAATTCTCATCAGCCCCATAGGTGACATAGAGATAGTTTGTAAGGTCAGGATACTCAGAAGCAACGGTATTTATGCGACGAACGTGGGGAACAACATCAAGAGCCTTACGATGATTACGCACCTTAAGAACTTCCTGTTCCATATTTCCTGAAGGAGATTCCACAAAACGGGCAATCTGGAAATCGGAGAATCCAAGACGTTTGGCTTCTTTGAGCACGTCTTTCGGAAGCTCTTCTATTGAGTTATATCCGGAAAGTACTTTCTTATATTTCACAATGTTGTCAAGACGCTCGAGGAACCACTTGTCAATCTTGGTCAGTTCTTCGATACGGTCTATGCTGTAACCTTCTTCGAGAGCCTGCGCAATCGCGAATATGCGAAGGTCGGTAGGATGAGAAAGGACTTTGTCAAGGTCCTCAAATTTAATATCATTGTTGCCGACAAATCCATGCATTCCCTGCCCGATCATACGCAGACCTTTCTGGATAATCTCCTCGAAGCTCTTACCGATCGACATGATCTCGCCTACAGACTTCATGGAAGAACCGATCTCGCGGTCAACACCCACGAACTTTGAAAGGTCCCAACGCGGAATCTTTACAATCATGTAGTCTACAGAGGGAGCGACGTATGCTGAATTAGGTGTTCCCATCTCGCCTATCTGGTCAAGAGTATAACCTAAAGCGAGTTTTGCAGCCACAAAAGCGAGAGGATATCCTGATGCTTTTGAAGCAAGAGCTGAAGAACGGCTGAGACGAGCATTGATTTCAATGATACGGTAATCGTTGGTCTCTGCATTGAATGCATACTGAATATTACACTCGCCCACAATGCCAATGTGACGGACCACCTTGGTAGCGATGTCTTCAAGCATCTTGATCTGCTCTTTAGAGAGCGACACGATCGGGGCGACAACAATTGATTCTCCGGTGTGGATGCCCAGCGGGTCGAAGTTTTCCATCGGCACAACTGTGAAGCAATGGTCGTTTGCATCGCGGATCACCTCAAACTCAATCTCCTTCCATCCCTTCAGAGATTCCTCCACAAGAATCTGACGTGAGTAAGCAAGAGCGCTTTCGCAGTGAGTGCGGAATTCTTCATCGTTAGTACATATTCCACTACCGAGACCACCGAGAGCATAACCGGAACGCACCATTACAGGGTAACCGATTCTATGTGCCACCTCAACGGCATCTTCTATTGATTCAACCGCCTGAGAAACCGGTGTTTTAACGTTGATTTCGTTAAGTTTCTTCACAAAAAGATCGCGGTCTTCCGTGATCATGATTGCTTCTACTGAAGTGCCAAGCACCTTCACACCATATTTTTCAAGAGTGCCATTCAGATAAAGCTCGGTTCCACAATTCAGTGCTGTCTGCCCACCGAAGGCAAGAAGTATGCCGTCCGGGCGCTCCTTTTTGATCACCTCTTCTACAAAATGAGGAGTAACGGGCAGGAAATAGACCTGATCCGCAACTCCCTCAGATGTCTGAATAGTAGCGATGTTAGGATTGATGAGCACTGTAGAGATCCCCTCTTCACGAAGCGCCTTTAGCGCCTGGGAACCAGAATAGTCAAATTCGCCCGCCTGTCCGATTTTCAAGGCTCCGGAGCCGAGCAGCAAAACCTTCTTCATAACTTCTAATCGATGAAATGTTCAATTTTGCTTGCAAAATTACGATTTTTCGCGCTTATATACAACAATCAGACCCAAATTTGTATGCGCAATTCAACTTTCGCACGCGAAAGTTGAGGGTTAGAGGGTTATAAGGTTAAAGGTAAACATACTCTTAGAGACTCAACCTTGACAAATTGCGTAAGACTTTCTTACACCATGCCGAATCTTCAGCATTATATTCGTTTTTATACTTTCTAATATCCTCAAGCAATTTCGGAGTGAGTTTATAGACATTCCATTTGTCGGGAACTTCTTTCTTCTTTAACAATTTCTTCAATTCATATTCAGCCTTATAGCGGTCGGCGACTTCAACTTCAAGTACAATCCCTTTCTCCTCTTCATCTGACTTACGTCCGAAATGAAGTTTATAGAACTCTTTATGTTTATATACCTTGACAGATCCTTTTGCAGATTCCTCAACAAACTGTGCCTTCGCCTCATTAATATTGTCAATGAAACAATCAACTAATTTTTCATGATCTTCTCCATCTCCCGCAAATTGGGAAAACAATATATTGAAACATTTCAAAGTGACCTCCGTATCGGCAGAAGCGGAATGCGCCGTGTCTTCTCCAAATTCAATTCCAAGAGCATTGGCACAGGATATCAACGACGGGACAGAGAACGGGCTCATCCCCGAACGGCAACCTTTTAAAAGCCAAAACATATCCTTCACATCTATCACTCTCCTTTCTTCAAGACCAGATATGCCGGACCGAGACAACACACGCAAGTCATTGTCGACAGCAAAACCTGTCAATGCAAACGCATTGTCGAGCAATTTTTGCACATCTTCTCTTACATCCCGGAAAGAAGGCTTATCGGCAACCATTTCCGGAGTTATGTGATGGATATCAGTTCGCCAGGAATGAATTTTCTCCGGCATATAAAACTCATGATATATTTCACGTCCCGAAAGATCAAACATTGAAAGTTCGAGAAGTTCCTCATTATCTGCAAATTCAGCATCCAGACAAATTATATCCATATTATTTAGTTGTGAGTTATGAGTTGTGAGTTATGATGAGTTGTGAGTTATGATGAGTTGTGAGTTATAAAAGGTGCAAAATTAAGAATTTTTCCAATATCCGGCAATTTTATGTATCGCAATATAAATGAATTTAGAATCGTTTCTTTAGTAAGAAAGTGTTGTTAAATTATATGAACGGAATAATAATCGGTCTGTTGCTCCCCTTTTTGGGCACAACTCTTGGTGCGGCGTGCGTGATGTTGATGCGAAAAAACATGAATTCTGTTCTCGAAAAGTTATTGATGGGATTCGCCGCCGGAGTCATGGTTGCGGCATCCGTATGGTCACTGCTGATTCCTGCCATGGAAATGAGTAGTGACGAAGGATTCTTGAAAGTGATGCCCGCAGCGGCAGGTTTCGTAGCAGGAATAGGATTTCTGCTCTTGCTTGACGTGATCGTTCCCCATCAACATATCGACGGGGGACCGAGCGAAGGCCCCAAAAGCAAATTGTCGAGAACCACCAAACTTGTATTTGCGGTCACTCTCCACAATATCCCGGAAGGTATGGCGGTCGGTGTGTCACTCGCAGCGGCACTTGAACAAAACGCATACGTGCCAATGACGGCAGCATTAGCGCTTGCGATTGGCATAGCTATTCAGAATTTTCCAGAAGGTGCCATAGTTTCGATGCCTTTGCGAACAGCCGGAAACAGCAGACTAAAATCTTTTTTCATTGGGAGCATGAGCGGAATCGTAGAACCGATAGCAGCGACAATAACCATATTGCTTGCATCAATAATTGTTCCGGCTCTCCCCTATCTGCTTTCATTCGCGGCAGGAGCCATGATATATGTTGTGGTAGAGGAACTGATTCCGGAAACGCAAGAGGGTGAACATTCCAACATGGGCACAATAGGTTTTGCCTTGGGTTTTGTGCTGATGATGGTTCTCGATGTTGTGTTAGGATAAGAGTCAAGAGTGAAGGGTCAAGGGTCAAGAGTCAAGGGTGAAAGGTCAAGAGTCAAGGGTGAAGAGTCAAGGGTGAAGGTTTATGGTTTAGGGTTTAAGAGTTATTTGAAACTAATGGGCTAATAACTAATCAACTAACGACCAATGACTAATCAACTAATGACCACTGACTAATCAACTAATAACCACTGACTGCCGACTACGTAGGGCTGACTAAAATTGTAGATTATTTGCTTATCCGGATTTCCATAACTATCTTTGCAAAAACAACCTTACATTATGAATTTACAAGAGCATATCAAAGAAATTAAACATAGCTTTATGGCATTCAGAAACGGAATCGTCTCCGACACACTCCGTAAAGCCGGGATGCCTTATAATATCATCTTCGGTCTTCAACTGCCACAGATAGCGGAGATTGCAAGAAACAATGATAAAAATCTTGAACTTGCCGATGCCCTTTGGCAAGATTCCGGAGTCAGGGAATCAAGACTCCTTGCCTGTTACTTATACCCTCTCGCTGAAGTGAACAAAGATAAAGCATACGAACTTGCCTCTTCAGTGCAGACAATTGAAGAAGCAGATATCCTTTCGTTCAGATTGCTGAGAAATCTTGCATTCGCGGACGCTCTCGCCAACAGACTATCGTCAGAAGATTCCCAACTGATATCATATTGCGGCAAGGCTCTTCGCCGTAACCTTGACGCCATGGCATAATGCCACTGCCGGGAATATATGAATCTCCTCCCCATACTAAATCGAAGACCAGAGATCCAGAGAACCCTTGATCAATTAGTGATGAGCAATTAGTAATTGGTAATTACGATTTCTCATTGCCAATTGAGTCAAGGACCAGGAACCAAGGTGATTTTAATATTGAATTTTGAATGTTGACATGGATGATCGGGAAACGGGCAACGGGCAACTCAAATCACTTCATAACTCGTAACTATGACTTCTGACTTTAATTGAAATCATAGTTATTTTTATAATATTCATAAACTTTTATACTTGAAAGGTTGTAAATGATATACAAACGTATTATATTTGCAATCTAAAAATTTAATTATATATGGAAATATCACTTAGAAAACCCACCATGTTCCGTTTGAAAACCGATCTTGTAGAACGGCTTAAAATAGCGGCAAAACGCGAAAACCGAAGTCTGAATAATTATGTGGAGTCAGTATTGATGGATGTCGTCTATCACGAGCCAAACGCGGAGACTATAGCTGCAATAGAGGAAGCTAAGAGAGGAAATGACTTGTCGCCTGTTGACACCTCTTCTTTTGATGCATTTTGCAAATCTCTTGAATAATGACAGTAAAACCCACCACCCGTTTTAAGAAAGACTATAAACGGTATAAGCATGAGTGATGAGCAATTAGTAATTGGTAATTACGATTTCTCATTGCCAATTGAGTCAAGGACCAGGAACCAAGATAATTTTGAATTCGTTGAATTTTGAATGTTGACATGGATTATTGGGAATCTGATAACGGGCAACGGACAACTCAAATCATTTCATAACTCGTAACTATGACTTCTGACTTAAATTGACTTTTGACTTAATTGTGGTTGCCATTCATAAAAAATGCAGCGGAACTGACTTCGGTGTGTGGATGGAAATATTCAACACGAAGTCAGTTCCGCTGCGATTTGTTATTCGCTCATCGTTCGACAATCCTAAATATTAAAAACTAGCTTTTTGACAAACTTTTAGAAAAAAATCTTTGATTAATCCGATATTAAGAATTATATTTGCAAATAAATAGAAGTTACAAACTTAAATATGAAAGAGGAAATACAGATAAATGCCGCAATTGTCGAAACCCTCCGGCAATATTTTAAAGGCCAACCCGTATTAAAGGTCTGGCTCTTCGGATCTTTTGCAAGAGGCGAAGAAAAATCAGACAGCGACATCGACATCCTTGTAACTTTTGACGGAAGCATAGGTCTTTTTAAATATGCCTCCATGCAATCTGATCTTAAGAATATCCTAAATAAAAACGTTGATTTAGTGTCAGATTCGGCTTTGTTCCCATGGGTAAAGGAATCCGTTTATAACGATAGAATTTTGATATATGAGAGAGAAACTGCGTGATAGAGGCAGATTGGAACACATCCTACAGGCAATTTCCAATATTTCAACTTTCCTTGAGGATAAAACAGCAGAAGATTTTCTAATGGATCAGATGTTATATTTTGCTGTTGTGAAAAATATGGAAATCATAGGGGAAGCGTCATATATGCTGACTCATGAATTTAAGGAAAATCATCCTAAAACGTCTTGGAAAGACATAATTAACATGCGACACATACTTGTTCATGGTTATTATCAGGTTGATTCACGAATTGTGTGGCAGACGATAGTTAATGACCTTCCTTTGCTGAAAACTCAAATAGCGGATTATTTATTGGAATTCGGAGAATAATCAACACACCATATTGCCCCCTTGCCTTGAGCAGCCAACTGTAGTCGACACCCTCGTCGCGGCAATATTGTTCAAGTGTACGTCCCCATCCATAAGTCTTGAACTGGCGCGTCACAGACTCGTAATAATCATTGATCCAGAGAACTGTGTTCAATTGATAATTGATAAGTGATAATCAAAGGAACAGGAAGCTAGTCATTAGTCGTTAGTCTACTTCAAAACTCATAACTATAACCTCTGGCCAAAATTGCCCTCTCCCCTACTTTGTAACTCGTAACTATGACTTCTGACCTAAATTGACTCTTTTGGTCTATATCGCACTTGGACGCCTACGACCAAGATCCATAGAACTAATGACTAATGACCAACTGACTGATGGCTTCTGGATTTTGACTTAATTGTGGTTGCCATTCATAAAAAAATGCAGCGGAACTGACTTCGGCGTGTGGATGGAAGTAGGTAACACGAAGTCAGTTCCGCTGCATTTAATCTATGTGAGACTCTAATGCATTCTAAATTTTATTTCTTTATGTTAATAGAAAATTTATCGTTCGGCTCGCATCGGATTGTTGAGGAAGTCTTCGTATGCGAGGCGGATACCGTCTGCAAGTTCCGTCTTATAGGTCCAGCCGAGACGCGTTGCCTTACTTACGTCGAGGAGTTTGCGAGGGGTTCCGTTCGGACGGGTCGTGTCCCACTTGATCTCACCTTCATACCCTACAATCGAGGCTACAAGTTCGGTAAGCTCCTTTATAGTAAGCTCCTTGCCGGTGCCGGCATTGACGGTCTCGTTACCGCTGTAGTTGTTCATCAGGAACACACAGAGGTTGGCAAGGTCATCCACATATAGGAACTCACGCAGCGGGCTGCCGTCACCCCAGCATGTTACGCTCTCAGCACCCGATTCCTTCGCCTCATGGAAACGACGGATGAGTGCGGGGAGCACATGACTGTGCTCAGGATGATAGTTGTCGTTCGGTCCGTAAAGATTGGTGGGCATCACCGAGATGTAGTCTGTACTGTACTGGCGGTTGAGATACTCGCAGTATTTCAGTCCACTTATCTTGGCGAGGGCGTAAGCCTCGTTGGTCTTCTCGAGTTCAGAGGTCAGCAGACAGGATTCCGGCATCGGTTGCGGCGCCATGCGCGGATAGATGCAGGATGATCCGAGGAACTCCAGCTTTTTGCAGCCGTTACGCCATGCCGCGTTTATCACATTCATCTCAAGCATCATGTTGTCATACATGAAATCGGCAAGAGCCGACTGGTTGGCGATTATGCCTCCCACCTTTGCCGCGGCAAGGAACACGTATTCCGGTTTCTCAGAAGCGAAGAAATCGTTCACCGCATGCTGGTTGATAAGGTCAAGTTCCTTATGGGTGCGGGTTATGATATTTGTATAACCCTGGCGCTGAAGTTCACGCACGATAGCTGAGCCGACCATTCCGCGGTGACCGGCTACATATATTTTTGAATTCTTTTCCATTATATAAGAGTGAAGAGTGAAGAGTGAAGAGTCAGGGGGGCAAGAGCCAAGGGCTTCACTCTTCACCCTTCACTCTTAACCCTTGCAGCTGTTCTGCTGCTAAAATCCGCGGCGGCGGATCTTTATGGGGATCATTTCTTCTGTCAAGGTAGCATTGTCGGGGAGGACAAGTGCGAGGTGACCACCTCCCCCGGCACCGAGCATCTTCCATGCGAGTGCCTTGTCACGTATTTTGTCGATCCATTCCACAACTCCAGGCTGCATCATCGCCGGGAACATCGCCACCTGAGCGTTGAACGAGTCGCGGAATGCAGTCGCGAACGCATCAAGATCACGGTTCATAATCGCATTCCAGCACCTGTCGGCTGCCTCGGTAAGAGCCCTCACCTTCTCCGGCGTGATATCTTTCCCTTCCACCACCGAGCAGCCCGGACGGCGGGGGAACATCGGGACAAGTACGATATGGTCCTCAAGCCATGTCAGGATCTCCTCGTCATGACAGGATTCTATCCTGTCGGGCCAGTAACGTCCGTCGTAATAATGTCGGGTCAGACCCGACATGCAAATTCCTATCGCATCCTGAGCACCCGACACATGACCCTTGTTCTCCGGATCGTTCTCAAAGCAGAACAAAAGACGAGCAAGCATCTCCTCGTTATAGTTCGGGAGCTCATAAGGCCAAATTTTCTTTGCCGCGTTGCGCGTCGATGTCGACATGCCGCCGCGCTCCATGAACTCTACGGTCGGTTCGATGGAGGCTGTAAGTGCCCAGCCGGCTCCGTATTGCGAAACATACGGCTGGTCGATCCAGGTGCCTGCGATATCAATGCGGTAAGGGAGATGTGATTTCACATTGGTGCGGAGCGAGGTCGTGGAGCGCGCGTCAAGACCGGCATCAGGCACCCGCTGAAGCTCGATATATTCAATACCACGGTCGGCGCAAAGCTTACGCTTGACGTCGCTGCCGCCGTCGGAGTTGACAACAAAAATATCCGGCT
>CAJTZQ010000018.1 GCA_910583795.1 uncultured Muribaculaceae bacterium
CTCCAGGACTCTCAAAAATGCGAGTTAATTTTGGAATATCAAACTGAACACCCTACCAAATAAATATACAACTAAAATAAAAAAAGCGGATTCGAATTATCGGATCCGCTTTTTTGCATGGATCAAAACAATTTTAATTCTTGATATAACCTGTGAACCGGTAACCCCATCACATTATAATAGCTGCCATTAATCCCGCTCACAGCCACGGCACCGATCCATTCCTGAATACCGTAGGCACCGGCTTTATCAAGCGGTTGATAGTTGTCGACATAAAATTCAGCCTCTTCCTTTGTAATTTCGGCGAATGACACATCTGTGACAGTTGTAAATGATGTGCGGTGTTTTAATGTCGATATGGTTACTCCCGTAGCCACCTGATGCTTCTTGCCTGACAATTTGAGAAGCATTGCAATCGCCTCTTTACCGTCTTTGGGTTTCCCCATTATTTCATTTTCGCAGATGACCATCGTGTCTGCAGTGATTATCATCTCGTTTTCAAGCAGTCTGTCTTGATAAGCATCCGCTTTTTTCGAAGATATATATTGCGGGACTTCGAGAAGAGGGACAGTGTCGGGGAAAGATTCATCGATTCCTCCGATTGAGATTACATTGAAGGGTATTCTCAACATCTGAAGCAATTCCCTTCTTCTTGGGGATTTGCTTGCTAAAAAAACTTTATAATCTTTTAGATTTGTAAGCATTTTGTCAAGTTTATGGTTTATGGTTCAGGGTATAAAATAATTTGAATCCAAAGGTTCAAGATTAAAGATCAAAGACTGGCAGCTTAAATATAATTAATTCAACTTTCGCTTGCAAAGTTGAGGGTTATGAGATTATAAGGTTAAAAGGTTAATCTTCAATTGTGGATAGATATTTAACTTCCTTAGATATTATGCATAAATATAACCCCTTAACCTTCAAACCTTAAGTGAGCTTGCGAAACTTAAATAATTAAACTTTCGAAAGATGAATTGTTTAGCATTTACCAGCCAAATGCTTCATGGTCAGAAAGCCAATGGTCTTGTGCTTTCATTATTTGTTCAAGGAGATCTCTCCCGCATCCATATCCTCCTGAAAATTTGGAAATGAATATAGAAGATTCCTTAGCTTCCCAGCAGGCATCGTAGGGAGAACAGGGGAGTCCGACATGTCTCATGCACTGAAGATCAGGAATGTCATCACCCATATAAGCAACCTCTTCAGGACGTAGATTTTCTTTTGACATCCATTCTAACAACACGGGTAATTTTTTTGAAGCTCCTGTAAAAATATCTGATATCCCGAGGGATTCAAAACGAGCTTCGAACGCTATCCCTTTGCCTCCGGTTATTATCGCTATCTTATATCCTTTCTTCACAGCGAGTTGCAAAGCGTAACCATCCTTGATATTAACCATTCGTCTTGGGTATCCGTCGTCTCCCAATGGTATAGTCGATGGAGACAACACCCCATCAACGTCAAAAACAAATCCCTTTATCTTTGTCAAATCATAATTTATCGAGCTCATTTTTTTTAGATTTTGTTATTATATGGTTTGACATAAGCCTGTATATTTCCTGAAGTTCCCGATCGTATGACAACATTTCTAAATGATTTTCCATTACTGGATAATCCCTTCTTGCTGCGGGTCCGGTCTGTGCTTGTGTCGGTGATAGATTAGAGAGTTTGGAAATTGTTTGCTTTAGAAGCGGAAGCATCACTTTGAAGTCTATGTTGCTCTTGCTTAGAATATCGCGTGATATTCCCATGAGGCAATTGGTGAAATTGCAAGCAAATACAGATGCGAGATGAAGCAGTTTCCTTTCTTCAGATCCCGCAATGTAGACGTGATTGGAAATCATTTCTGCAAGTTTCACTAATTTATTTTGGGCGCTTTGGGAATTAGCCTCGATAAGGAATGGAATTTCGGAATAATCAAGCTCGACACCTTTTGTGAATGTCTGCAAAGGATAGAATACGCCCCATCCGTTTGCCGTATCTGACAAAACAGACATCGGCACAGACCCTGAAGTGTGTGCTATCACGTCAGCATGGTTTATGATTTTTTTCGCCACTTCCTCAATGGCACTATCCTTTACTGAAATGATCGCTATATCATTCCGCTGCGGGAGATTGTCTAATGTCCTTGGGTTTACTATAGAGACAATAGCTTTAGCTTCCAATGCCTTAAACAAATGACTCGCTACATTGCCACCACCTATTATTGACACATAAATATCGTTGGAATCTTTATTGATATGTTTTTTCATACTGCAAAAATAAGCAATTAATTTCTCATTGCAACAATCCGTCTGTTAGTTTTCCCATAAAGTAGCGAGTCCCATTGTCATGCGTAGATTTATTTCTACGCATGGGTTGAGGTCTCCTTCAACCGTAGAAAACATATCGATTCCGACAGGTCCCTCATATAGAGGAGATATAATTGAATCTATTGCATTTTTTTGTGCATCTATCACGTTGTGATTCCATAAACTCGTGTAGCCGGATATGGATTGCCACAGGAATTCTTGCGATCCTTTTACATTTCCTTTGTATCTGCCTTCACGGGTGGTCCTGAACAGGGATAGGCCGAGAAATCTTGCTTCTCCGCCTTTGCAAAACCATTCAGTCGCAAAATCACCTGTGCGGTTTCTCCCAATTTCCCCTATGACGCTTCCTTGACGTTTTATGCAACCGTTGACCCAGGAAATAATTTCATCAGTTTTCATGAATGTGGTATTTATGACCCCTCGTCCGGAACTGCTCCAAGGTGCTTTGAAATAGGCTCCCGGATTTGATTTCAAGAAGCCCATTGCATCTGTCGTGGAATTGAATTCTTTTGCCGGTATTACAGTTATATCACCAAGATCTTTAGACAGAATGGTTTGAAAAGGTATTGTCGTGCGTCTGTGAGAAAGTTCCCTAATAGTGTCTATCCTGTCTTCTGTTTTGAGATATTTCTGCTCGACGCCTGCGTTTAAAAGAGTGCGGAGAATGGTATGATTCCATCCCCAAGGCTGTAATGTCAAATTGTCATGAATAGATTCATATTGAGAAATATAGTCAGCAATTTGATTAAGCTTAATTATATCGATAGCTTTATTTACAGAGATTTCGAAATATGGGCTTTCTTGCAACTGCTTGTCTTCGACATCGTCAATTAAAAGAATTGCATCTCCAGGTGAAGCAAACTTTGCAGGAAATAACGCCATCGATTTTCTTAATGAGATTATCCGCGAAGGTGGGGAATAATGTTTCCTGCCTAACGCAAGTGCATAATCGGTGTCGGGATTGAAAATATGGATAGTCATTTCACAATACGAAAAAGCCGGAAAATAAATTCCGGCTTTATTCATAAAATTGAGTTAAATGTTTCTCTAAAATTACCTGATCAATCATCAAGGCGGTCGCGCTCCTTAGCTGGATTAGCGAAATACAGCTTATGTTCGATATATTCCTGAGTGGCAATCAGAGTCGGCTTAGGAAGTTTTTCGTAGAAACGAGAAATTTCAATCTGTTCGCGGTTTTCGGAAACCTCTTCAAGATTGTCGGTAGAAGCAAATTCCTGAAGCTTCTTTTCCAGCTCCTTTTTCATCTCCACAGCAATCTGGTTGGCACGTTTGCCGATAATGCAAACGGTTTCATAGACATTTCCTGTCTGTTCAGCCATAGCGATCATGTCGCGTGTTACGGTGTTGAGCGGCGCGTTGGTTTTTTTATAATCCATGATAGTGAATTATGATTGTTGATAATTAATTCTTGTTTGAGTTAATCCTGCACATGTTTACGTGCAATTTCATAGATATTGTCAGCCTCTTTACGGTTTTTAGAATCAGGGTAGTTGTTAGTGAATGAATAATACTCATCAATCACTTCTCTGTAACGGTCTGCCTGTTTCTCTTCCACACTAAGTCTTGCCTCCTGATATCTTGCCTTAAGAATCAACATTTCAAAATCTTCGCGGAATTTTGAATATGGATAATTTTTAAGGGCGTTTTTAGAAGTTATGATTGCAGCTTCATAATTATTGCCAAGGAAGTTTCCGAGGTTGTAATAAAGCTGAGCATTTTGTAATTCTTTCAACGTCAGTTTGTCTTGCATCTCAAAAATAGCATTCTGAGCGATCGACACCCTGTCGCTGTTAGGGAAATAGTCAAGAAATCCTTGAAGTTCCTCAATCGCCTTGATAGTCTGCGACTGGTCAAGCTGGGGATCGGGAGAATCAAGATAATAACCATAGCCTGAATAAAAACGGGCAAGCTCGGTATATTTCCCATTAGGATATCTTGAATAATAAGTTTTGAAATACAAACCGGAGTTAAGGTAATCCTTGCTCTCGAAATAAGACATTGCGAGAAGAAACAGAGCTTCTTCCCCTTTCGGACCTCCACGCAAGGGAGTGTAGATTGTTTCAAGAACAGTCGATGCCTGATTAAAATTACGTTTATCAAAAGCACGTTTTGCAAAGTCGAACCTATAGTCCACATCTTTGCTTTTCAGTACTTTATTGTATTCTCCACAAGATGACATCAAGAGGAGCAACGGTATGAAATATAAAAATCTACGCATTATACGCATTTAATTGACGCTTTGAAGCGCAAAGTTAATAAAATAATTTTGAATGATGAAATGGTCAATTAGGAAAATTTTGACTAACTTTGGGGTCTGAAACCGAAAAAACATAGCATTTGATGTTAAAAAATACAAAATCAGGAGTAGATGGATTTATTGGCCGACATCCCGTAATGGCTAACATTATCGTGATTATCCTTGTGGCATTTCTTGGCATATGGATTGTTTTTCTATGTCTTCAGCTTTTCACCAAGCATGGAGAGAGTGACGTTGTCCCGCCTGTTGAAAACATGTCGTATACTCAAGCTATCAAGACATTGCATGAAAATGGTTTCCGGGTAGATATAAGAGACTCTATATATAAAGAGGAGGTGAGACCGGGATTTGTGATCGAGCAGTTTCCAAAAGCCGGAGCTCATGTGAAACCCGGAAGAAAAATATTCCTTTATATAAATGCTGTGCATCCAAAAGAGGTGGTCATAGACGATGACAATAATCCAATGGAAGACGCACTGAGAGGATTTTCATTCCGGCAGGGCATGGCACGCCTTGAAGAATTAGGCTTTAAAAATATAAGGGTGGTAAGGATTCTCGGAGACAATGATTGTATAGTCAAGATCACTGCCAATGGGAAAGTCGTTAAGAAGAAAGATAAAGTTCCTGTAAATTCAAGACTCGTGGTCGAGGTCTATGACGGAAGACTGGGAGAGTTGAGAGACTCTCTTCAAAATGAAGAGTATTTACGTTATGCCACAGAACCGGATGAAGACCTGTCGACGGACGAAACAGTCGAGAATCCTTCAGAAATCCCTGACGAAGGCGATCCTGTGACCGAAGATCCTGAACCAGTATATGTGCAATGATGGAGGATGATAAATTTGTGGATTCTGATGAATTCGCAGAAGACAATTTTGCTGACTCGGTAGATGAACCCTCATATATAACTGAAGACGGGAGGGAGATGTATGAACATTTCCGTTTTGTTGCCGACAGAGGTCAGCAGATGATACGGGTCGATAAGTTTTTGGTCGACCGTATGGAGAAGACATCACGCAACCGTATTCAGCAGGCAGCCGATGCGCAATGCGTGATAGTAAACGGGAAACCTGTAAAGTCAAGCTATAAAGTCAAGCCTAACGATGTGGTCAGTATCGTAATGGATCGTCCGCGTTATGAGCTTGAAATCATACCGGAGGATATCCCGTTGAACATAGTTTACGAAGATGAGGATCTACTTGTGGTTGACAAACCTGCCGGGCTTGTGGTTCACCCGGGACATGGCAATTACACGGGAACTCTTGTCAACGCCTTGGCATGGCATTTCAAGGATAATCCAGATTATGATGTAAGCGATCCGAGGCTCGGTTTAGTGCATAGGATTGATAAAGACACGTCAGGTCTCCTTGTCGTGGCAAAAACTCCGGAAGCGAAGACACATCTTGGCAACCAGTTTTTCCATAAGACCACAAGAAGAGAGTACGTAGCGGTGGTATGGGGTGATTTTGCTGAGCCGGAAGGCACTATAGTAGGCAATATTGCGAGAAACCCGAAAAATAAATTGCAGATGGCAGTCTTCAATGATCCAAATATCGGGAAACATGCCGTGACGCACTACAAAGTAATTGAAAGTTTCGGATATGTCACAGTTGTGAAATGTGTGCTTGAAACCGGAAGAACACATCAGATACGAGTGCACATGCTTAGTAAAGGACATCCCTTGTTTAACGATGCCCGTTATGGAGGTGACAGGATTTTAAAAGGCACAACTTTTGCAAAATACAGGCAATTTGTAGAAAATTGTTTTCAGACGTGTCCTCGACAGGCATTGCACGCACGGACGTTAGGTTTTGTGCATCCGCGCACAGGAAAGGAGATGGATTTTGAATCTCCTGTGCCTCCTGACATGACCTTGTTGATTGAAAAATGGAGGATTTATCGTAAAAGCGACTAATAAAATGGCGGGGAGTTAAATTTTAGGGTAGGATTGTTTTATTTTTAGGTTGTTTAGCATTATCTTTGCAAAGAAGAGTGAATCGCGCAAAGTATATTGCGTTGCAACCATCGGGATCGCGTTAAGACATGGTTCTTTGATTCCGGTATTAAACTTGAGAAAAATGAGCCAACAGGAATATAATTTCAGTGACATAGCACCTTACGATGATTCTGAATTCCATTCTAAAATGGAAAATCTTGTAAAGGAACCAGGATTTCTGCATGCCGTGAATTTCACGATGCCTCCGTCAGATGTCCCGGCACTGATAGATGAACTTCTGAAGATTAAGACAAAAGATGATTTTCAGCAGCAGGTGATGTTCCCATTTTTGGAAATGCTTGCTAAGACAACCACGTCCGGAATTACTTTGGGAGGTGTGAAATATCTGAACCCGTCAATGAGCTATACTTTTATTACCAACCATAGAGATATAGTTCTCGACGCATCATTCCTTAATCTTGCTTTTTTAAGGAAGGGGTTTCCTACTTCGGAAGTCGCCATTGGCAATAATCTTTTAATTTTTGACTGGATTAATGATCTCGTCCGTCTGAATAAGAGTTTTATAGTGAAGCGTAATACCGGACTTCGCGAGGGTCTTGAGGCGGCAAAAAAATTATCAGCATATATCCATTATTGCATTCTCGAGAAGAGGGAATCAGTATGGATCGCGCAGAGGGAAGGAAGAGCAAAAGACAGCAGTGACCATACGCAGGAATCATTGATCAAAATGTTGTCTATAGCTGGGCAGGGGCAATTTATCGACAAATTGAAGGAAATTAACCTTATGCCTGTGTCTATATCTTATGAGTTCGATCCAAATGATTATTTGAAAGTGAGAGAATTCCTTCTTAAAAGAAGGGATCCTGATTTCAAAAAATCACAGCGTGACGATTTGTTCTCGATGGAGACCGGCCTGTTGCAGTTCAAAGGAAAGGTTCATTTTCAATTGACTCCAAGAATAAATAGCAAACTTGATCAAATAGGAGATTTT
The DNA here is from genome assembly GCA_910583795.1 of uncultured Muribaculaceae bacterium. Classification (GTDB taxonomy): domain Bacteria; phylum Bacteroidota; class Bacteroidia; order Bacteroidales; family Muribaculaceae; genus Lepagella. The sequence continues at coordinate 7,539 of CAJTZQ010000018.1, forward strand.
ACCGACAATAATAAGGCGGCAAAACATGTTGGATGTCTTATAGACCAGGCAATCCATCGCAGCTATGAAATATTTGAGATAAACTATATAGCATTCGATATTCTCCACCAGACAGACAGGTTTGCAAGAAAGTATACTCCGGAAAAGAAAAAGGAGATACTTGCTTATTTCAATAAGCAGCTTGACAAGGTGGATCTGACTGATATAACAACTGAAGAGAGGGATTATATGTGGGAAATGATGCTCACCATGTACGCCAATCCTCTTCGTAATAAACTCCGTTCCCTTCTTGGAGGAATGGAATAAGATAACGTCAAATAAATAGATTAATCATTTATGAGAATACCGTTGCCGGCTGCCATATTTTTGTTTGTCTTCAGTTTTCTTATAGATATATACATATATGCCGACGTTCGCAATTCTACAAAAAAGAAAGGATTGCGCACGGCTTATATTGTCAGCACCATATTGTGCTGGGCGCTCCTCCTGGTTATCATTTGCTTGCCCAAACGGTCGGAAGATACAGATATCCTTCCGATAATGTGGATGCTATATACATATCTTTCCATTTATCTTGCAAAGACAGGTTATCTGATATGTTCTGTTATAGGACGTCTGATCAGAGTCTTGTTTCAAGTAAAATCACGTAAACATTATTCACGACTGGCTGGAACTGTTGTCGGTGCAGGTCTTTTTATTTCCATGTGGTGGGGTGTCTTATACACCAGACATCATATAGAGGTTGTGCCAATTGATATTTCCTCACCTCAGATACCTAAATCTTTTAATGGATATAAGATAGCCCAGATCAGCGACCTTCATGTGGGGACATGGGGGAATGACACTACCTTTATTTCGAATCTTGTAGATTCTGTCAATTCTCTCCATCCTGATTTGATTGTATTTACAGGAGATATAGTGAATAGACGTACAAATGAGGTAGAGCCTTTTCTAAAACCTTTGTCACGGTTAAAAGCACCGGACGGGGTTATGTCGATTCTCGGCAATCATGATTATGGTGACTATATGGATTGGTCTGATATGGAAGACAGGGAAATAAATAATCGTGAAATGTCGGATCATCAAAAGAATATTGGATGGGATCTTTTAAAAAATGAAAGAAGATTTATTGTGAGGGATACCGATAGTATTATGGTTGTGGGCGTGGAAAACTGGGGAGATCCTCCGTTCCATACTTATGGAGATCTTGAACTTGCCTTGAGTTCTTCCCGTGATTCTATTTATTATCAGAATGATGATCGGTTTAAGATATTACTCACGCATAATCCTGCTCATTGGGACAGGGAGGTGTCTCGCAATACGAATATCGGTCTGACCCTATCGGGACACACTCATGCCATGCAGGTAGAGACAAATATTTTTGGCTGGAGATGGTCCCCTGCCAAATACCGTTATGAACATTGGGGTGGATATTTTGAAAGATTGAATGACAAAGGGCAGCCGGTAAGGCTTTATGTCAATATCGGTGCCGGAGAAGTGGGTATGCCTTCAAGATTATTTAGAGCTTATCCGGAAATAACGTTATTGACATTGCGTCAACAAGATTATTAATTTTTTTGATGCGCTACTTAAATGTAGAGGTTTTTCACTTCAGGCTAATCTAACAAGATTCTAAAACATGCAATTTTCTTATCATTCGGTAGTTTTAAGTCTCGGTTCAAACTGTGGTGACAGAACGGGCAATGTTTCCAAAGCAATGGAATGGCTAAAGGAGACAGTTTTGTCTGAAGCTGAATGTTCTTCAATATATGAGACTGCCCCCATAGGTCATTCGGGTGGAAAATACATAAACGCGGTTGTATCCGGCTCTTATTCCGGTATGCTCGATTCTCTCGAGAAAGAATGTAAAGAATATGAACTCGCACACGGTAGGGATGCGGAATCAAGGATATTTAATCGTGTGCCTGTAGATATAGATATTGTAATCGCGGATGAAAAAATTATACGGCCACGCGATTTCAGATGTTCTTTTTTTCAAGAAGGATTCAAACAACTGATGATCGGAAGTAAATTTGATCTTAAAGTTTCAAAATTGCCTTGAAAATCTGACAAAATCTTTAAAAATAAAAAGTTTAAGAAACTGTTTAAGATTTATTTTATCTTGTCATTGAGGTCTTTGTCGGCGTCTTTTTGATAATTCCTCTCAATCACTTCGATAAATAAATTTAAACAGTTCCTAAATGGTTTCAATATTTTGAAGCCCTTCGATATAATAAAACACCTATTATCAAATACACAAGATTAGGAATCTCCATAGCTATAAAAGGAGTGGTGAATCCGGAAATGGCAAATGTGCTTGTCACGGTTGAAAACAGAATATAACTGAAACTCAACCCTAATCCAATTCCAATATTCATACCCATTCCACCTTTTACTTTTCGAGAAGACAATGACATGCCTATAAGTGTGAGGATGAATGCTGCGGCAGTAGATGCTATTCTTCTTTCTTTTTCTATCTCAAACGCTTTTATATTAGCCACCCCTCTCATCTTTTGTTTGTCGATATATTCAGAAAGTTGAGGTGTGGTCAATGTCTCCCAGTCATTGGCGGAAATCATAAAGTCGCGAGGTTCAAAAGGTATGATAGTGTCAATTTTAGTGCCCTTAGTGATGTTTTCTTTCATGCCGTTGAAATCGCGGATCATATAGTCAGAAAGCACCCAATGATACATTTTGGTAGTGTCGTAGCGTGCTGTCTGTGCCGTCATTCTCGACTCCAGTTCCTTTCCTTTAAATTTATCAAGTGAAAATCGATATCCGGTTTTGTTGCGGTCTTCAAAACGACCGATGTATGCAACCACTCCCGGCGACACTTGAAGCTGCACATTTGTATTGCTTTCCACTTTCTTGTTTCTTACATACTTATTGGTGTATGCAATTCTTTTTACATTTGTAGGTGGAATAATATAATTACTTAATGCAAAAGTTAAAGCTGCAATTATTGCCGCTCCTATCATATATGGTCGCAACAGACGTTTAAAACTGATTCCGCTTGATAAAATGGCTATGATTTCTGAATTTGCAGCCATTTTCGAGGTGAAGAATATGACTGCAATGAATACGAAAAGAGGAATCAATTGATTTCCAAAGTAAGGTATGAACGATACGAAATAATCAAAGATAGTTTCCTTTAGCGGAGCGTTGAGGAAAGCGTCAAGTTTTTCTGTAATGTCAAACATCACAATCACTGCCAGAAACAGCAATGTGGAGAGGAAGAATGTGCCGAGAAACTTTTTAAGAATATAAAGATCGATGATATAGAGACGGAAAGGATTCTTCCTTCTCTTCTTTTTGGAAATTGCAAATTCTTTCTTATCGGCATCAATAGTCTGCACGACTTCTTCCTCAGATGTTTTAACAGTTGAGGAAGAAGTAAGAGTATCCGGAATTAAGTCATCCTTTATGGGATTCTCTTCACAATCTATTGGCTTATGATTGTTTGGGTTTGTTTCCTTCATCTTTTGATTATAATCTTCTTGTCACTCTTTCCACCATATCGGTTTTCCAAGTTTTGAAATCTCCGGCCATGATGTGTCTTCTGGCTTCCTTAACCAACCAAAGGTAGAATGCAAGATTATGAACAGACGCAATCTGCATTGCAAGCAATTCTTGACTTATGAACAAATGGCGTACATACGCTTTGGAACACACTTCGTCTACCCATGCTGCACCACCTTCATCAAGAGGGGAATAATCGTCTGCCCATTTTTTATTGCGCATGTTCATAATTCCATTACGAGTGAAAAGCATTCCGTTCCTTCCGTTGCGTGTGGGCATAACGCAATCCATCATATCCACTCCTCGGTCAATAGCTTCCAATATATTCGCCGGTGTACCAACGCCCATAAGATATCTGGGCTTATCATGGGGCAGAATATCATTGACAACTTCGATCATTTCATACATTTTTTCAGTGGGCTCACCGACAGCAAGACCGCCGATGGCATTGCCATCCGCACCAAGGTCTGCTATATGTCTTGCAGCCTCACGCCTCAACTCCGGATATACACACCCTTGAACTATCGGAAAATATGCCTGATTATAACCATAAAGACCTTCAGTCTCCTTATATCTTTTCCACCCTCGTTCAAGCCAACGCTGAGTGAGGGCAAGTGATTTTTTTGCATAGTCGAAATCAGCTGTCCCGGGGGTGCATTCATCGAGAGCCATCATAATGTCAGCTCCGATAACCCTTTGAATATCTACCACACCTTCGGGAGTGAAAAGGTGTTTCGACCCATCAATATGGCTTCTAAACCAGGCTCCCTCTTCTTTAAGTTTCCTGTTGGATGAAAGGGAGAATACTTGAAAGCCTCCCGAATCGGTCAGGATAGGGCGATCCCATCCGTTGAATTTATGCAGACCGCCGGCATTGCGTAAGATCTCAAGACCGGGGCGGAGATATAGATGATAAGTATTTCCAAGAATAATTTTTGCATCTATATCTTCTTTTAGTTCCCTCATGTGTACGGCTTTTACACTCCCTACCGTCCCTACGGGCATAAATATGGGAGTGGGAATCTTGCCGTGGTCAGTTGTGATTTCACCCGCACGGGCATTTGAGTCTGGAGCTGTCGCTTCTATTTTGAAATCCATTTGGAGGATAAGTGTTATATTTTATGCAAAGTTAGTTTAATCTGAGGTAAAACGCAAATATAGGCGATGTTCCTTAAAATTATTTAAGTTCCCGGTCATGTGGCTATCATATTATTTCATTTTAGACGTTAGATAATTAAACGTTTTAAATCTAATTTGAACTTCATGAAAATAGCAGTTGCCGGAACCGGTTATGTCGGGATGAGTATTGCAACACTTCTTGCACAACACAATAAAGTGGTTGCAGTTGATATTATACCAGACAAAGTGGAAAAAATAAATAATCGGATTTCTCCAATACTTGATGATTATATAGAAAAATATCTTAAGGAGAAAGACCTTGATTTAAAAGCTACGCTCGACGGGGCTTCTGCTTACAAGGATGCTGACTTTGTAGTTATTGCCGCTCCTACCAACTATGACCCTGTTTCAAATTATTTTGACACGCACAACATCGAAGATGTAATTGACCTGGTTCTTTCCGTCAATCAGGATGCGGTTATGGTTATTAAGTCGACAATACCGGTAGGATATTGTCGGTCACTTTATGTGAAATATGCGAACAAAGGCGTTCATAAATTAAATCTTTTATTTTCGCCGGAATTCTTGAGAGAGAGCAAAGCTCTATATGATAATCTTTACCCATCTCGAATTATTGTCGGTGTTCCCAAGATGATAGAAAACGGGGCGCCAGTTGAAGAAAATCATGCCATTAATAAAATAGCAGATATACAATTTCTTGAAAAATCAGCACATAAATTTGCTGGTTTGCTAAAGGAAGGAGCAATCAAGACTGATATCCCGACATTATTTATGGGTCTGAAAGAGGCTGAGGCAGTTAAATTGTTTGCTAATACTTATCTTGCTCTTAGGGTAAGCTATTTTAATGAACTTGACACATACGCAGAGATAAAGGGACTGGATTCACAGGCAATTATTGAGGGGATTGGGCTTGATCCCAGAATCGGGACTCATTATAACAATCCGTCGTTTGGTTATGGCGGATATTGCCTTCCAAAAGATACGAAGCAATTGCTTGCCAATTATGCAGACGTGCCTCAAAACATGATGTCAGCAATTGTTGAAAGTAATAGAACCAGAAAAGATTTTATTGCAGACCAGGTTTTACGCCTTGCAGGCTGGTATGGCTATACCAAAGACAATATATATGGTAATGCTTCAGAACAGGAATGTATAATTGGAGTCTATCGTCTCACGATGAAGTCAAATTCCGATAATTTCCGTCAGTCTTCTATACAGGGAGTGATGAAACGCATCAAGGCAAAAGGGGCAACCGTCATTATTTATGAACCTACACTAGAAGGGGGCAGCACTTTTTTCGGGAGCAAAGTTGTCAATGACCTTGATGAGTTTAAACGGATGTCGAAAGCCATAATTGCGAACAGATATGATTCATGTCTCGATGATGTGAGTGAAAAGGTTTATACCAGGGATCTTTTCAGAAGAGACTGAGCCTACATGCAATGAGTAATTAGAAGTTTGCAATTAAATTATTAGTCAATTGGAAAATAAAATGGGAGATAACGACATCAGTCCGTTATCTCCCATTTTATTTATTATAGCGAATTATTTTTTATAAGCATGGTGGAATCCTTTGGTTTTGTTCCAACCTCCGCGTGTAAAATCAGGGAATGCGACAGGTGCTGAGCCGTTTTCTATAGAGATGGCACTAAGAGGAGCCATGGCACACCATTCCGCAAGGTCATAAACATCCATATCGAGAGGGAGACCGTTACGCAGACAATACACAAGTCTATAATCCATGATGAAGTCCATACCACCGTGGCCGCCCACTTCTTTTGCAAGATTTCCAACCTCGGTTATAATCGGGTGAGTATATTTTTCAGTAAGGGCAGCTTGTTGCTCATCAGATATCCAGGAGTGGACATTAAGGTTTTCATGATCCGGAATGAATGTGGAATCCAACTGTTCGGGTTCGAACGCATACCCTTCACGTGGATATTTGTTTGCAAAACCCTTTGTTCCGGTCACCTGATACATGCGTGAATATGGGCGAGGGTTCATCACATCATGTTGAATATGTATAGTTTTTCCGTTTTCTGTGCGCATCATGGTCATTGTATGGTCGCCGTTGGCAAAAGATTCAGGCTCTGCCCCGGTTGTCTCTTTGACAATTGCGGGTCCGGTCACAGCCTTTGTGTCCATGGCAACGAGAGTGTTTATCTTGTCTCCGCGATGAATATCGAGAAGCTGGCACGCCGGACCGAATCCATGAGTGGGATAGACATCGCCACGATGCTCTTGATTGAAGTCAAGACGCCAGTTGTTCCAATATTCACCCCAGAATTCTTTCAGATTATGAATGTAGCTACCTTCAGCATGAAGAACTTCTCCGAATAGTCCTTGCTGAGCCATGTTAAGTGTGTTTAGCTCGAAGAAATCATAGACACAGTTTTCAAGCATCATACAATGTTTGCGTGTCTTTTCAGAAGTATTGACAAGATCCCATATTTCTTCAAGGGATGTGGCGGCGGGAACTTCTATAGCCACATGCTTTCCGTTTTCCATTGCATAAAGACCCATTGGGGCATGGTTCTTCCAGTCGGTGACAATATATATAAGATCTATGTCATCTCTTTCAACAAGCTGTTTCCATGCATCTTCAGATCCATAATACCCTGCTGCTCTTGCAACTCCTCTTTCGTCAAGCATTTTCTGTGTTGCTTCAACTCTTGCGGAATCGAGGTCACACAATGCCACGATTTTTGTGCCTGGTATATAAGTGAATCTTTCTACTGCATCAGGCCCCCTCATACCAAGACCGATGAATCCAACACGCACGGTATCGAGCGGTTCAGCGGCAAATCCGATCATGTCGGTTTGTCCTGCAGGACGTTCAGGAATAGCCGTTTCAATTACGGCAGACTGTGGGGCTTTTTCACCGCATGCCGTCATCAGTCCTACGGCAGCAACAGCACCAAATAAAAGTTTGTCGGTCAGTTTCATTTTGAAAAAAGTTTATGGATCCGAACCATTGAAGATTAAAACAACTTTGGTCGTCGGAAAAATGATAAGGTTATGTTGCAAATTTAATACATTTAATAGATTTACACAACTTTTGGGGCTGTAGTTACAGATTGAAAGAAAAATTTTTATTGATATCCGTGTCACAGAACAATAGATAGCGCGTATATTAATCAGAACAGCGTTAATAATGGATAATAAAAACCTGACACAGACATATCTCAAATTGAGAGGTCGGCTGAAAACACTGGCATCGTCTATCCTTAAGAATGAGGAGGATGCCGACGATGCATTGCAGGATGCGTTCTGCAGACTTCTATCGCGGAATGAAGAAAACGAACCTTCTTTAGTTGACGGAATGGCGGTTGTGACTGTGAAACGGATTTGTATCAGTTATTTGCGTAAAAGAAATGTAAGGGCATCAGAATCAATAGATGATTCCGCATCAGAATTGGAATCTCCTCCTGAAATCCTTTGGGAGAATAAGGAGATAGAGGATATGACGCGATTGTTGATGTCGAAATTGAGCCCTTTACAGAAATCTGTTTTTGATCTCGTTTGTGAAGGTGTGGATTATGATATCATATCCGCTCGTCTCGGCATCACAGAAGAGGCGGTCAGACAGAATATATGTAGGGCTCGTAAAATTTTGAGAAATGAATACAAAAGATTTCAATAATTGTAGGCAATTATTTTCTAAAGAAGAGATAGAACAACTCTGCAGTCTCTATCTGGAAGGAAAACTTGATGTGGCGGAAGAGCAAGTATTAGCAAAGATTCTTGTCAAATCTTCATATCCAGGAGAAACTGTTAAAGAGACGTTGTTTCTTATGGGGGTTACTGCTTCTGAATCTCATATGATTAAGAAGAATGGATATTTCCGAAAGAAACCTGGAGCTACAAAATCAAACATCGGATGGTCATTGTTTAATATGCTTAAAACGTGTGTAGCCGCCGTATGTATAATTTTTTCTGTGTCCATGATTTGGAATTATTTTAATCCATCGCGGATTTATGAGGAGCCTGTTTATGAGGTTTATGTTAACGGGGAAAAAATATCCGATCCCGAACAATGTAAGCTGATGGCGTTGAAGTCTTATGAAAAAAGCCAACGGTTTATTGCCGAGATGAATGCTATTCAAAATAAAAAGTTGGTGGATTTTGAGAAAAAAAAGTTGGATGCGGATAGGAAATATAAGGAGATGCAATCATATTTAAATGAAATAAACTAAAACCTGTTTATATGAAAAGATTTTTTATTATATTGTTTGCGGCCGTTTCAATGAACACGGCGATGAATGCCCAAACCAATGATTTGGTGACAGTATTGCTGAATCCTGCTGAATCAGTGGATAGTGCAAATGCAGAAAGGGTGATAACCGGGAATGATGATCTTGTGCTTTTAGATGCTGATACCTCGGAAAAGAGGAAAGGTAGGAGCAAGTCAGTTTCAAAGTCAGTCAGCACTTCAAACGGAAAGACAGTGTCTACCGTTTCCTCTGCTGTTTCCGGTGGTGATGGAGTTAAAAGTGTTGAATCGCTTGCTGTGTTTGAATTGTTTGGAGATAAATACAAGCGTGCCAAGGGGTGTACACTTACTGTTATTGACAATAAGGCGAATAAGTTTCGTAGTCTTGAGGTCTCTGACAATGCTGAGGTTGTAAATGAAATCAAGCGTTTGATAAGTATTGACAAAAAAAAGGCTACAAATATAACGGAAACGTATAATGCAAATTCCGATAATATTATCATGAATTTCGGAGGTATAAGTGTAGGATTTGATGAATATATTAATAAAAACGGGTGTAATATATTTATTAGCTGGTAATTTTTAAAGGTTGCAAAAGCGGAAGTGCAACTGCCTAAACAGGCAATTGCGCTTCCGCTTTCATTTAATTTATTGTTTCGAGAAGTAACTTTTCAATTTTTCAGTTCCAGCTTTGCCGAGGATGAGCAATGCTGAATATTGACAGGTCTTGGCAAGACCGAAAAATATAACCCATAATGCTCCTTTGACTTCAAGAGAGATGGGCAAAAGCATCTGTGCGAAAGAAACTGCATAGCATACTACACTCATGGCAGCTACAGCCATCCCTGTTTTAAATGACAATCTTCCAAGCCAACGTTTTATCTGACGGAATTTTCCCATTATATAATAAATGTATATTTAAGTATGACCTAAAGAGCCAAGTATGTTTGATTGGTAGGCGAGCCGTAAATTTTAGGAATGAGATTTTTGACTCTTTCGCTTATCATACATGGCATTTATTTGCAAAAATAACAATTTTAATCCATATCCTCTTAATTAGTGTCCAATTTTACTGAGTTATTATGCAGATTTTCGTAATTTCGTGTAGGCAAATCAATGAATAAATAGATGTTGAAAAAATTTAAAAAACTATGACAATGGATTTTTATTTAAATCAGATATCTCAACAAGAGGATGAATCTGCTGTCGATATATCTTTCTTTAATCATCCTGATTTTGATAGGTTGCGTTCCGGTGTATGGATGAATTGCTTCACTGAAGAATTCGGACGTGCTTTGATACGTTGCGAAGATCTATGTTTTAGGCTAAACAATACTTTGCCGTCGAAACGTGAAGAGAGGTCGGCAATCGTCAGAGAAATTTTTGGATCTATTGGTTCTAAGTTTGTGTTGCATTCTCCATTCCATTGCGATTTCGGATTTAATATACATGTCGGAGAGAATTTTGTCGGCAATTTTAATCTGACAATTCTTGATGAGGCTGATGTCAGAATAGGTGACAATGTGTTCATCGGGCCGAACACTACTCTGTCTACAATTATCCATGCATACGATTCCGAACAAAGAAATGCCGGAATCATGTGTTCAAAGCCGATAACTATTCATAATAATGTCTGGCTGGCATCGAATGTGGTGGTTCTACCGGGAGTGACAATAGGGGAGGGATCTATAGTTGGTGCCGGTAGTGTTGTCACGAAAGATGTGGAACCAGGAGTAATTGTTGCGGGCAATCCGGCAAGGTTTATAAAAAATGTGAAACTATAAGCCTACTATCAGCACATTCATTTTTGACAGACACTTAATTAAAAAGCGGTATGCAAATTTGCATACCGCTCGTTTAATTAGGGAATTGAAAAAATCAGAAATTGAATTTTTCGAGAGTGAGTGTTGCGATTTCTTTCAGTTTTGGGACAAGCTCTTTGAAGTGCGGGGATGCCATGTGAACCTCAAGATCCTTTTCAGATGCCCAAGTTTCGCATATCATCATGTGGTTGTCTACAGTGGCAGACTCGAAAATGTCGTAGGCGATACATCCTTTGTCGTGAAGGGATTTTTCAACGAGTTCTGTTGCCACAAATTTCAGTGCCTCTTTCTTTTGAACATCCTCAAGAAGAAGGAAAACATTAAGTCTTATCATTTTATTATATCTTTTAGGTGTATATAAAATTAAATGAAGAGCGGTGTGCCGGGTGTGGCACACCGCTCTTCATTTATGTTTGTTTATTGGTTATTTCACCTCTTCGAACTCTACGTCTTCAGCGCCACCGTTGTTGTCATTGTGAGGAGCGCTTGCACCGGGCTGAGGACCAGCCTGAGAAGCTGCCTGCTGTGCATTGGCGATATCTTGAGCTGCTGCCTGGAATGCATCCTGAATAGCCTTTTCTGCAGAATCAACGTCTTCAACAAGCTGATTCTTGTGAATCTCTTTAAGACGGTCGATAGCAGCCTGGATAGTGGCTTTCTTGTCGGCAGGGATCTTGTCGCCAAGTTCGTCAAGCTGCTTCTGGCTCTGGAATACTACAGAGTCGGCGCGGTTGAGTTTGTCGATTCTTTCCTTAGCCTTCTTGTCAGCTTCTTCGTTTGCCTTAGCTTCATCGCGCATACGCTGTATTTCTGCATCGCTCAAGCCGCTTGATGCTTCGATACGTATTGACTGCTCTTTACCGGTTGCTTTATCCTTAGCGGATACGTTAAGAATACCATTTGCGTCAACTTCAAATGTAACCTCAATCTGTGGTACGCCACGAGGCGCAGGTGCGATACCGGCAAGATTAAATTCACCAAGGAGTTTATCATCTGCTGCCATCGGACGTTCGCCCTGAAGCACGCGGATTGTAACTTCCGGCTGATTATCGGCTGCAGTAGAGAATGTCTCGCTCTTACGCGTCGGGATAGTTGTGTTAGCTTCGATAAGCTTTGTCATCACGCCGCCGAGAGTCTCGATGCCGATAGACAGAGGCACAACGTCAAGAAGCAGCACGTCTTTAACATCGCCGCTGAGCACGCCGCCCTGGATTGCAGCACCTATCGCAACTACCTCATCGGGATTTACGCCCTTGTTTGGCTCTTTGCCGAAAATCTCTTTTACTTTAGCCTGGATAGCAGGAATACGTGTTGAACCGCCTACAAGAATAACTTCGTCTATTTGTGATGCTGAATATCCGGCATCTTTAAGAGCGTTTAAGCAAGGTTCTTTAACTGCATCTATAAGAGCGGAAGCGAGCTGCTCGAATTTTGCACGAGTTAGAGTCTTGACAAGGTGTTTAGGACCTGAAGCTGTTGCAGTGATATAAGGAAGGTTGATTTCAGTAGATGTAGAGCTTGAAAGTTCAATCTTCGCTTTCTCGGCAGCCTCTTTAAGACGCTGCATAGCCATTGGATCCTGACGGAGGTCAACACCTTCGTCATTCTTGAATTCGTCGGCGAGCCAGTCTATGATTACATGGTCGAAGTCGTCACCTCCGAGGTGAGTATCACCGTTTGTTGACTTCACTTCGAATACGCCGTCGCCAAGTTCGAGGATAGATATATCAAATGTACCGCCGCCAAGGTCGAATACCGCGATTCTTTGTTCCTTTTCAGATTTGTCAAGTCCGTATGCAAGAGCCGCTGCTGTCGGTTCGTTGACTATACGACGAACCTTAAGACCTGCGATTTCTCCGGCTTCTTTAGTTGCTTGACGCTGAGAATCATCGAAGTATGCCGGAACTGTAATAACAGCTTCTGTCACTTCCTGTCCGAGATAGTCTTCTGCAGTTTTCTTCATTTTCTGAAGAATCATTGCAGAGATTTCCTGCGGAGTATAATCTCTGCCGTCGATATCAACCTTCGGCATATTATTTTGACAAACCACTTTATAAGGCACACGTTTGATCTCGTCCTGCACTTTATCGCAAGACTCGCCCATGAAACGTTTGATAGAATAGATGGTGCGGGTAGGGTTAGTGATAGCCTGACGCTTAGCGGGGTCACCTACTTTACGCTCGCCACCGTCGACAAACGCCACTACGGAAGGAGTGGTGTTGCGACCTTCGTTATTAGGAATTACTACAGGGTCTTTACCTTCGAGAACTGCAACGCAGCTGTTGGTGGTACCCAAGTCAATACCAATGATTTTTGCCATAATGTTGTCTATATTTTAGAATTTTATAATATTTTTGAATTAAACTTTCAGACAGTGATGAGAGAGCTTATCAGTATCATAAGGATAAACCGTGATTAATACTACGGGGCTTTGTCATCATGCCTGGGCTACATTCTTGATATGTATCCCTGACTGACTGTCCACTCAACTAATAAACAAATGTCGTGCTAAAAGTTTCAATTCCGTGGAAATTTTTAATTAAAAATTGTAATTGCATGATTTATCAAACGTTGTGAAGTCTGCGAAATTTTGTTTGCGATGTGACAATTCTGGCAAAAAATGACTGAAGTGACATTTGAAATATGCCAATGGACTCCAAAAAATGAATAAAAATGAGTATGAATGAGAATTATTCATAAATTTTTGTTAACTTTGCAGCCTGAATATGTCCCAACCTCATGAATTGGGGTGACGTCAATAAGTCGTCAGGGCCATTCAGCAAGTAAACACCTTGATTTATATGAAGCTTTTACAAGAGAAACTGTCGCGCTACGACGCTCCTCAAAGAGCAAAAGCAGCCGGCATATATCCTTATTTCAGACCAATTTCAAGTGAACAGAACACAGAAGTGCTGATGAACGGTAAAAAAGTGCTCATGTTTGGTTCTAACAGCTACATGGGGCTTACCAATCATCCTAAGGTTATAGAAGCCGCAATCGAGGCTACTAAGAAATATGGCACCGGCATGGCAGGTTCCCCATTCCTTAACGGTACTCTTGATATACACAAACAGCTTGAGGCCCGGCTTGCAGAATATGTTGGCAAGGAAGACTGCATGCTCTATAGCACAGGGTTCGGAGTTAATCTTGGAGTTGTGTCTACACTCACAGGTAGAGAGGATTATATCATACTTGATGAACAGGATCATGCCTCTATTATAGAGGGCAGACGTCTTTCTTTTTCAAATTATCTCAAATATCGTCATAACGATATGGCGAGTCTTGAGGCTCAGCTAAAGAAATGCGATCCCGACAAGATTAAATTGATAGTCACCGATGGCGTATTTTCAATGGAAGGAGATGTGGCAAACCTTCCGGAAATTGTGCGTCTCGCCAAGCAGTATAATGCATCTGTCATGGTTGATGAAGCTCATGGTATAGGTGTTTTCGGAAAAGGTGGACGAGGTACATGCAACCATTTTGGTGTTACTGATGATGTCGACCTTATAATGGGAACATTTAGTAAATCATTTGCTTCTTTGGGCGGATTTATCGCAACGGATAAGGAGGTGACCAATTATCTTCGTCATAACTCAAGAGCATATATTTTCACTGCAAGTATAACTCCTGCCTCGACGGCGGCTGTGAATGCAGCTCTCGACATTATGATTGCTGAACCGGAACGTCAGCAGCATCTTTGGGATATCACTAATTATGCGCTCGAACAATTCCGTTCAATGGGGTGTGAAATAGGAAAAACTTCGACCCCGATCATTCCTCTTTTCATTCGAGATGATTATAAGACATTCCATGTCACACATGATCTTCTTGAAGAGGGGGTATTCGTTAATCCTGTTGTCACTCCCGCAGTAGCGCCTCAGGATACTCTTATCCGTTATTCTCTAATGGCTACGCATACAAAAGAGCAAGTTTCACGTTCTATTGAAGCTATAGAGAAAGTTTTCAAAAAATATGACATTATTCACTAAAAATATATAATTTGTTGCCTAAAAGATTTTTATGGCAAGAAAAAGTGAGATTCTTCAAGGATTCTCACTTTTTTCTTTGTTTATGTCAAAATAAAATTTCATTGATACGTAAAAAATATGTGGAATTATTTTGCATCAATGATGAAATGCATTAATTTCGCAACATAAATAAGAAAAAATAAAACGTCATACAAATGGTATATAAATTTAAACTTGTCAGCGATGAGGTGAGTAATTTTTCTCGCGAAATCGAGATTGATGCTAATTCTACCTTTCTGCAGCTGCGTAACGCGATACTTGATAGTGTCGGCTACTCTAAAGATGATATAGATTCTTTTTTCCTTTGCGATGACGAATGGCAGCGTCAAGAGGAAATCACGCTTGAAGATATGGGCAGCACAAGCGATCAGGATATCTGGATAATGGAAGACACACCTCTAAACGAACTTATTGAAGAGGAGGGGCAGAAACTTGTCTTCGTGTTTGACTATATGACTGAGCGCTCTTTCTTTATGGAGATGAAGGAAGCTATTCCGGGAAGAACTCTTGCAGATCCTATATGTACCGTAAAGCGAGGAAAGGCGCCGGAACAGAGAGTGGATCTTGATGAGTTTGAAAAGCAGATAGATCAAAATGCTCAAAAATTTGCCTCAGAAGATCTCGATATCGAAGAATTATATGGAGATTCGCAATTTAACGATGATGAAATCGGAAGCGGCTTTGATGATCTGAATTTCAATTAATGCTGTCTGAAAAACAAAATTAAGGCTCGTGAAAATTGTAATTTTCACGAGCCTTAATTTTGTTTTTATTTACTAAACTTTTCAATCTCTTGCAAACAGCCTTCCGAAGAATGATTTCTGTGATTCCGGACGCATGTGAACGCGCATCAGGTCGTCTTCTTTACCAAGAAATAAAATATGTGATCGGAACACAAAAGCCACTATCTTGTCAAATTCCAGGACTGCATTCAGGCTTCTTATGAGAAATCTTCTGAATGGATTGAATTCTTCAAGGTCTTCCAGTATTATTTCATCATCATCCATTTTTATTGTATGGTGTTGGCTAAGCATAGGAATGAAATAATCCAGCTGTAGATCCTCTCTTCGTTTGTGAGGTTTGCCGAATTTCTTATATATCTCCTTTATAGTGCTATCGGTTATCATAGTCCGGTTTAATATATGGAGACAGCACTGATCATCTCGTCAGATTAGTCTCAGTATTATAAAAACAATAAATCTGAGAAGAGGTTCATCTAATCTTGTTAAATTTTTGAATAGATGGGTAAGAGACGGATTATTTTTAAATGAGGGGATGGCAATTGGTTTGCATCCCCTCATTTGTCATATGCTATGATTGTATAATTCCTGTATAGTTTATCCGAGGAAGCTCAGGAGCACACCGGCTGCGACTGCAGATCCGATCACACCGGCTACGTTCGGACCCATGGCATGCATGAGAAGATAGTTGGTGGGATCGTATTCAAGACCAAGATTGTTTGATATGCGCGCTGCCATCGGTACGGCTGAAACGCCTGCGTTGCCGATAAGCGGGTTGATTTTCTTGTCTTTCTTCAAGAAGAGATTGAAGAGTTTCACAGAAAGTACACCGGCTGAAGAGGCAATGATAAAGGCGAGGAAGCCAAGCCCGAAGATCTTCAGTGTGTCGAAAGTGAGGAACTTGTCAGCCTGAGTTGACGCGCCTACTGTGAGGCCAAGAAGAATTGTCACGATATCAGTCATCGCGTTGCTTGCTGTCTTGGCAAGACGAGTTGTGACACCACTTTCACGAAGTAGGTTGCCAAAGAAGAGCATACCAAGCAAGGGAATACCGGAAGGTACGACAAAACATGTGAGAATGAGACCTACAATCGGGAAAATAATTTTCTCGTTCTGACTGACCACGCGAGTAGGTTTCATCTTTATAAAACGTTCTTCTTTTGTGGTAAACAATCTCATCAAAGGTGGTTGGATAAGCGGAATGAGAGCCATATATGAATAGGCTGAAACCGCTACAGCACCCAAGAGAGCCGGATTTAGCTTGGAAGTTGTAAAGATCGCTGTAGGACCGTCTGCTCCACCGATAATGGCGACACAGCCGGCAGACAATGGATCAAAACCTACAAGAAGAGCAAGCATATATGCTCCGAATATACCGAATTGGGCACATGCTCCTATAATCATGAGTTTCGGATTGGCGAGCAGGGCAGAGAAGTCTGTCATTGCACCGATCCCGAGGAAAATCAATGGAGGATACCAACCTTTTTCAACACCATTGTAAAGGATGTTTAGCACGGATCCCGGTTCATATATGCCGATTTCCATGCCAGTTTGGAATGGTATGTTCCCTATAAGCATACCAAAACCGATTGGCACTAACAAAAGCGGTTCAAAGTTCTTCTTAATGGCAAGCCATACGAAGAAACATCCCACTGCGAGCATGATTATGTTTTCAAACTCGCAATTGTAAAAGCCGGTAAATTCCCAGAACGTGCTGATCGTCTGGCGCATGAATTCACCGAATGAATATGTGGTTTCAGCTAAAATCATAATATCAACAGTTATTGTGAAATTAGCCTTGATTATTCTATAATCATGATGTCGCCGTCTTGAGGCACTGCATCTCCTGCGTTAACGAGGATTTTCTTAACAGTACCACCTTTACCGGCATGGATGTCGTTTTCCATTTTCATTGCCTCTATGATGCATACTGTGGCACCGTCGGCAACAACATCTCCTTCTTTAACCAGGAAATTCATCAAAGTGCCAGGCAGAGGAGCTTTAACTGCATATCCCGATGTCGGGGCTGCCTTTGGAGTCGCGATGATTTTCTCACCTGATTCAGTGCGAGGAGCTTTCATTGGGCTCTTCACAGGTTGAGAAACAGTGGTCTTGCTGCCCGGAGCCTTGTCGAGTTCCACGGTATAAGGCACTCCGTTAACTTCAACGTGCACTTCATTGTCGACAACATCTCCGATTTTTACGGAGAATTTTGTGCCGTTGATTTTGTATTTGTATTCTTTAAGTTTCATGATTTATTGTCTGTTCAAATGAATATAAGAGTAATTTGGGGCTCTTACTCGGTTAGGGGCGTGGGTTACGGTGGAGTTCCGGCATCACGCGAAGGTTATATATCTTTGAGTTCCATGGAGAATAGGCTCTCTTCATTCGTCTGATGGTGAGGATTGTGTCTTCGATGTCATGGCCTTCCCCGAAATGTTCAGATAGAGCAGCTGCAATAGCTGCAATAGCTTCTCCCGAATCAACTGCATGCATATCTTCTGTTGAAACACCTGCAGGTGTGGGTTTGGCAGTCTGACGTTTCTTTTTCTGCATCAAGCTCTGGGAAATTTTGCCAAATCCGAGGAAAAGGAGCGAAAGAATTGCGAGAGCTGAAACCACAATACACATTGCGATGATTGTGATGGCTCCACCCCAAGAATCATTTACTGCAGCGTTATGCGCTTTTTCAGCCTGCGACATCTTGCGAGCAGTGGGACTCTCTTCGATATAGTTTACTTCCTCACTGGGTGTAGGGTCGGCAATAATTGTAGGCTGGTTGTCGTCAGTTGCCTCTACGGCAACCGTGGATTCCCATGCCAATTCCTCTCCCTCAGCAGGCGCTGCAAAAGCAACGCCTGTGAGTGTGAGAGATATTGCCGCTGTCAAAAGAAATTTTTTCATAAGCGGAATATATCAATGTGATTATAGAGGAATGTTTCCGTGTTTCTTTGCGGGGTTCGTCAGCTTCTTGGTTGCAAGCATCTGAAGAGCGCGGATGATGCGGAAACGAGTGTTGCGTGGTTCAATCACATCGTCGATATAACCGTATTTAGCCGCCTGGTATGGGTTGGCAAACAGCTTGCGGTATTCCTCTTCTTTCTCTTTGATGTAGGCAGCCGGATCTTCCGCAGCCTTGGCTTCTTTTGCGTAAAGCACACCTACGGCACCTTCTGCACCCATAACTGCAATCTCAGAGGTGGGCCATGCATAGTTGACATCACCGCGAAGTTGCTTACAGCTCATTACGATATGAGAGCCACCATAGCTCTTGCGAAGTGTGACAGTAACCTTAGGCACAGTTGCCTCGCCATAAGCATAAAGAAGTTTGGCACCATGGAGGATTACACCATTGTATTCCTGACCTGTGCCGGGGAGGAATCCTGGAACATCGACAAGAGTAACCAAAGGAATATTGAATGCGTCGCAGAAACGAACGAAACGCGCTGCCTTGCGAGAAGCATTTGAATCAAGCACACCCGCAAGCACTTTAGGCTGGTTTGCCACGATTCCGACTGATTGACCGTTGAAACGGGCAAAGCCGATAATAATATTCTTTGCGTAGTCTTTTTGAACTTCGAGGAATTCACCGTTGTCAACGATAGAGCTGATGACTTCATACATGTCGTAAGACATTTTCGCACTCTCCGGAATGATCTCATTGAGTTTGTCTTCAAGACGGTCGATGGGGTCATCGCAAGCCACGAGAGGTGTTTCCTCCATGTTGTTCTGAGGCATATAGCTGAGGAGTTGACGTATGATAAACAATGCTTCCTCGCCATTCTCAGCTGCGAAGTGTGTCACTCCGCTCTTTGTAGAGTGTACCGAAGCACCGCCGAGTTGCTCTTGAGTAACGTCTTCGCCTGTCACAGTCTTTACAACTGTAGGACCTGTAAGGAACATGTAGGATATGCCTTTTGCCATGATAGTAAAGTCGGTGAGGGCAGGGCTGTAAACTGCTCCACCTGCACATGGACCAAGGATTGCAGAAATCTGTGGGATAACGCCAGAAGCGAGAATGTTGCGCTGGAAGATTTCAGAATATCCTGCAAGTGCGTTGATGCCCTCCTGGATGCGTGCGCCGCCCGAGTCGTTGAGACCGATAACCGGAGCACCCATTTTCATGGCGAGATCCATCACTTTGCAGATCTTCTGTGCCATGGTTTCTGAAAGAGAACCGCCATAAACGGTGAAGTCTTGTGCGAAAACGTATACAAGACGTCCCTCGATTGTGCCGAAACCTGTTACGACACCATCACCAAGGATATGTTTCTTGTCTTGACCGAAGTTTGTGCAACGGTGTGTTACAAACATGTCAAGTTCCTCAAAGCTGCCTTCGTCGAGAAGCTGGGCGATACGTTCGCGAGCTGTGTATTTACCTTTTGCGTGCTGTTTCTCGATGGCTTTTTCACCACCACCGAGACGTGCTTGCGCACGCTTCTCGATGAGCTCTTGAATCTTTTCTTGTGCTGTGCTCATTATATAATATTGATTTGTGTTTGTATGGAATTGTCAATCCCGATTATTTGTTGGGATCTTCGCAAAGTTCAGTGAGTACTGCCTCAGTCGACTTCGGGTGAAGGAAAGCGATGTGAAGACCGTCTGCGCCGCCACGAGGAGCTTTGTCGATCAATTTAACGCCTTTCTCTTCAGCTTCTGCAAGAGCATTCGCAACGCCATCTTCAACTGCAAATGCAATGTGATGCATTCCACCTCTTCCGCCATTCTTTTCTATAAATTTGGCTATTGTGCTTTCTGGAGATGTGGCTTCGAGAAGTTCAATCTTAGTGTCGCCCACCTTGATGAACGCTGTGGTTACCTTCTGGTCTTCTACCACTTCTTTCTTGTAGCATTTGAGACCGAGAACTGTCTCGTAGTATGCGATTGCCTTCTCAAGATCTGGAACGGCTATTCCGATGTGCTCGATGTGAGAAATTTTCATGTGATTTAAGTTTTTTTTGTGTTGTTGATTGTTGTGGAAAATTATTTATAGCCTCTTTTAGGAAGAGGCAAAACTCTTTGCAAATGTAGGTATTTTTATTGAATTAGTCAAGAAAAAATGCAAATATTGATGTTTCTAAGCTAATAAGGTGTAATAGTGGAGCAAATGTTATGGTTATTTATAAAAAAATTCCGATATTTGCAGAAAAATTAATCCAGCGTAATTATGGAGATAACACCTAAGAGCCTCGCGGCTCTAACGGGAGGAAGCGTGGATGGAGATGAAAACGCGGTAATAAATGGATTTGCCAAAATTGAGGAAGCAAAGACTGGTGACCTCAGTTTCATAGCAAATCCTAAATATTCACATTATATCCACACCACTAATGCAACCGCAGTATTGGTAGGTAAAGATTTTGAAACGGAAGGGAAGGTTTCGCCGACATTAATCAGAGTCGATGACCCTTATGCAACTTTGGCATTGCTCCTCCGTATGATCGAAGACATGAAACCGAAGCCGGAAGGCGTGGAACAGCCGTCGTTTGTTTCAGAAGGTGTCGAGCTTCCTGAGCATGTATATGTCGGGGCTTTCGCATATATCGGTAAAAATGTGAAGCTTGGTAAAAATGTAAAGATATATCCTCAAGTGTATATCGGAGATGACTGTGTGATAGGCGATGACAGTATAATAAGAGCTGGCGTGAAGATATATGAGGGTTGTAAGATCGGCTCAAGATGTATTATACATTCCGGGGCTGTCATTGGTGCTGACGGATTTGGATTCGCTCCTAAAGACGGCAAATTTGAAAAAATCCCTCAGACTGGCATAGTGGTTATCGAAGATGATGTCGAGATAGGTGCCAATACTACTATAGACAGGGCGACATTCGGTTGCACGACTGTAGGAAGCGGTACCAAGCTTGACAACCTTATCATGGTGGCACATAATGTCAAGATCGGAGAGAATAATGTTTTCGCCTCGCAGACCGGGATCGCCGGTTCAACGCAAATCGGAAATAACAATATGATTGGTGGCCAATGTGGATTCGCCGGACACATCAAGGTTGGAAATTACAATGAGATCGGAGCTCAGTCGGGAATCCCGAACAATGTCGGTGATAGAAACCGGCTCATGGGCTATCCTGCGATTGAGGCTCGTCAATTTGCGAAAAACCAGGTTTATATCAAAAATCTCGGTAAATTGTATGAAGAACTAAAAAACATCAAAAAATAATGAAACAGCTCACCCTAAAATCCTCGTTCACGGTAAGTGGCAAGGGATTACATTCCGGGCTTGAGATCACGGCTAAATTTTTGCCGGCGCCCGAAAACCACGGATACAAGTTTAAACGTGTGGATATCGAGGGACAGCCTATAGTAGATGCTTTGGCAGAAAATGTTGTCGATACTCAGAGAGGCACCGTGGTCGGTAAGAATGACGTGAGAATCAGTACTGTAGAACATGCTCTTGCCGCTCTATACGCTGCTTCGATCGACAATTGCCTTATTGAGGTGAACGGGCCTGAACTTCCTATTCTTGATGGGAGTGCCATACACTATGTCAAAGCGATCGAGGAAACTGGTCTTGTGGAACAGTCTGCCGATAAAGATTTCTATATAATAAAGGAGAAGATTCGTTTCAAGGACGAAGAAACCGGGTCTCAGATCACAATATATCCGGATGATCATTTCAGCGTGGAGGTTATGGTGGAATATAATTCCAAGGTTCTCCCCAATCAGTTTGCGGTGCTCGACGATGTAGCCGAATTCAAGCAGGAAGTGGCAAGTGCCCGTACATTTGTTTTTGTAAGGGAAATCGAGGCTCTTTTGCAACACGGACTTATCAAGGGTGGAGATATCGATAACGCTATAGTGATTTATGATGAGCCGGTAAGTCAGGAGAATATTGACCGCCTTTGTGATTTGATGGGTGTACCCCGCATGAAAGTAGGCGAGCTTGGATATATTAATCCGGCGCCGCTTACATGGGATAATGAACCCGCACGGCATAAGCTAATGGACGTTATAGGGGATCTTGCGCTTATAGGTCGTCCCATCAAAGGACGTGTGGTTGCAATCCGACCGGGTCATACAGTAAATAATAAGTTCACACGAATGATCCGTAAGGAAGTGCGTCACACCGAGATCCAGTCGCCTTACTATAATCCTAACACAGAACCTGTGCTTGATGTGAACGCTATTCGCAAGTTACTTCCCCACCGTTATCCGTTCCTTTTGATCGATAAGGTCATAGATATAGATAAGAAACATTGCGTGGCAGTAAAAAATGTCACTGTAAACGAGCCATTCTTTCCCGGACATTTCCCGCAGGAGCCCGTGATGCCGGGTGTGCTTCAAGTTGAAGCAATGGCACAGGCGGCAGGTGTGCTTGTGTTAAATTATCTTGAGGAACCTGAAAAATATAGCACATATTTCTTGAAGATAGACAACGTAAAGTTCCGTCAAAAGGTAGTTCCGGGAAATACCTTGTTGCTAAATGTAAGCCTTATGACTGAGATCAGACGTGGTTGTGCGGTAGTTAAGGGGTATGCTTTCGTTGGAGAAAAAATTGTCTGCGAAGCTGAGTTTATGGCACAGATAATTAAGAACAAATAACAGACATCCTACTATAGTAATGAACACAATGTATTATGTTCATCCCGATGCAAAAATCGGGAATAATGTAAAGATAGGTAATTTCACCAATATATATGATAATGTAGAAATTGGTGACAATTGTGAGATAGCCGGGAATGTCACTATATTTCCTGGCGCCAGAATAGGGTCGGGTGTGAAGATATTTCCGGGTGCTGTCATATCTGCAATTCCCCAAGATTTGAAATTCAAAGGTGAAGAGACATTCGCTTATGTGGGTGACGGCACAACTCTTCGTGAATGTGTGACAGTGAACCGTGGCACAGCCTCAAAGGGGAAAACCGTGGTCGGTAAGAATTGCCTCATCATGGCATATAATCATATAGCACATGATTGCGTGATAGGTAACAGGGTGATAATGTCTAATGCCTGTCAACTTGCCGGTGAGGTTGTTGTTGATGATTTTGCCGTTATAGGCGGAGGCAGTCTTGTGCATCAATTCTGTCATCTTGGAAGAAACATAATGCTTCAGGGAGGCGCGTTGGTAAATAAAGATATTCCACCGTATGTAAAGGCAGCCCGTGAACCTATTTCTTATGTTGGGCTGAATACAATAGGGCTTCATCGTAATGGTTTTTCTCCTGAAGACATTCAGAAAATCGCAGAAATTTATCGTGTGCTTTATTTGAGCGATTTGAATGTGACGAATGCCATTAAATTGATTCAAGAAACATTGCCTGAATCTCCTTACAGAGATGAGATCGTAGACTTCGTGGCAAATTCCAACAGAGGCGTTATCCGTTCAGCAATCTGATCCATTTAAGCATTACAATAAAAAGCGGCATTTGCATGAAAATGTGAATGCCGCTTTTTCTATAATGTTATGATAAAATCTATTTAGAATCGGTTAAGTAGGAATTATATATTGATACAAACAATGATAGCAGGCTTTTGAACCTGCTATCATTGTTTGTATATTGTTGTGAATTTTGGAAATCACTTCAATGCAGCCTGAACTGCGTCGTTGGGCACCATTTCCTCTTTGAAGATATAAGCGCCTGTTTTAGGAGATTTCTCCATGATGATAATTTTGCTGAAGGTGCGTCCTTCACCCTTCTGAAGAGACGCGACGGTTTTCTTTGCCATGGGTCAGTGGTGCTTATTTAATTTCTTTATGAATGGTCATTCTCTTAAGGATGGGGTTGTATTTTTTCAACTCCAGACGTCCTGTTGTGTTTTTGCGGTTTTTAGTGGTGATGTATCTTGACATTCCGGGCATACCGCTGGCTTTGTGTTCGGTGCATTCAAGGATTACCTGCACTCTATTGCCTTTAGCTTTCTTTGCCATAGTTTAGAAATTCTGTTTAAAAAGAAACGATTGTGATGTCTTTGAAGTCGAGGTTACCTTCCTTCTCTGCTTTCTTAAGAGCGGCGTTCAAGCCAATCTTATTGATTGTGCGGAGTGCGTGAGCTGAAACAAGAAGCTCAATCCACATATCCTGCTCAACCCAATAGAATTTCTTCTTGTGGAGGTTGACGTTGAATTTGCGTTTTGTGCGACGCTTAGAGTGGGAAACATTGTTGCCCACAGAAGCTTTTTTGCCTGAAATCTGACAAACTTTTGACATGGCTGTTGTTTTTTAATTGAATAAAAAATCACTTAGGGGCTTGAGGCCGCCATCTCAGTTCTCATATCGTCACCGGGCGCATCTAAACGGTGACTTTCAAGGATGTGCCACAAACCGGGTGCAAAATTAGTTAAATTCTGCAACATATGCAAATCTAAGTGTCTTAAAATTTGAGAAAATATCAGATTGCTAATTTTTTTGAGGCAACTTCAATTGTTTAGTCGTCGTTTACGTCGTCTTGCATCTCGTAAGTGTTGCGCAGTAGATTAATAAGCATTACCATTCCATGGTTTGTAGCGCTTTCAATAACCATATTCCTGTCTCCTTTGAAATGCAGACACTCGCTGACCACTGTTTCTCCGTATTTTACTGCAATCCACACCGTGCCTACAGGTTTGAATTTGGTCCCACCTTCAGGACCTGCAATTCCTGTAGTAGCTATAGCGCAATCTGTACGCATCAGCTTTGCAACTCCTTTAGCCATGGCTTCCGCCACGTTTTTGCTTACCGCCCCATCTCTTGATATGTCAGATTTGGGGACACCCAGAACATCCGTCTTGACATCATTTGCATAGCTCACCACACTGCCGAGGAAATATGATGAAGATCCCGGCACCTGAACAATCCTGTGGGCAAGGTTGCCTCCTGTGCAGCTTTCAGCGCAAGACACGGTCAATTCCCTTTCATGCAATAATTCCCCAAGCACCTGTGCCACTGTCTTATCTTCTGTGGCGACCACATCTTGTGAGAATATCTGGTTGAGATTGCTGTGATAGCGGTTCATGTTGAAACGCAGCAGTTCCACTCCTGAGTCCATGCCTGTGAGTGTTATCTTGGTGACAAGGCTTGATGTGTCGATGGTGATTTTTACAAATTCAGGAAGTTGAGCTTCGAAATGTTTGATGACCTTGTTTAATTCCTGGCGTGTATAGCCATAGATAACGATATGTCGGGTTTCCGTGTGAAGGTTTTTCACTTTTGCGGATTCTGATGCTTCTTTTTTCTTGTTCATGCTTGCGAAAGTCATACCATGACTCTGGAATATGGTGGGAGTGAAAGATCACAGTATTGTTTGGAGAGATACTTAAAATATCCTGCTGCCGCAACCATGGCGGCATTGTCGGTTGTGAAAATTCTTTCGGGTATCCAAGCCTTTATTTTGCGCTTGTCACAGAATTTTTGTATCGCATCCCTTACTCCAGAGTTGGCGGAAACGCCTCCTCCGATTGCCAGATGTTTGACTTCCTTCAATTGCGGAGTTTTTGCGAGTTTGTCTAAGAGAATGTCAATGATGGTGGATTGAAGAGATGCCGCGAGATCAGCGAGATTTTCCTTAATGAATTCCGGATTGTTTTTTAGCCCGTCACGAACTGTGTAAAGGAATGAAGTCTTAAGCCCGCTGAAAGAATAGTCGAGACCTGGGATGTGAGGCTTGCTGAATTTATAGGCATCCGGATTACCTTCTTTTGCGAGGCGATCTATATGGGGACCTCCGGGGTAGGGCAGACCCATCACCTTCGCGCATTTGTCGAAAGCTTCTCCTGCGGCGTCATCGATTGTCTTTCCAATGATCTCCATGTCGTAGGGGCTTCTAACCATTACAATCTGAGAGTTGCCTCCAGAAATGAGAAGACATAGGAAAGGAAATTCAGGGACATCGTCAGACTCTTCTCTTTTTATAAAATGAGAAAGAACATGCGCATGAAGGTGGTTCACATCCAGAAGCGGGATATTAAGCCCGATAGCCATTCCTTTGGCAAAAGAAGTGCCGACAAGAAGAGATCCGAGAAGCCCCGGTCCACGAGTGAAGGCTATTGCGGAAAGGTCTTTTTTATCTATCCCTGCCTGACGCAAAGCCTCGCTTACAACCGGCACAATATTTTGCTGATGCGCTCTGGAAGCAAGCTCCGGCACGACACCTCCGAAAGCTTCGTGCACTTTCTGACTGGCAATGACATTACTCTTCAAGCAGCCGTCACATATCACGGCTGCCGAAGTGTCGTCGCAAGAAGATTCAATACCGAGAATATAGATGCTCATTTGAACTTTTAATTTAATTACAAAGGTAGTTGATTTAGTTGGAATGACAAAATACAAGTTTTGCATTTATATATTATTATTTGTGGATTACTATGATTTGAGGAATTTTGATTACTTTTGCATTAGTTTTGACAACTATGCCTTTCATGAAGGTGGATTGGAACATGAAAATATTACGAAACATTTATAAGGTGGCGAGGAGCCTTCTTTTTTCGGTGATTACATTTGTTGCCGTAGTCTACCTTATATCATATATTCTTCTTTCAGTTCCTGCAATCCAAAACGATATTAAAAGTCTTGCAGAAAGAGAGGCGTCGAAGTTCCTTTGTGGCGAAGTCAGGATTGAAATGCTTACCTTGCGCCCTTTTAATGAATTGATTTTAAGTGGAGTGGATGTCTTTGCTCCGGAACATGCCCAATGTCTGCATATTGAGACATTAGGTGCAGGAATTAATTTGACAAAACTCATAAAAGGCGACGGAATAGAATTTTCTTATGGTGAGATCATCGGACTTGATGCTATAATATCACAAAAGCTTCCTGATTCTCCGCTAAATATTCAGTTTATTATAGATGCTTTTAAACCGAAAGATAAAAATAAGCCACCAACAAAATTTGATGTCAATCTGCGTAATGTTGTGTTGCGAAGATGTGGACTGACCTTCGATAAATTGTGGCAACCGGTTGATTCAATAATTGAAAAAACGGACTTTAACCATCTGAAAATATATGATTTAAAAGCGGATGTGGCGTTTCCTCAGCTTAAGAATGATGATTTCAAAATTGATCTGCGAAGGCTTTCTTTTAAAGTGTCAGGAGGTTTGGTGGTAGACAAAATGGCATTCAGGACCCATATTACGCCGCAGTCAATATCTATTGTTGATTTTGTGCTTCGGCTGCCTTCTTCTGAAATCAGGCCATCCGACATTACTTTAAGATTCGATGGCTTTTCTAATATAAAAAAATCGTTGAATGAAAGTGATCATCATTTGATTCTTATCAATAATAAGGTATCCTTGTCTGATTTCGGCTGGATAATACCGGAATTTAGACGATATCCTCAACCCTTTGACTTGTCGTTGGACATAAGCGGGACATTGCCGGATATATCACTGAATAATTTCTCACTAAAGAACAGGAATGACATAGACTTGAGTGTGACGGGAAAAATTGAACGTCTGACTGATATCAAAAAGGCTTCCTTTTCTTTAGATAATGTAAATTTCAATATATCAAAATATGGTCTGACGGAAGTGAAAAAATGGATTCCTTCGCTTCCCGATAATGTTTCTGCAATTATTTCCAATATAGAGCAGTTTGAGTTGTCAGCCACGGCTTCAGGTGATGTTGAATCCGGTATATATGATATGGATTGTCATGTCCTGACAGGGTGTGGCGACCTATTTGTGGTGGGAAATACCAAAGAATTTAGAAAAGGTGAGGGAAGATTCAACACAGAGATCACGGCAGAAAATTTTAATGTCGGCAAGCTCTTGGGGAAGGGTAAAGTGGGCAATATAAATTTTTCTGCCAGTGCCGGAGGAGAGGTGAAAGGGAAAGATGTTGACGGTGAAGCTGATATATATATATCGGAAATAGAGTTTGACGGAAAAACTCTTGAAGGTATAACAGCATTGGTTATAAAGAATGGCAAAGATTATGATGGCAATGTAACCGTAGAAAATGATGTTGCGTCTTTCGAGGCTTCCACATCTCTTCATTGGGAAGAGGGAGGATCTTGGATTAATATTGAGAGCGATATAGATTATTTTTACCCTTCATACATCGGATTACTTCCTAAATATGACGGATATTGTCTTGAAGGAAGATTGAATGCGGAATTGGAGGGCAGTTCTGTTGATGATATTACAGGTGATATCAGACTTACTGATTTGAAGTTCCTTTCAAAGGCAAATGAGGGCATTTCTCTTGACCATCTGATTATAAAGTCGAGTGATGAAGATGAATATTCCCGCCATATTTCAATAACAAGTGATTGGGTTGACGGGGAAATGTCTGGCAATTTCAAGATGGCGGAGATCAAAAAAGAGTTGATCGCCATGGCTTCATCGGTATTCCCAAGTTTGATGGCAGAAAATAGGTCTGATTTAGAGTTCCATTCTGACTTAGACTTTTCATTTCTTATTAAAGCTGACAATAGTCTTACAGAATTTTTCAACCTGCCGTTCAGGATTCTTGTGCCTGTCCCTATAGATGGAATGGTCAATGGCACGGAAAATAGGGCATCGCTCACTGTGGATATTCCTTATTTGCAGCAAGGAAAAAACAAACTATTGCGTGATAATCGCCTTACGGTTGAACTTGATGGCGTTAAAAAAACTGTTAATGTCGATGCTGCCACAACTTTCCCCATAAAGAAAGGTGAACTTGCTGTAAATGTCAATTTGTTTGGGCAGGAAGACAAAGTTTTTGCCGATATAGATTGGGTCAACACTGAAAATAGCAATTTTAAGGGATTGTTGTCTCTTGGGGCATTGCTTAGTAAAAGTGAATTGACTTCCAAACCTGAAATATCGCTCGATATAAATCCATCGATATTCAATATGGGGACCGCGAAATGGAACATCGACAAAGGTAGAATATGTTATGCCGATAACGTCATAGATGTAGACGGCATCAAGATCTGGCATGATGACCAATTTGTGGAAATCGATGGCACGGCATCAGCTTTGCCTACAGATACAGTCTCGATTAAGCTCGCCTCTATTGATTTAGATTATGTTTTTGAAACACTAAATATTAATTATGTGACCTTCGGTGGTCTTGCAACCGGAGATATAACCGCGAGCGGAGCATTGAGTAAAGAGCCTGTGGCTCTTACGGATAATTTGTCTGTTGATAAGTTCACTTATAATGGCTCCCTCCTTGGAGACGCAAAAATCAAAAGTAAGTGGGACAATGAAGAAAAGGAGGTGACGATATATGCTGATATCTTTGATGGTGGGAAAAAGCGGGCTGTCATTGATGGCGGCATTTGGGTGACGAGAGATTCATTGAGTTTCGGAATAGATGCTGATCGTGTTCCTGTAGGATTTCTTGCACCTTTTATGAGTGCTTTTTCATCAGATGTGAAAGGGTATGCAAGCGGAAATGCAAAGCTATTCGGCACTTTCAGTGACATTGATTTAACAGGCAAGATTCTTGGAGACTCGATTGCCCTAAAATTGGATTACACCAATACATATTATCATGGCACCGATTCGGTTATCTTGAATCCCGGCAGAATTGTCATTCCATCGTTCAGGTTGTATGATCGCGCAGGAAATTCTGCATTATTGACAGGAGAGCTGACACACCGTTATTTTCATGATCCGTCGTTCACGTTCAGGATAAGCGACGCCAAGGGCCTGTTATGTTATGATACCGATCAAAAAATGAATCCTGACTGGTATGGCACTATATATGGAAACGGGGGAGCAATTGTGCGTGGTTGGCCCGGGACAGTTTCTGTATCTGTCGACATGGCGGTGGCAGACAAATCCACTTTCACATTCGTTCTTAATGACACAGAAGCCGCCGTAGACTACCATTTTCTTACATTTACAGACAGAAGAAAAGAAGAAATGGAGAAATTATCTGTCGATAGTGTGTCGGATGTGCTCGCTGCTTTCAGAAAAAAAGTGGAGAAAGGAGATGATGTGCCCACACGCTTTCTGATGGATATAAGATGTTCCGTCACTCCGTCTGCGGTCATGACTCTTGTGATGGATCCGGTTGCCGGTGATAAGATAACTGCTCGCGGCAACGGGGCTCTTCAATTAGATTATGAATCAGATTCCGATGATATTCAAATGCTTGGGAAGTACACACTTACCGAGGGATCTTATAATTTCTCTTTACAGGATTTGATTCTGCGCAACTTTACGATACTTCCGGGAAGCAGTATATCATTTAACGGAGATCCTTTAAATGCCAATCTTGACATAACTGCAAGCTATAGGGTCAATACAAATCTTTCGGATCTCGATAAAAGTTTTTCAACTGATCCTGAGCTTGCACGGACAAATGTGCCTGTTGACGCACTCCTGATGGTTAAAGGAGATATGCAACAGCCTGATATCACGTTTGACATAGATCTCCCGACACTTACACAAGACGTTGAGAGGAAGGTGAAAAGTATCATTTCCACAGATGATATGATGAGCCGCCAGATAATATACCTGCTTGCGTTAAACAGGTTCTACACTCCGGAATATATGGGGTCTTCGAGCAATGGAAGCGAGTTGGCAGCTGTGGCTTCCACTACCTTGTCTTCGCAGTTGTCTAACATGATCGGTCAGCTTACGGATAAATTCACACTTGCGCCATCTTTTAGAAGTGACAAGGGCGATTTCTCAGATCTTGAGGTCGATGTCGCGCTTTCGTCAAGATTATTGAACAACCGATTGCTTGTCAACGGTAATTTTGGGTATAGAGATAAGAGTACATCCACCACAACGTTTGTGGGTGACTTTGATATTGAATATCTTTTGAGCCGTAATGGAAACCTCAGGCTTAAGGCATACAACCATTTTAACGACCAGAATTATTATCTTAGGGAAGCATTGACTACACAGGGACTTGGAGTGGTCTATAGAAGGGATTTTGATAATCCTTTTACATTCCTGAAAAAACGTAAGAAGCAAAAAAATGATGGTTCATTGCCTGTCGGTAGCAGACAGTTGTTCACAACACCTGTAGATACAATAAACCGAATGGATTCTGATTCGATATCACACAAAAAATCTCAAAATGATAAAAACTGACTTGATGACATGTTATCAATGTCTGAAAATTTGAATGATTTTGGAAACGTGGCTAACTTTTATTATTTTTGCGATATGAAATAGACGTGAGATTAATTTATCAGGTGTTAAACTCATGATTTCTCTTTCAGATAAGTTTTTATGGCATGGAAAATTGAAGGCATACTTGAGCGTCTCGGCATCCGGCAGGGTAATACTGTAGGTCTTGCGCTCAGCGGAGGTGGAGCAAGAGGTTTCTCTCATATCGGTGTGTTGATGGCTTTTGAATATTTCGGCATCCATCCCGATATAATGTCGGGGGTATCTGCCGGTTCGATCGCTGCGGCATTATATGGTGCAGGATTAAGTCCGCAAGACATAATAGAATGTTTCACATATGCCTCCAAGTTTGGCGATTTCACTGAATGGTCACTTCCAAAAGAGGGGTTTATGAAGCTCGATCGATTCGGAAAACTCCTTGAAAGCTGGTTACCTGTAAAAAATCTGGAGGATATGAAAATACCGACAGTGATTTGTGCTACAGACCTTGACCATGGAAATTCCGTAGGGTGGGGAAAAGGAGAGATTGTTCCCCGCGTATTGGCGTCGTGCAGCATACCGATAATATTTAATCCGGTTAGGATTAAAGGGGTGAATTATGTCGACGGGGGTGTGCTGAGAAATCTGCCGGCTTGGGCTATCCGGGATTATTGCGACAATCTCTATGGCTGTAATTGCAGCCCTATGAAAAAAAGAAATACTAACAAAATGTCGATTATCGACATTACATATAGAACATTCCATCTGATGATGAAATCCAACACTCCGCAAGATCTTCGTCTTTGTGATCATGTAATTGAGATCGAAAGTCTGTCTAACGTTCGTACTTTTGATCTTTCAAGCATGAAAAAAGGCGTCACGGCCGGATATGATGCCGCATGCCGGGTATTGGAACAGGTAAAAAAATAACTGACCGAACATGAGCGATTCAAAAGAAAGACTTATCATTTATCAACTATTCCCTCGCATATTTGCGAACCAGAATCCGAATTGTGTGCCTTGGGGCACTCTCAAGCAGAATGGTAGCGGCAAGTTTAATGATTTCACTCCCCACATTCTTCAATCAATAAAAGAGCTGGGAGTGAATTGTCTGTGGCTTACAGGAGTTATAGAGCATGCCACAAAGACTGATTTCAGCAAATACGGTATTGCTCCGGATAATCCAAATGTTGTCAAGGGGGAGGCTGGATCTCCTTATGCAATCAAGGATTATTATGACGTGGATCCTGCTCTTGCTGTCTCTATTCCAGACAGGATGAAAGAATTTGAGTCTCTCGTGAAGCGTATTCATGCAGAGAAAATGAAAGTGCTCATTGATTTTGTGCCTAACCACACTGCAAGGGTATACCATTCAGATGTTGCTCCTGCCGGAATAGAAGATTTCGGCAAATGCGATAACATCAATATGAATTTTACACGTGATAACAACTACTATTATATTTCAAATCAGCAGTTTTATCCGGATTTCGATTTGGGTGCGGAGGGCGATAGACCATATGTGGAATTTCCGGCTAAAGCCACAGGCAATGATTGTTTCACTGCATTTTGTTCTCGAAATGACTGGTATGAGACGGTCAAACTGAACTATGGTCATGACTATAATGACAATTCCGACCACTTCTATCCTGTTCCCGACACGTGGATGAAGATGCTTCATATCCTGAGATTCTGGGCGTCGAAAGGTATTGACGGATTCCGCTGCGACATGGTGTTTATGGTGCCCCTTGCTTTCTGGCATTGGGCTATACCGCAGGTCAAGAGTCTTTATCCGCATATAATGTTTATCGGAGAGATTTATGACGTGGGGTTATACAGACCGTTCCTCGACTACGGATGTTTTGATTATCTCTATGATAAGGTCAATCTCTACGATACCCTTGTGGGAATAGAGACTCACGGATGGAGTGCGGCACAGTTGACAGGATGCTGGCAGACAGTAGACGGCATCGGTGACCGTATGCTTAATTTCCTTGAAAACCATGATGAGGTTAGGTTCGGATCGAAGGCTTATGCCGGTGACTCTTTACGTGTGATACCTTCGTTGGTGACTTCTTCTATGATTTCAAAAGGTCCTGTCATGATATATTATGGTCAGGAACTTGGAGAGCAGGCACGCGATCATGAGGGATTTGCCGGAGACAACAACCGCACTACAATCTTCGATTATTGGAGCATCTCTACCATAAGGCGATGGATGAACGGAGGTAAATGTGATGACGAATTGCTTTCCCCCCATGAGCGATGGTTGCGCGACGTATATAAGAAAGTTCTTACGTTATGTAATGATCGTATCGCATTAAGGGAGGGCGCATTTTTTGATTTGATGTATGCCAACTTACGTCAGCCGGGATTTGACCCGCACAGACATTTTGCATTCCTTAGATATAAGGGGGATGATGTCCTGCTGATAGTGGTCAATTTTTCTCGGGAAGAATCGCATGTGAACATCATGATTCCAGAACTTGCATTCTCCATGACGGGGATGCAACAGGGAGAAGTTGTGACACAAGACCTTTTGTGGGGCAAATCTCACAAACTCAAACTGTCTTCCGATTCCACAGTCTCCGTATATCTGAGTTCTGCGGATGCGGTAGTGCTTCCGGTTGGCAGGCTGAGTCAATTCACGGGCAGTAAAATGTCGGGTTCACAACTTAGAGGAGAAAAGAAATCTTAATGAAATTGCGGTTTTTTCAAAAATTAGTTCTAATTTTGTAAACCAATTTTTACCAATCCATATCATGAGCAATTATCTTCCGCCCATCAAAGTGTTTGCAGGCACGAAAAGTCATTATCTTGGAGAGTCTATCTGCAAAGACTTGGGCATAGAGTTAGGCAAAATGAAGATTGAGACTTTTGCCGATGGAGAGTTCGAAGTTTCGTTCGAAGAATCAATCCGCGGCTCTGAAGTCTATCTTGTTCAGTCTACATTCCCCAACACAGACAATCTGATGGAGCTTCTCCTGATGATTGATGCTGCAAAGAGAGCTTCAGCGGCAACTATTGTGGCTGTGATTCCCTATTTCGGCTGGGCACGTCAGGATCGTAAAGACAAGCCGAGAGTGTCGATAGCCGCAAAACTTGTGGCAGATCTTCTCAGTGTGGCGGGCATTGACCGTCTTATCACAATGGATCTCCATGCCGACCAGATTCAGGGATTTTTCAATGTCCCTGTAGATCATCTCTATGCGTCATCTATTTTTATCCCTTACATCGAAAGTCTGCATCTAAAGGATCTCGTTATAGCGTCTCCTGACGTTGGTGGTGCCAAAAGGGCGAATTCTTATGCAAAATATTTTGATGTACCTCTTGTGCTCTGCCATAAACAGCGTGCAAAAGCAAATGTGGTTGAGAAGATGACTGTAATCGGAGATGTGACAGGCAAGAATGTAGTTCTTGTTGATGATATCAGCGACACTGCAGGCACTATCACTAAGGCTGCTGATCTTCTTATTGAAAACGGTGCTACGTCAGTGAGGGCGTTATGTAGCCACGCCGTGATGAGTGATCCAGCCACAGACCGTATTAAGGCTTCGGGACTCACCGAGATTGTGTTCACTGATTCTATCCCCTACGGAAGAGATAATGACAAAGCTGTTGTCCTTCCTGTAGCAAAACTGTTTGCAGATACAATCAGACGTATCCACAATAATCAGTCTATTTCTTCGCAATATCTTTTCAAATAATTATTGAGGAATAAAACACCAAAGGGGCGGAGACTCGCGCGAGTCTCCGCCCCTTTGGTGTTTTATTGTTGCGATTATTTTACGTCGATAGAGATTGTTGCCGGTTTCACACCCTTTGCGGTAGCTGTGAAATTCAATTTGCCTCCCTCTTTCGAACTTCTGACAATAGCGGTGGCGGCTCCGCTGAAAAGGTCCATTTCCGGTTTCTGGAAGCTGCGCAGTGATGTCGGGTCGCCATTGGCTGTGGCTTCAAACGATCCGGCTCCCTTTACGGAAAATTTTACAGTCCTGCTGTCGGTCGGCACTATATTGCCGTCTTTGTCCGCAACCTGCACCGTGATGTAAGCAAGATCATCGCCGTTAGCATCAAGGGTCTTGCGGTTGGTTGTCAATACAAGATGGTGAGATTTCCCTGCCGTGCGTATGGATTTTTCAGCGGCGGGGTTTCCTTTTTCATCGTATGCCACCACTTTCACTTCTCCCGGTTCATACACGGTCTCATTCCACATAAGTCTTGTGCGTGTCTGAAGTGTGGAATCGTTTTTCTCTCTAATCCCCTGGCTCTTTCCATTTATGAAAAGTTCTGCCTTGGGATAAGAGGTATAGACGAACACAGGGGTTACTTCTCCCTCTCTGCCAGCCCAGTTCCAATGGGGAAGGATGTGGAGGGTGGAGTCGTTTTTATTCCACTGCGACCTGTATAGATAATATCTGTCTTTTGGAAGCGAGGCGAGGTCTACAATTCCGAACACTGAGCTGTGGCTTGGCCATGCGTTTGTGTCGTAGGGCGATGGTTCACCGAGGTAATCGAATCCAGTCCAGACAAACTGTCCGAGCACCCATGGCTTCTCATCCATGAAGAAGTCGATGTCGGGAGTGTTCGACCAGTCGCAGGTTTCATTGTCGTAGCTTGACGACTGATTGTCGGGATGCATCACAGTGTTGTGTTCTTTGTCAAAAGACACCGGGAAATGATAGACTCCTCTTGAAGACACGGTTGAGGCGGTTTCGGAGCCGAGAATCAATTTCTGTGGCAGCTTTGCGTATGCCTCCTCATATCTCTGAGGTTTATAGTTGAATCCGGGTATGTCGAGTGCCGCGGCAAAACCGTTGTCAAGTACGGCTCCGATTTGGTCCATGCCGCAAGTCACAGGACGTGTCGGGTCAAGTGATTTCACAAGGTTCTGTAGCATTGTGAGTTCCGACATTCCGTCCGGTCCCCACTGGCTTGGCACTTCGTTCCCGATAGACCACATCACAACAGACGGATTGTTGCGGTAATGCTTCACCATATTGGTGATGTCGCGCTCGGCCCATTCGTTGAAGAAGGCGCCATAACCGTTAGGCGATTTAGGACGGAACCCCCAGTCGTCAAACGGTTCCACCATAAGCATCATGCCGAGTTCGTCGCAAAGTTCTACAAGTTCAGGTGCCGGCATGTTGTGGGCGGTACGGATGGCGTTCGCTCCCATATCTTTCATGATCTCCACCTGATGACGCAGTGCCGATTTGTTGACAGCCGCACCGAGGGGGCCTAAGTCATGATGATTGCAAACTCCCTGGAATTTCGTGGGCTTCCCGTTTAAAAAGAATCCTTTTTCTGGGATATATTCAAGTTTGCGGATACCGAACTTGGTGTCGTAAGCATCCACCTCCTTGCCGCCGACAATCAGTTTGGTCTTGGCAGTGTAAAGGGCAGGGGATTCAGTGTTCCATAGCTCCGGCTTCCCCACGAGAAAATTCTGCACGAAATTCTGTCCATGGCTCACGTATTGAGATTTGTTTGAAGCCACGATTTTGCCGTCGGGAGAAACAATATCGGTGACTACATCGACCTTTTCCCCCTTTTTTGCTCCGGCTATTTCCATTTCCAATCTTACTGAAGCCTCATCTTTGGAAACATCCGGGGTTGTTATATAAGTTCCCCATGTAGGTATGTGAACCCTGTCTGTGTTGACCACGTGTACATTTCTGTAAAGACCTGCTCCGGGATACCAACGTGAGGCACGTTCAAAGTTCTCGAGTTCGACAACCATATCATTATTGCCGGGCTTCACGGCATCCGTTACGTCTGCGTAGAAGGAATCATATCCGTATGGCCAGTATGCCACCTCCTTGCCGTTGACTTTCACATGGGCGTTGCTCATGGCGCCGTCAAAAACAAGAGTGATGTTGCGGTCTGTTGTGTCTGGAACTTCAAAAGTGGTCTTATACGTTCCTTTGCCGATAAAGGGGAGTCCTCCTGTGCGTCCGGTTTTAAGAGTCTCTTCAGTCTCCCCGTTCTGTTCCACAGCAACTTTCTGAAGGTCGTTAACGATATCAAACGGTCCGTAGATCGCCCAGTCGTGGGGCACTCTCACTTGCTGCCATTTGGTGGATGCGTCCGGTCTACCCTTGGTAAATTCCCATCCTTCATTCAGGGTAGTGACTTGTCTGTCGGCAAAAACATTGAAAGTCATGCCTCCCGAAAGAGCCATGAGAAATAAAAGTGAATTTTTGGTCATTATTATCATTTGATTTAAAAATCGTTTTGGATCAATGGTCAATAATTCAGATTTTAAAATATGACCATTCTACAACATTAGGAGACCTAAGTTATTTGTGTAAACTTTGGTATGTGGTCAGAGAGGGTTACGTTATACATTTTTAGTGGCTTTTAGCCACTAATTACAAACATATAACGTGTTTTGCACACAATTGTTTTAACTTGTGAATGATGATTAGCAATCATTAAAAAATTTTGTGATATTGAAAAAGCCTTAATGTTGCCGCAGCAACATTAAGGCTTTTCAATATGTTTAGAGCAATATCAGAACATGTAACCGATACCGAGGTGGAAGGTGGGAGTATGGTTGCCGTAATCCATGATTTTGATAAAGTCTGTGCCGAAATCGGCGCCGGCATAAAATCTGTTGATCTGAAAACCAAGTCCGATATGCCAACCCGCCTGGAAGCGTTTCATGCCGATTTCATCATCAAAGAGGCTGATACTCTCGCTTTCGTGCTGACCGTTGTATGACGCTTTTGCAGATAATTTTGCCAACGCATTTAATTTAAGATTGAATCCGGCGAAAGGGATAAATGCCACGTTTGAATTTTCTCCGAATACCAGTTTGTAAGATATGTCGAGTGGCACACTGAAACTCATTGTAGTCAGGCTGCCGGACATATCAAGCCCTGATTCTGATGCACTCTCTGATTTAAATCCCATATCCATTTTCAGACCGGTCTGAAAGAAGAGGGGAGTGTTTTTACTCATGGCGAAACCATGGACATAACCAATTTCAAAACCGTTTACGCCATCACCTCCAAAATCTCGGTACTGATACATCAGACTTATTCTGTTATAGTCAGCATTCGGCTCAATGGAAGTCTGAGCGTTTACCGTCTGGCATGATATAATGATAATCATAGCCAAAACAAGGAAGATTCGTTTCATAGCAATAATGATTTAGTTAGAAATAGGGTTATAACTTCTTTGTGCCACTAAATTACATCTATTTTGTGTATAATCCAATTATTTTTGGATAAAAGTGTCTTGATAAATGAAAATAATAAAATAGCCGGGTATTTCCTTATTAAGAAACACCCGGATATGAAGTCCTGTTAATGTCGTTTGGTTCAAGTCTACTGATTATCGTGTTGTTTGATTACCACACGATTGCTACGGTGTCTGATTACCAGATTATGATGCGCTCGGAGGCGGGGAGATACATCGGGTCGCCTTCTTTGATATCGAATGCTTTGAAGAACGGTTCGATATTTTTGAGGGAAACGTTTACACGGTTTTTACCCAGAGAGTGAACGTCGCCTGATGTGAGCGAACGGATCTCCTCGTCGCGGATGTTGTTTGCCCAAAGGTTGGCGAAATTGAGATAGAATGCCTGAAGAGGTGAGAACCCGTCGATCTTGGCTTTCTCAGATTCAATATCCACACCTTTTTTCTTTTGCGAATCAAGGAAAGCAGTCATGGCTATACGGAGACCGCCCTGGTCGGCAATGTTTTCACCGAGTGTATATTCGCCGTTAGCATGGAGTCCGGGGAGCACTTCAACTGCGGCATATTGATCCACAAGACCCTTGGTGAGTTTTTTGAACGCTTCTGCATCTTCCGGAGCCCACCAGTTTGCCATGTTTCCTTCAGAGTCAAACTGGCAACCCTGGTCATCAAATCCGTGAGTCAATTCATGACCGATCACCACGCCGATACCGCCATAGTTTTCTGCATCACTTGATTCGGGATCATAGAATGGAGCCTGGAGAATACCTGCGGGGAATACAATCTCGTTGTTGAGAGGGTTGTAGTATGCGTTGATGGTCTGAGGAGTCATTCCCCATTCAGTACGGTCTACAGGTTTACCCCATTTGTCGAGCGTTTCTTTCATTTGCCACATGTTGGCGTTGTGAACATTCTCCCAATAGGAGAGCGAAGGATCGATTTCAAGAGATGAATAGTCTTTCCATTTGTCGGGATAGCCGATTTTGACAGTGATGGAATTGAGTTTCTTCATTGCCTGCACCTTGGTGTCATCGCTCATCCAGGGGAGATGGATGATGTGCTTACCGAGAGCGTTGCGGAGATTCTCAACAAGTCCGATCATATAGTCTTTTGAACTCTGTGGAAAATATTCTTCCACATAAAGTTCGCCGATTGCTTCACCGAGATAACCTTCAGTGACTCCAAGTGCACGTTTCCAACGTGGTTGCTGCTCCTGAACTCCACTCATCACTTTGTTGAATTCGAATGCAGCATCGCTGAAGTTGTCGCTAAGGAAAGGAGCGGCACCTCTCACGTATTGCCAGAGGTAATAGTCTTTCTTTTCACGGTCAGTGAGAGATTTGAAAAGATTGTCAGCCTGCTTGACGGTGTTGATCTCGGTTACGATAACCTGATCAGGAGTCTGGATACCCATAGTCTCGATAAAGAAACGGTCCCAAGGGAGATTGGGGTACATCTCTTTCAGCTGAGCGATGGAACGAGGATTGTACATTGCCGGAATGTTGCGGCTTTCTTCACGTGTCCAAGTAGAGTCGGCAAGAAGAGTCTCGATTTTCATCACGTTCTTTACGATACGTTTCGCGTCTTTCTTGCTATAGCCGGCATTTATCATCTGGCGCTCCACCAATTTCTGATAAGCGTCTCTTACGTCTTTATTTCTCTTGTCGTTTTTGAGATAATAGTCGCGGTCGCCGAGAGAAAGTCCGCCTCCGCTGACATACATTGCATACTCCTTACTGTTGGCAAGATTTTCCATCGGGCCGGCTCCGAAGAGGGGAGAACCATAGTTCTTGTGCATCCAGAGGAACAGGTCTGTCATCCCTTCAGGAGTGGTGTTTTCAATTTTAGCGAGATCTGCCTTGATCGGTTCTGCGCCGAGTTGATTTCTGCGTACTGAATCCATTGCCGCTTCATAGAGAGCTGCAATCTTGTAAGCATTTGTTCCTTTCTGAGGGTTGGTCTTGGAAAGGTTGGTCACGATTCTCTTGATACGGTTGTTGCTTGAATCATTAAGAATGTTGAACTGACCGTATCGGGCGTATTCAGCGGTAAGCGGATGATCTTCCATCCATCCTTTATTTACGTGCTGATAGAAATCTTTGGATGCCGGTGTGTTCGGGTCGATACTTTTTGGATCGAGGCTCTTCAGATGTTCAGCTCCGGCTGCAAACGGGGCTGCAGCCATTGCAAGAACGAGAGCGTAATTTAAAAGTCTCATAATTAAAAATATTTTGATAATTGTGGTTTTAAGTTTGAAATCAATTGTTAAAGTGCATGCTTTCGCGGATCGTGGATGATTTGATCTCTGTCTCCGCCCATTCTGATTCTGAATTCGAACGCAGTGTTATTCCGCCTCCTATAAAGATACAGTATTTTAACTCTTCTACAAGACAGCATCTCAAATTTACATAGAATGAAAAATCTGAGGGAGATCGATATGGTCCGCAGAATCCTCCATAATAACCTCTGTCAAAATTCTCAGTCTTCCGGATCACTTTTAGGGCAATGTCGCGTGGAAGTCCGCAAAGAGCCGGGGTGGGGGATAGATCGCGAAGAAGTGACGTTAACGCCTCAGCAGTCAGGGGGTGTTGAGGAATCCCGCTTATAGGTGTGCAAAGATGTTCCACTTTGCCTGCTTGTCTTGAATAAGTGTCGTCGATCTGTGGCGGAATATTATGGTAAGAGAAAGTCTCGGCAATAAATTTGGTCACAATATTTTGCTCTTCCACATTCTTGATATCCCAATCTCCTGAAGAGTTTGCCGCCCGCGTGCCAGCCAGAGCCATGGTCACCAATTTATTCTGATGTGATTCAAGCAGTAATTCGGGAGAAGCCCCGATCCAACATCCTGTCTGAGGAGTGGAGAAGCAGAATACAAAAGCGTCGGGATGTCTTTTTGAAAGTTCTGAAAAGGTGGAAGCCACATCTACATTCCTGTTCTCGATACAGACTCGAGCCGCTATTATCTTCCCGGATCCGATATCAGCCAATACCTCCTTGATTTCCCGTATTTCAGACGCATGTTCCTGAGGTGTAGTGGAATATCTTGGACAATGATAGCTGTTGGATATTTGGGATAAAAATGGTTTGACCGGTTTATAGGGTATTGTGAGATATGGAGCGTCGGGCATGAACGGGGCGATTACAAACCCCGGCACTCCGATACCCTCGACTACGCCTTCAGACGAGCCATAAGTGATCATCATATCGCCGGGTCTTCTATAGGCATAGAATGAGAGGCGCGATTCAATGGCTCCCCTTATTTCTTCTCCAAGACTTATTTCAGCGGAAGGGTCGGAAAAAAATATCATTGGTCCGTTGGTAGCCCGTCTTGTATCTTTATCAAATCGGATTCCCATATTTTATAATTATATGAAGCGCAGAGTGTGGATAATTAAGTCCGTTTTAGTCAACAATTTCCCCTATCAGCTCGAATGGATAAGCTTCCGTGATCCGTACATTGACAAATTCACCGGGGATTAAAGAGTTGTCGTTTATTATAACCTCCGGATCTACTTCTGGGGAATCATATTGCGTGCGTCCGAAAGCCGAATCACCCTCTATGCGGTCGATAAGAACTTTTTGAACACTTCCAATCATAGCTTCGTTGAGTTCAAGGGATATATCTTCCTGCAGTCTCATTATTTTATCAAGACGCTTTTGCTTGATTCCCTCAGGAATCATATCTTCAAGGTTTTTTGCCGCGAAGGTGTCGTCTTCTTCACAATAAGCGAAAGCTCCCATCCTGTCAAATCTTTGTGTCTTGACGAAATCAACGAGTTCGTCAAACTCATTTTCCCCTTCGCCAGGGAAACCGGTCATAAGGGTGGTACGTATCCTGATTCCCGGCACCTGTTTCCTTATCTCTTCAAGCAGATTAAGGGTCTGCTTCTTATTTATGTGGCGGCGCATATTGTCCAATACCTTGTCGGATATATGCTGGAGAGCTATGTCAAGATATTTGCAGACATTGTCGTATTTCGCCATCACCGGAAGCAGATCCATCGGGAAATCGGATGGGTAGGCATAATGGAGCCTGATCCATTCCACCCCTTCGGTTTGCGCCATTCTTTCCACAAGTTCGGCGAGGGCATGCCTGCCGTAGAGGTCAGTGCCGTATGAAGAGAGGTCTTGGGCTATCACATTAAACTCTTTGACCCCTTCCTTCACGAGTTGGGAGGTCTCTTCAAGTATTTCTTCAATCGGACGCGAAGTGTGTCTTCCTGTTATGATCGGTATGGCGCAGAAAGCACAGAACCTGTTGCATCCTTCAGAAATTTTCAGGTATGCGCTATGTGGAGGGGTGGTTAAGGTCCGTTCCCAGGATTTTGGTGTCTCTTTTTCAGCGGTACGGTCGGGGAGAGTCTGGATGAAGTTTTTCCAGTCGAATTTACCATACCACACGTCTACTTCCGGCATTTCTTCCTTAAGCTCATCCATGTAGCGTTGCGACAGGCATCCCATCACAATTATTTTGTTTATCTTGCCTTCTTCTTTCAATTCGGAGAGATCAAGAATGGCGGATATTGATTCTTCTTTTGCATCGGCGATAAAACCGCAAGTGTTGACCACGACATATTCTCCGCAAACGTTGTCTGAGTCGTGGACCACTTCATAACCTTTCGCCGCCAATTGACGAATGAGCCGCTCCGAATCTATAAGGTTCTTGGAGCAGCCCATTGAGATGATGTCTATCCTGTTTTTCTTATACATACCAACGGTTTATTTTTCAGAAAGGAAGAGAGATCTGACAAACTCTTCCGGTCGGAAAATCTGAAGGTCGTCGATTCCTTCCCCTATTCCGATATATTTCACCGGGATCTTAAACTGGTCGCTTATTCCAATCACAACTCCACCTTTTGCCGTGCCGTCAAGTTTGGTGACGGCGAGAGCGTTTACTTCGGTGGCTGCAACAAATTGTCTTGCCTGTTCGAAAGCGTTTTGTCCGGTAGATCCGTCAAGCACAAGGAGGATCTCCTGCGGTGCATCGGGGACAACACGTTTCATCACGTTTTTGATCTTGGTGAGCTCGTTCATCAAGCCTACTTTATTGTGAAGTCTGCCTGCAGTATCAATAATGACCACATCCGCGCCCTGAGCCTTAGCAGAAGAGAGTGTGTCGAATGCCACGGCGGCTGGATCGCTTCCCATTTTTTGTTTCACCACGGGTACGCCTACGCGTTCACCCCAGATGTCGAGCTGCTCGATTGCCGCCGCACGGAATGTATCGGCTGCTCCAAACACCACCTTGTTGCCAGCTTTTTTATATTGAGCGGCAAGTTTCCCGATTGTGGTTGTCTTTCCCACGCCGTTTACTCCTACAACCATTATCACGTATGGCTCACCGGTTTTTTTGACTTCAAAATCATCAAGCTGCTCGCCCTCATTATCCGGGCGCGCCAACATGTCGGTGATTTCTTCACAAAGAAGATTGTTGAGTTCGTCGGAATTGACATATTTGTCGCGAGCCACGCGTTCTTCGATTCTTTCAATGATTTTCAGCGTTGTGTCTACGCCCACGTCGCTTGTGATGAATGCCTCCTCCAGGTTGTCGAGCACTTCATCGTCTACTTTACTTTTGCCGGCAACGGCACGGGTTATCTTGCTCCACACGCCTTCTTTAGTTTTCTGAAGACCGGTGTCAAGTTTTTCTTTTTTTTCTTTAGAGAACAAGTTTTTAAAGAATCCCATATATCTGTCAGTTTTGATTCTGAATAGTAGAAGTTATTTAAAAATTTTTACGGAGATTGATTTTCTTATTGCTTTTTACCTTAAAAAGAAAAAAGTTTAAACAACTTCGTAGTGTGATCTGCCATGAAGACCGCGGTCCGGACTTTTTTTGGTCAAAACCGCAAAATCGTCAGATGGAATGATAGAATTGAAAAAATTCAATTATCATGCGAAGTTAACGAAAAATCCTCTAATCTGAAAATTTAGAGCCGATTACTTTATATCCCACTGAATATTTGGCTTTTTTTTAATTCATAATTCATAAATCATAATCTTCTTTGCATAATCTTTTTTCAATTCATTTTGGGGCGGGGAGGCAAAAGCTTTGCTTTTGAACATGAACAGCTCCGCGAGGGTTCCTGAAATATGTCTAATCTTTTGTAGATTCATTTAAAAGCAGGGGGAGAACCGACATCGCGTCGGCTCTCCCCCCTTAATAGCTAATAATTGGTTTAATTTAAGATAAAAGTATGAGAATTTATAT
This sequence comes from uncultured Muribaculaceae bacterium, assembly GCA_910583795.1. GTDB lineage: Bacteria > Bacteroidota > Bacteroidia > Bacteroidales > Muribaculaceae > Lepagella. The sequence continues at coordinate 52,407 of CAJTZQ010000018.1, forward strand.
TAATCTTTTTCTGTTTTTATTTTGCATGAATGTTAATTCCATTGGAATTGATTACAATGGAGACAGAATCGTTGGAATTTGAATTGACACCGGTGGAATCGGAAGGGATTGAATCAGTTGCCGCTCCGATGGATTCAGTATCCTGATTATTTTGTGAATCGTTGTGATGTTCCTGCTCCCATCGTTGTTCGTAAAGGCGATTCTCTTCGCTTGCAAGATTAATGAGTCTGCCTGTTGAAAAAGCGCCGATTATAAATCCAAGAACCCATAAAATTATGAGAGTTGTCTTCACTCCTTGAGATAAGGGGGTGCGATTTTTTTTCAGACCTATTCTTATACAATGATTCGGTAGTTTTGAGCTAACCGAATGATTACAAGGTTAATAAATGT
>CAJTZQ010000019.1:0-514 GCA_910583795.1 uncultured Muribaculaceae bacterium
ATGCGGCTCACTGAAAGGCGCGAAAATGGAGGTAAACGGAAGTAGAGGCAGATTTGGCAGGAAAACTTCAAAATGGAAATCCGTGAAAATGGAATCTCCATCAAAAGGAAAGAACATAGCCGGTAGTGTGAAACCGGGCAAACCACTTGCAAGGAAGTATATTTTTATCTGTTTGGCCAAACGTGTTTGGTCGGATGGATAAAAATATTCTTCCCGGTTTGCCTGCCGTGAGTGACGGCTTGTTCCATTTATGGAATGTGCGGTCATACACGGCTTTCCGCTTCCGGCTCAAATGAATAACGAAAAAAATCGTCAGAACCCCGTAAAAGCACCTCTTTGGCATAAGCTCAAAAGAAATGGGCCTTGCCTCATCAGTCTAAACTGTTGTTTAGGCGTGAGGAAAAGCCTTTTTCTCCGCTTATGCAGTAGGCGGCACACGTTCGTTCAAAATTCTTTTGGGCGATGGTGTGCCGACGAATAAAGCCGCTTTTACGGAAAAACTTGTATGAGATAG
>CAJTZQ010000019.1:536-51982 GCA_910583795.1 uncultured Muribaculaceae bacterium
TTTGCATACGAAGAGTTCTTTGAAGGTTACGCAACGCGCAGAAGGATAATGCAGCAGATAACTAACTAAATCGTAACCTATTACTATCATGAGCAATTAACATACGCTCATTCCCAGTAAAATACACTCTTTTTGTAACTTCGGCATATAAATAATTAAAGTCTTTTGATATGAAAAATCCGTTGCAATTAAGTTTATTCATTGGTCTATGTTTGTTGAGTTGTGCTTGTCATGAGGATAAGAATAATAACGAGGATGTACCGATTGTTCCGGAGAAGCCGGGTGAAGTTGTTGAAATGCCGGAGATCGATGGTAAAATATATAATGCCGGTGATAATTTTGTTTTATACGGAACTGTTTATGGATCGGGAGGAGATATATGGGATTATGATATGAATCTTGAAGAAGGGGAGCATGCCCAAATTTCATTTGATGGAGAATCTAAAGGAATAATAAAATTTTATACGGACAATTTTGATCTTTCCAGTGTTGAGGGCAATCCCGTGAAAGGTGAGGTGGCGCGGCCATCTTTTGTCGGATTTGGTCAGACTATTGCTTTTCCTGTAGAATTTGTTCCTGATTCTGCCAAAGGTCAATATAAGTTTTCCGGAGAACAAATTATATCAGGAGTGAAGATTTCGGTTTCAGATGGTGTGATTTCATCTGATAGTTTGGAGGCACATATCTATACGTATTTTAATGATTACTCAAGAATGTCCGATCTATACCATATGATTGATTTGCCGGATCACGATGACAACTACCATTATACGTCTTCTATGTTTGTTGTGGATTTGCATAGCCCGGTATACACAAAAGAATTTGAAGAAAATATCTCTCTTTCTGATTTAATACAAGTTTTACTTAATGTCCCTATACTAAAAGAGAGTACATATGGCTTCAATCGTGAGATTGACAGAAATATATCCATATCTACTCTATGGGGAAGATTGATTCCCGGATTTGGATTCCCATATACCTTTCGCGCGATTTATCCATTGTCGTTCAGGATAATTGCTGTTTATGGAGATGAATATTTGTATAATAATGCCGCGACATGTCTCTATTCATATAATACATTCTGTGCAAGCGATTATAAAGAATCTACATATCGTCTTTCTATTGATCCGGCAAAGGTCTTTATGTTGGAAATAGTGAAAAAGAAAACGGCAGACGGATTTGAAAAATATTCTCTTGACACCCCGGCACTGTATTCGCTTTTGTCGAATATATTTCTCGCACTCACCCCAGATAATGCAGAAGGAATCCTTATGGACTATGTGGATATCAAAGAAAATGATGAATATAAATTCAAGACAACATTTTCAGACCGGATGAAAGGCCTGGCGGTATTGAAAAGTATTCTTCTGACTATTTTCAGCGATTCATCTGCTATTGAAAATTTGAAAAATACTTTGATAAAAGAGGGGATGGATGCCAAGACTCTATCAGCTGTTATCTATGTGGCTGAAAATTTAGAAAATATTCTGAATAATACCTCAGGAGCGACATTCGGATGGTCATATGTCAGTCAATATTATAATTCTAATATAAGAAAATATTACTACGACAAACTTTATGAACAATAGTTCGGTAAAAATGTTGAAGTTATTGAAAATTAAGTTAATATTATAATGTTTCAGATACAAATGAATCGCCAAAGCGTTCATTATAAGACTCTTATGACATGAACGTATTGGCGATTCTCAGAGACTTCACCTGTCGGTGCAAGTCGGTATTTGAAAATACTACAACCAAAATGAGCAAAAGGTTTCTCAACTGGCTGGTTTCAACAATACGCACTGTCGCGTTGATTCCGGGTAAGGTCAATTTCACCCAGCTGTCGCGCTATGGCGGCCGTACGGCCAAGACCTTTGCCTCCAATTTCAAAGCTTCTGTCGACTTGATGAAAGTCAACATGGGAATTGCCCGTGAGAGTATTGGGGAGGGTGATGACATCGCCATAGCGATAGATCCGTCGTTTATCTCCAAAGCCGGCAGACTGACGTATGGCATAGGACGTTTTTGGTCCGGAGTGGCGCAACGGGTAATACGTGGTCTGGAGATAATGGCAATCGGAGCGATCAGCCTCAGGAGACACACCTGCGTGATGCCGGGTGCTGTCCAGTCTCCTGACTTCAGAACTCTTGGGTCTGAAAGTTGCTATGGGATTCCGCTTTGTTGGAAAATTACGGTCCAAATCATATCTCAGGTATCTTGCCATACCCGACTCTTCTGCACCGCGCAGACGAGGGCGCAAGAAAAAGTATGGCGAAAAAGTGGATTTCTCCAGCCTTGATATGTCAGTCTTCACTTCATTCATATATGAGGATTCAAAAGGATCAAAACCGAATGTTACACAGCAGTTGTAAATTCATGAGCACTGAAACGCGACATCCGCATTGTGGTCTGTCCTGTTGAGAACGGTGAGTCCCTCGTGTATTTATCAACAGATACTGAGATGGCTCCTGAACGGATCATCGGCTTTTACCGCACTCGATTCCAGATTGAGTTCAGTATACGCGATTCCAAGCAGTTCTCCGGTCTTCAGTCCCAGCAGACCCGCGACAAGGAGCGTCTCGACTTCGCGTTCAATCTATCCTTTACGACCCTCTGGCTCAATTAGCTGCTTAGCCGAGACTCGTAACCCTCAAAATTTACCGAATCATTGGAATGAAATCAGCAAAACATAATGTGCCTTAAATGTTGCACATTATTCATAATTTTGATATATTTGCATCGTGTCGTATTTTTGATTCGCAAACCCATCGACAAATTAGTTTTTCCTTTCTTTGCCTTGGCTCGCGGATATGTATTTTTTAACAACTTAAGTCATGTATAATCAAAATGTTCCTCCCCCGCCTATGCAGAATAAGCCTGACAATTATCTTGTATTGGCAATTCTGACTACTGTGTTATGTTGTCTGCCGTTCGGCATAGTTGCTATTGTCTATTCCTCTAAAGTGGACGGACTTTGGAATTCAGGAAACCATGTGGCTGCTTGCGATTATTCTCAAAAGGCGAAAAAATGGTCGATTATTGCTGTAATAGTAGGTGCTGTCGGCATTGTGCTGTCATTCCTGTTTGGTCTCGGTTCATTTATGTTTTCCGATGCATAATGGCTCGATAATACTATGTAGTACGTAGTATTCTGAAATAAATTATAGAGGCATGCATTTGTATGCACATTTTAAAGGGCATGTATTTTTAGACAATTACATGCCCTAAATATTATACAGATGTTTGAGTTTGCTGACAGCATAACGCGCACTATGAAATTTTCTAAGATAAAAATATGTCTTGCATTTTAATGAAGGGTTGAGACTCCAGGAATATATTTCCTGTTCTATTTCAAGGGCAAGAGTTTTGTCGTTAATGTCGAATGCGGCAGATGCAAGATATAGGGATTTGGTGCGGAATGTGTCGGTCATTTCTTCTTCTGTAATTCCGTAATATCTGCCGAGGATGCGCGACATACGGAGGGATTTCAGATAGAAACGAGTCGATTTCAATCTGTCGGAATTATTTGAGATGGAGTTACTGATAATATTATATTTTAGTGTGACTGCAGGATTGAAAGCCGCGTCGCCTTTCGATGCCAATGCCGCTATTATCGGAACATCCTCACATCCGAATTCCTCATTACAGACCATTTCATATGCATCTTTCATCACATCTTCAAGATCTTTCCTACGGAAAACTGCCGTTGAAAGCATGTATGGTAGAGAATTTGTTCTGTTCAAAGTCTTTCGGAGAAGAGTCTCCTTTTTAATAATCGGATTAAATTTTCTATCTTCAAATTCTGATGAATATGCTTGATGAGAGATACGTGTGGCAGTGTCAAAAATTATATAATCTGTAAAAACTGAGTTCACTTCAGGATGAGACTCGAAAATCTTCATCGCGTCAGAAATTCTCGTAGTGCCTAACCACTCGTCATCCCCGGCACAGTCAGAAATATATTCTCCTCTGCATGCTTTCAGACAACGGAAATAATTTTTTACAAGTCCGAGATTGAGTTCTTGAGGAAGTAACCTAACTTTGTCAGGATATTTATCTGCATAACCTTGACAAATTTCACGTGTGTGATCGATAGACGCATCATCCCCGATTACAATTTCAAATGGAACAGATTCATCTTGCCGGAGCACTGAATCCAGCGCTGCGGCGATACTTTTCTCTTGGTTGTAGCAAATGACAATGACCGAAACCATCCGTAGTATCAGGCAAATGTGAAATTCTTTTTGCGATGGCTACGTCGTTTGCATTTAAATATGAAATTACCGATAGGATGCCAAAGCAAGAAAAAGGGGAGTGCCCACCAAAGACAGACAGACCCCAGTGCTCTTGCTGCCTTACGATAGATCACAATTTCAAATATATTCAGGATTGCGAGCAATCCGCATGCCACAAGAAATGGGATGATATTTGGCAAAGAAACTATCGATGCTGCGATACCGAATCCTGTGGCAAGACATTGCATGGCTGAACCGAATCCTGCCCTCAGGAACGGCATTTTGGGAAGCATCTGCGACGTGAACTGATAACGTTCCTTGAGGTCTGACATTATGCGGTTGCCTGCTACTCCGTAATCATAGGTGAGAATGGCGTCGGGAGCTATCATAACATCCGTGTTGGTGCCGTTTGATATGTCGTTGATGAAAAGGTCGTCATCCCCGTTCATCAAATGAATACTTTTGGAATATCCTTTCTGTTCGAAAAACAGGTGCTTTCTGTAAGCAAGGTTGAAACTGTCTCCTCGATATGGATAATGATGGATTGCTGCACCGAGCCACTGACATGCCGTAAGTGTCGCATCAAATTCCTTATACCATTTTCCAGCTCCATGAAGATTCTCAAAATTGATATGAGCATACCCCAATACTACGTTTGTGCAGTCGCAACCTATGAAAGGCTGCATCATCAGACTGAGCCATTGTTGCGATGGAATCAGACAGTTGGAAGCCGTGGTGACAACCACATCTCCATGTGCCGCCTTGATGCCTACGGTCAAAGCCAGTTTCCGGCGGCTGAGATTGTGAGACTCCGGCGGTATGAATGTGACATAAAGCCTGTCGGGGTATTTCATCTGAAGCCTTTCAGCTAAAGAAGTGGAAACGTCGTAGCTTCCTTCGTTAACCAGAATTACTTCATAGTCGGGATAATCCTGGTTCATAAGAACTTCAAGATAATCGATAAGGGAATCCTCGTTGATGAAACAATATACAATAACAGAAGCTTTAGGCAATTTTTCTTCAGGTTCGAAAGCAACGAGGTCTGCTTCTTCAGTTTGTGATTCAGCTGTTCTTGCCACCCTTATCATCGGGAGAAATCTTGCAAGAATTGCAAATATTGCACAAACACACAGTGCTATCAGGCAAATCCACGCTGTCGTGGAGATATCAGACTCAAAAATAGTAGCTAAATTAAATGAAAACATATCTTATTAGAACTCGGAGAAGAAACGCGGTTTGAAAATTATGCCTACGCGAAGGCGTGAATGAAACTGATTGTAATCCAACAGACTTTCACCATATCCATTGTAATATTGCAAAAATAAATTGAGATTGGATTTCTCATGTACTTTCCAGATCGCCTCGAATATTGTGTTGAAATTGAAATTCCAGCCTTCTCTCTTGACGAGAGTGAGTCCGAAATTGAATTTCTTGTTAGGGGTGGTGATTACAACTCCGCTCTGGTATATACCGCAATATCTCAAGATATCTTTATTGTTTTCACCGTCGATTATTGGAATCCAGAATTTGGCATGTACCATCAGCCATTCGTCAATTATTGTGGATCCATAAAAAGATATTCTGTTCCAGCTGCGAGAATCTTCTCCGTCACGTCCGTTGCTCTCATGTTCCACCAAAAGCGTGAGTTTGCCTACATACCTGTTTTTATTGAAAAACGGTTTACTCCATCCGATACCGGGATTGAAATTCAAGTCGTGCATTGGCAGGGAATTCTCAAATACATTCCAGAATGTCTTCTGGGTATACATAAGGAATAAAAATGAATTCCAGGGAAGAACGGTGTCAGTGAGCCTTATGGCGAGTGAGATCTGAAATTTTACGTCGGAGTTGGTTGCTGTGGGTTTATGGAACGGTGTAGTGCCGACTGTGAAATAATTATCCTTATATAATCCGAAGTATGGACCATACTCAAGTTCATGCTTTAAAGAGTCAACAAATTCCTTTTGATTTTCCACGGGTATGATCTGAGCCTTCGCCACATCCGGAAGAGACAGCGAAAGGAACAAAAACAATAGGGCAATAATACTACGGTTCATAGTTTACTTGTGTGGAAGGTGGAATAATAGATATTTAAGAATAATCTAAAACTACACTACTTTAATTCCATGTGCAAAATTAATAAATCTTCTCTTATCTATTATAATATTAAAATGGTCAATTGGTAGGAATGGTTGACTGTTATTTCTATAAAATTATTATTTCAACTTTCGCTTGCGAAAGTTGAGGGTTATAAGGGTTAGGAGGTTAAAAGGTAAAAAGGTTAATCTCCAATTTTGGATAAATAGCCTGCTTCCTTGGATATTACGTATAAATCTAACTCTTTAACCCCTTAGCCTTCAATTATTAAGTGTGCTGCGAAACTTAAATTACTAATTATTCATCACCCATTATTAATTAACTAAGAGCCTTTGGTCGCTGTTTTAAGAATCATTTGTGGCTTCAAATAATTCTTAAACCCACAACTCACAACTAAAGACTCACAACTCTAAAAAACACTATCAGAAAAATTTGAGATAGAACCATGGATCGATTGAATGATTCTCGGATATCTTGTTTTTTAGCGAAGATTTCCTGTTGTAGAATCTTGAAACGGGAATATTGAGAAATATGCTTATTGCCTTTGGAGAAAAGTCCAGGACAGTAAGCATGAATAGCAGTCGGTCAGGATCAGACATTTTGGGAAAATCATGACGGAATCTTATCATCAGATTGTCGAGACTACGGTTGATCAAGTCTTCAAAAGAGGATATTGTGGTTCTGTCGGTTCTGATATTCTCAAACTGTCTGATGATTTCGTTAAACATCTCATTCCTTTCGGCAGATTTCCCCTTTAAGTCATAATATCTTGAAGCAAGGGAGTCGAGAGTACGGTATCTTTCCCCCATTGTCTTTTCAATAAAATCCTTGCTTTGGAAAATGATCTGTTGACGCTTTTCCATAATGGACTCTGAATCTGCAAGGTCTCTTTCCAGAGCAGTTATCCGGTATGCATCCTCTTCAGCCTGTTTTTGAAGTCCCGACAATTTGCTTTCAAGATCTTTCCTTGTGGAATTGTCGGCTTCACGTTCGGATTTCAGTTTTTCAATTTCCTGATGTAAAGAAGATAAGTGGGAATTTGCCTCTCTTATTTCGGATTGTTTTTTAGCGACATCATTTCTCATTTCCTCCAAAGCTCCTGAACTTTCAGAAAGGTCGGATTCAAGGAAATGAATTTTTTCCAGGAAATTGTCCCTGTCTTTTACTCGCGATTTATAACTGATAATTATTATCCGGACAGCCAAGATTAGACAGACTGACAATATCAAGACTATGATAGCCCACATATCCTTTTGGGATTTCTCCAGTTCGGCATTCTTGTTTTCCAACATGAAATTTTCATAAAGGATTGCATCTTGTGTGCGAGTCTGCCATTCTTTTGTGATGCTGTCGTTATATTGTCTTGAAATCTCCATTAGGCGCATGGCTTCTCTGTAATCCCCTTTGTTGATAGCCAAAGCTTTCAATAGGGAGAGATGAGGGGAATGATGGTCAGTCAATGTTCTGCCACATTCCTCCGCTTTTTCCATATTTCCTGTATTTAAATAGGAGAGACCGAGACATTCCAAATGTAAATCGGAAATTCTGCCGGGATATTCATTCCGTAGTTCCTCTAATTCCTTTATTGTTTTATTATATTCTCCGATATTGTAGTAAGCGTCGCCGAGGCATGCGAGCGCAAGACGTCGTGAATGATGATTGGAATTTTTCTCAGCCCAATCCTTAAGTCTGTTGGCTAAGATTATGGCACTGTCATTATTCTGCAAGTTCAGATAGCTCCGGCAGCAGTCGTATAATGCTCCGCCGTAATAAGGATCCGAATCCTGATCAGAGAATTCTTTAAGGGATGCGGTATAATAATTGAGAGCCTTGACAATGTTTTTTGTCGCGTCAAACATGTCTCCTTGTGCCCGGTGCACTAAAGCTTTCCATTTGATATCGCCAATTGCCTCGGCTGTCAGTCCGGCTTCATTTAGTTCTATAAGTGCAAGTCCAAACTTTTTGCCATTCCCGTTTAATATGGCATTATAATAATATGCCTTCAGGCGGTATATGCTTTTGATGTCCTTGTCGAAAAATTTGACGGCGGCTGCCATGCGTGATACTGTAGTGTCGTCTATTCCCGATTTATACCGTGCCTCGGTGAGAAGTATGTGGTAGACATGCCTGTCTTTTGGGGTTGTAAGGGTATTGGGGTCAAGTTTGGCAAGAAGATTATGCGCCGAGTCGGGACGGGTATCCACAACAGTTTCCGCTTCCCGGAGACGATTGTCGATGTCATGTCTGCAGGATACTAAGATTGCAGACAGTACTATTGTAAAGAAGATGAGGATATGTTTTATTTTTGACAGGATTGCCATAACCGGTATTGAAATATGATTTAGGTTTGGAACCCCGCAAAGTTAGCAAAAATTTCCATAAAATTCAGTTGCCTCTTGAATTTAGTCATCGGAGTCATGTCAAAGCGAATGTCAAAGAAAGTGTTCGATGATTGTCTCCCCATCGGAATAATGGACACAGAAGTATAGGAATAAGGTGTATTGAGACATAAATCAAATAAATTGCCGGATTTATAACAAAGGAACAAAAGATTGACAAATGAACCAAAGCCGGTTGCGTTCTTGATTCAAACTTCATAATTTTTGTTAATTTGTTCTTTTGGTGAAAAAATTATATTTCAAACATATTCTTGATATTGTTGTCTCATAAATTGCCATGTTTGCCGGATGACGACAAATAAATAATCAGCAATTGGATAAGGATATGACTAAACCTATTAAAACCTCCTCTTATCCAATCGCTGATTAAAAATTCCTAATTGTTAATTGTTCCCTTCATCCTTTTGAGTGATACCCCCTCGGTCGTGGCGTGGCAGAAACCGGTTAGGAACTCCAGCGAATATTGCGCGCCGAGGATGCGGCACACCATCGCCAGGCACGCCACCCCGCACTGCATCGAGTCCTTCTGACGGACATAATCACACTGTCTCATATATTCTGTTTTCGGTTTCGGCACTATTATATATATCCCATATAATGACGAACCAATAACTTGACTTGTATTTCAACCTCATCAGGATGAAGAGGGAACTACGAATAAAAGATAAAAACCTGTCTGCAATTTCTTATTGCCGGTATTAGTGTTTAATAACGAAATCAGAAATTTACAGGCAGGTTCCCATCATAGGAGTGCGGACAGCCATGTCTGTAACCTTCGTTCATCCCAATCTTTTCATGGCAGGTTAGGGATTGGTTTACCGACAGCGGCTATCAAGCCATGTTATGACCGGGAATCAAATCATTTATTGATTCTCGATCCATACATAGCATCAGGGGTTCTCCGGATGTGGAGGACCAACAGGTGGCTTGTCACAATCGCACTGCGGCACGCAGTTTGCACAATACGCACCCTGGCAGAAGGCACAATATGCACCTTGACAATTGGCACAATATGCGCCGTCTGAATAAACATTTGGCTTGCATGCATCTATTGCATAGACATGCACGTCTCCAGACCCGGCACCGCCTCTGATCTGAAGGGTCTCCATTTCTGACAATATGTCAGAAGGTACTGAAAGTTTTGGTTTCATATTTATAAAATTTAGTATAAATTAATGGTCTCGGTCCTGTGATTGGTTTTTCTTGTCTGTTCGCCTCCCCTGAATCTCCATACAAGCGTTACGGTGAAATCGTTCTCTCGTCTTGAATTGCTGTCGTTCCACATGCGGTATACATAACCGGGAGAGTGCAGCTCCGACCGGTATGGCTTGTTGAAGAAATGAACGGGTACAGGCACCATCGCCACGATCTGCAGCCTGTGGGAGAACAGGAACTTCACTGCGGAGAGACTGTAGCTTTCATAACACGACCATCCGATCTGCTGCGGGGTGACGCTGAGTCCGGACTTCAGAGAGCTGCTAAGATACATCTGAAGTGCTGCCTTCGGGTTGTCATACATGACATACCAGTTATATGTCGGGAGGGTACGTGCCGAACGGAACTTTCCGAACCATGCCTCCCTATGGTCTACCGACACCGTTGCGGATACAGTCCATTTCTTGCGGAAAGTATTTGTAAAAGTGACATTCCCCCTCCATGACCTGTAACTGCCGTTTTGATATTGGTAGGACACATAGTCTCCGGTCGTCCCGTCTGGCCGGGGTTCGTAGCCGGTTTCGGCTATGTTAAACACGCTTTTCCCGATATGCGTAAAATCTGTCGAGAAAGTCAAAAACCGGAATGCGTTAACTGTCAAAGCGATGGAGTTGGTTCTCATGGGGTCGAGGCCGGGATTGCCTGTCATGTAGATCAGGGAATCGGAAAACGCCCCGTAACCTTGCTGCTGGGCAATCGTGGGGTAGGAGGTAGTGTTCCAATAATTCAAGCGGAAAGTGAATTTGCGGATAGCCCACATCAGGTTGAACATCAGATGCGGGCTTATATTGGTCTGCTTTTTCCCCGACCATGTGCCGCTTGAAAGGTTCATTCCCGCGTTCAGACCGATCACGAAACTGTTCGACGGGAAATACTGCAGACCCGCCATGAGCGTGTTTCTAATGTCCCTGCTTGAACTGAGCGTCATTCCCCCTTCATGTCCCTTCTCCTTATAGTCCAGGACGGTAAGATAGTCGGAAAAACTCATCATCATCTTAAATCCGGAGATATATCTTGATGCGTTGGCTCCGGTCCAAAGAAAATTTGAGGAAACGCGCCGGTTGTCTTCAATTGAAAAGTCACCCCGCATTTTGGAAGAAAACCTGTTGTATCTTGAATCCGTGAACTGTGCGCTGGCATTCAGCTGCCATTTACCTACGGTGCCGAGATACTGTAGATTGACCGATGGGGACGTCGCCCCCCGGTAGCTGTCTTTCGAGAGCTGCTTCCGGGGTGTCAGGGTCTGTCCGATAGGTCCGGTTAACACGGTGGAGTTGTCGGTATTCGACGATGAAGAGGTGACAAGCGACACCCCCAATGAGAGAGTGTGTCTGTTGTTTATCCTGTAGTCTGCCCATATGTTGAGCGGGGTTTCGTTCCGTCTTGTAAATTTGTTGGGTTCTTTGAGGGGAGGCATTTCCGTGAGCTGCGAATAATCGTTCAGGGGGTAAGTGATCTCGGAAGCGGACCCGGTGGCGACTCTTTGGTAATTAAATGTGCCTGAGAATGCAAAATTCCATTTATCTCTTGTATAGGTAACCTCGAGTATATCCCTCATGATTGACAGATGATTCCCCCTGCCGTTGTTGTTGCCGGGAGAAAGATTCATCTCGGCAAGCACGGTGCCATCATATCCCACATAAGCCTTTTTCGTTGTAAGGTTGACCACGGCGTCATAACCGGCGTATTTGCCGGCGGGATAGTTTGTGACGCTGATCCTCACGAATCGGTCGGGATTCAGTCTCTTTATGTATTGTTCATCCCTTTCAAGACTGTCCACCAAGACTTTTATATTGGGGGAGCCGAGATAGGACATGCTCTGATCGAGGGGGTTATAAAATATTCCGGGAATCTTTCCGAGCAAATCTCCAGCGACATGCGCCCCGTCCCTCATCTCCTTGGTGACAAGATACATGTCGGTGTTCCCCCTGTGCGTCACGGTCCTTGATCTGACGGTCAGTTCCGGGAGTGTGTCCGTGGCTGCCATGAGGCTGTCACGGTTATTCATGGCCTTGTCGGGCGGGTTTCCGGTGACCGTGTCGGGGATGGCACGCACGGACAGGACCGAACAGATGCCTGCCCTTGCTGAAAGCATTACGCACATAAAGACGAGTAACAACCTGACTGTCATGATGCCACGGGATTTAGAAATTGACCTTGAGCCTGCTTGCGGCGTAATTGTTTCTTACGATATTTTTTATCATGCCCTCCATTTGCCGGCGCTTATTGTCGTACTGGCATACGACATGCCCATGCCTGTCGAGCATGTTTTTTCTTTTCGCCACGCATGGACCGCCGCAGAGAGGCAGGTAGATACATTCCGAGCATTCCGAATCCTTCTGCCTGAAGGCGGTCATATGGGACGACGGGGCGCCTCCCGGCCACTCAATCTCCCCTGTCTCTTTCAATACACCACGCGCGGCGGATGGACTCTCGTTATCGCATTTTTCAACTTTCCCGTCCGGGAATATGCAGTCGTAATGTGTCTGGTCGGAATAGCATATTCCCGGTCTAGGCAGTTCCGGCCTTATGCCTGTCTCGATACTCCTGTTAAACAGTGATATCACATCCCCGCTGTTGATGGTGTCTTCATTTTCCTGCCATACCTTGTATAAAAGGAACGATATGTTGCCCTTGCTGTCATCTGATATGAAGCTGTCCACGTCCTGTATTATCTCTTCCGGAGACAGGTTCTCAGATGTATAGTTGAACCGCAGAGAGCATCTTGTGTGCCGGGCGATGAGGTCAATATTTTTCATCGTTATGGCGAAAGAATCCTCGTTTGGCATCACCTTGACCGAATTGTGGTATGAGCGTTTGCCGTCGATAGTGATCTGGTAGCTCGACACACCGCACTCTTTCAGTTCCAGGATTCTTTCAGCATTGAGCAGGGTGCCGTTTGTAGTTATGACACAGCTGAACGATTTATTCCGGGATACCGCTGCTTCCCTTGCATATCTTGTGAGTCCGACTATAATGTCATACGCCATCAGCGGCTCTCCGCCGAACCATGAGAGATGCAGACCCTCGATCGAGGGGTCGCTCATTTTGAGGTCTATCCTTCTTTTTACCCTGTCGACTATCTCTTCTGTCATCCACAGATCCTGGTGGTCCTGGACACAGTACCAGCACCGGAGATTGCACTGGTATGTGGGCATGACCATGAGGTGGCATAGGTTCTCCGCCAGCTGCCCTGTCAGCTTTTTCTCCGCAATATCCTTTTCATCCCGGTCATTGTCCAGTACAAAGCCGTCCCTGTTCAGTTTATTCAGAAAAAAGGAGACTTCGTCCCCGTATGAATCCGGATTCTTGATCAGCTGTTTATAAATGTCCGCATTTTCAGACTTAATTTCAAAGAACTTTTCGGTAATCCCGTTAAAGACAATAGTGTTTTCTCCATTATTGATAAAATAGTTGTATCTACTGGATTTCATGTTTATACTTGAAATGGTTGTTTGATTATAATTTCAGATAGCCGGAATATGATACGGTATATGTTTTGAAGCGGATATGTCAGATGTATACAAATCCTTCATAGGTTGTTCCGGTGTCGGATGTGCAAGAGATGAAGTATTCTCCGGATTTTAGGTCAATCTGCCATATCGGGAAGTCTCTGCTAACAGAACCAAACCGGGAATTACCTTCCAAATCTGTTATGGTTACCGACATGGACGTAGAAGAACCTAAATTTGAGAATACACACCATCTGTTCAGATAATCATATCTGAAGAAAATCCCGGAATGTCTTGAAGGCATTCTTTTACGTTCAGGATCCTGTCCGTAATTTCTTTCAGGGATTTCCTGTGTCTCGGGATCCTCAGGTTGGCTACCCGGAGCGGCGTAAGAGTAACCCGACGCTGCGAAAATAAGTGTTGCCAACAATAGTTTTTTCAGTTTCATAATGATTAATTTTAGTTGTACAAAATTAATAAATCGGGGTTAGAAAACCTATCCGCAACTGTTAAATATCAGTATGCAGTTTCTATGAATAGAAATTTGTAATTAACTATATAAAAGCTATTTATAATTTTGATAAATTGTTAAAATCTACGTTAACTTATATTCACATCTATGCCCTCTCTGTTTTATGCTTTTTAGGGGTCGTTTTTCATGTCGTTGGTCGCTGAATCAATTGGCAAGTTATAATTAATAATTAGCAATTGCCTCCGGCTAATTACTAATTATTCATCATTCATACATTGAACAAATGGTGGTAATTTCAGTCACGACTATAAAACTTAAAATAGTATAAAAGTGTATTTATATGGTGTAAAGGTCTTCTTAACGTCTGCACTTATCTGTGGAGTTGATCCGATATTTGGAGAAAGGATATATAATTAGTAACTTTGCAATTGATATTTAGCCATCATTCCGTTGAGGAGTGGATTCATGATATAAATTCAAGGAAAGGAAAAACAATACATATATGTCAACTGTAGTCACTTCAAATTCTGACAGACTTAAAGAATTGGGCAGCGCCAAAATTTGGCGACTGCTGCTCAAATATAGTCTGCCGGCGGTTGTCGGGACTGTGGTTATGGCTATATATAATATTATCGACTCAATTGTGATCGGACATGCCATTGACGATCCCAATGTAGTGAGCGGTATAGCCGTGACATTTCCTGTGATGAATCTCGCCACGGCATTGGGTATGCTTATCGGTGCAGGTGCGGCAACCCGTATAAGTATCGTTATGGGGCAAGATAACAAACACCTTGCAGAGATAATTCTTGGTAATTCCGTGCAGCTAACCATTATAATAGGGGTTACATATATCACATTGTTTGCCATATTTCTTGATCCTATTCTTAAAGTGTTTGGAGCCTCTCCCAATTCGTTACCATATGCAAGAGAGTTTTTACTTTGGGTGCTTCCGGGCATGGTGTTGATGAATCTTACTTTCTCCTACAATAATGTGATGAGAGCCACCGGTTATCCGGGTAAGGCAATGTACACCAATCTGATAGGGGCGTGTCTTAATGCCCTGTTGGCACCGCTTTTTCTTTTTGGATTTAAATGGGGGATCAAGGGTGCAGCGATTGCTACAGATATATCCATGGTGGTCACCGCTATATTTGTGATGTCGCACTTTTTCCGTAAAAGCAGCGTATTGCATTTTAAAAGAGGAACTTTCGCTTTCAACTGGCAGGTGATAAAATCGATACTTTATATCGGTATGGCTCCGTTTCTGATTAATGTTGCCGGTTCGTGTATCAACGCGATTGTAAATAATTCTCTGCTTAAATATGGAGGAGACAACGCGATTGCAGCGGTAGTGGTCTTCAACCGCTTTGTGACAATATTTGTGATGGTCGTGATCGGCATTTGTCAGGGTATGCAGCCGATATTGGGATATAACTATGGATCTGGCCGACTTGACCGGCTATTCGGAACTTTAAAACTTGCAGCAATAAGTGCTTTGTGCATCACGACTTTGGGTAGTCTTATAGGCGCATTCAATCCGAGGATGATTGCCTCCATGTTCATGCAAGACGAGGCTCAGATAGATTGTGCCGTGAATTGTCTACGTCTTACCACTCTTGGTTTCTGGATGGTTGGATTTCAAATAGTCGGCACTAATTTTTTCCAATCCCTCGGCATGGCGGGTAAAGCTGTTTTCCTCTCGCTGACGCGTCAGATAATATTCATGATTCCGATGCTGTTGATTCTCCCTCCTTATTTCGGACTTGACGGAGTCTGGGGATGCTATCCGGTTTGTGACGTGGCTGCCACAGTTGTCACTGCATTTATGCTGACATGGCAGATAAAAAAGATTAAAAGAGAAAAACTAAATACTGCAACAGTATGATAGATTTCACGCCGTTTGTTAGAAGGAGATTCGTGAAAATAGCGGAGCGTACCGATTCGTGGTCGTCGTCAACCGACGATCTCCAGCTCAGTGTGCTCAGGAGTCTCATCAAACGGGGTGGTGATTGTGAGTATGCTTCAAGGTATGACTTAAAAGAGATACTGAATTCCTCTAATATTTATAAAGACTATGTTTCGCGTGTGCCTATCGTGGAATATGAGTCATTACGTCCTTTCGTAATGCGTATGATACGAGGGGAAAAAAATGTGCTCTGGAGAGGGGGATGCCGGGATTATGCCCAATCATCGGGAACTTCAGGGGGTAAGTCAAAATATATTCCTATCACTTCAGATTCATTGAATGGCAATCATTATCGTGGAGGAGAAGATGTAGTGGCACACTACTTGAGAATGGTGCCTGAAAGCAAAATGTTTTCAGGAAAGGGATTTATTCTCGGGGGCTCCTTTTCCAACACTCTCGGGATAAGTGCCGGCAAGGTTCACATAGGTGATCTGAGTGCTACGCTTATCAACAAGATAAACCCTCTTGCAAATATTGTACGTGTGCCGGATAAGAAAACCGCGTTGTTGCCTGACTGGGAAACAAAACTTCCGGCTTTGGTCAAGGCGGCTTTGGATGTGGATGTGACAAATATCTCGGGTGTCCCTTCATGGTTTTTGACTGTCATAAGAAAGATAATGGAGATGAAGGGTGTGGATAAGATATCGGATGTTTGGCCCAATCTTGAGGTGTTTTTCCATGGTGGTATTTCTTTTGAACCATACAGGGACGAGTATCGTAGAATCACCGATCCCTTGAAAATGCATTTTCAGGAGACTTATAATGCTTCGGAAGGCTTTTTTGCAGTACAGAATGATTTTTCGGATAATTCGATGCTGCTGATAGTTGATAAAGACGTATTTTATGAGTTTATACCTGTTGACGGAGACGACAAACGCCCTCGCCCGATATGGGAAGTTGAGAAGGATGTGGTCTATGAGTTGCTTATCAGTTCAAGCAATGGCTTATGGCGATATCGTCTTGGCGACACGATACGAGTGACTCAGACATCTCCTGTAAAAATTAGAATTGCAGGTAGAACCAAATGTTTTATAAACGCATTTGGGGAAGAGCTTATGGAAGATAATGCAGAAAGGGCTATCGCGGCGGCTTGCGACATTTGTGAGGCTTCTATTTTGAATTATACGGCTGCCCCGGTTTTTGCAAAAAACGGAAAAAGAGGCAGGCATCAATGGCTGATAGAGTGGGAAAAGACGCCTGTGGATTTAGAGATGTTTGCAATGAAACTTGATGAAGAATTGAGAAAGCTTAACTCAGATTATGATGCTAAGAGAAATCATACCATTTTCCTTGATCCGCCGGAAGTGATATCCGCTCCTTCTGGATTATTCGACCGTTGGCTTAAAAGTGCAGGCACCCATAAACTTGGGGGACAAAGGAAGGTGCCCCGACTAAGTAATAAGCGTGACATGATGGAGCAACTTTTGGCTATGATATAAAACTCCGGCAGGATATTTTATGTCTTAAATGATAATTAGTCCAATTCCAGTATAAAAAACAGTGAAAAATATCAATATTGACAATAATTAACAATTGCGATAGCTATAAATATTTAATTCTGTTGTAATTTTGAACTTCACTTGCAAGGCTTTGATTTTTAATCGCTGTGCACTTACGCTATTGCTGACCTGTAAGTCATGACCAAGATCAGGCTAAGATAAAGCTGATATTAATTTTTTTAATAATACTTGTTAAATCATATAAACCAACTGAAATGAAAAAGATTTTAACTGTGCTCATGATGCTCATGATGCTTGTGCCTGCATATGCAGACGATGTTCAGAAGTCGATCGATAAGGCTCTTCAGAAAGCTCAGAAAAAAGAGATGAAGCAAAAGATGAAAGACTACAAGAAAGACGGTTATGAAATTATGGGTAGCCGTACACTTGAGGTGGCTCTTCTAAAACATTATAGCAAGCTCAATGAACTTGGAGATGATGGAGCTGTATTCGAGGGATATGCTGAAAACGTAAAATCAAAGAATACTGCGGAACAGATGGCTATCAACAATGCCACTATCAAGTATGCCCAGAAAGCCGGCAGTTCTGTGAAGGGTCGTGTAGTAAGTGATATTTTTGCAGATGGCACAGGCGATGATTCAGAGTTTGAAAAATTTTATGCCGCTTATGAGCGCCTTGTGGAGCAGAAAGTAAAGAATGTGCTCACTCCGAGCTATTCGGTCATCAGGAAAAGAGCCGACGGCACTTATGAAATCCAGGCTTTCTTTATCGTTGACGAAACAAAAGCACGCACAGCACGTAAGGCTGCTCTTGAGAATGCAATTACCGAAAGTAAGCTTGCGCAGAAATATGCTGACTCGGTGAGAGATTTTGCCAACGACCGAGTGGAAGAATAATGCATGGTCTGTCCGGGATTTTATATCGGCATGCCCGGATAAACACTTTGTCTAACCAAAAATAAGTTTATTAAGATGAAAATCAAGACTATTGCATCTTCCTTCCTTATAGCATCTTCTTTTGTATGCATTCCTATGGCTATGGCACAGGATGCCGGACAGCCTGCAAAACCAAGGGTAGATTATGTCTTTAAGATGAATACTACTCCGGTGCAGCTTTCAAAATACAACACTGTGTCCTATTCACGTTCTCCACAAGAGGTTCTCACTATGCGTGGTGACCAATTGTATGTCACTAAAAAGAATATATTGACTTTCAATGTTAATCCTTCTGGAGTGAACTTTGGAGTTGTAGAGCAAGACAAAAAGGGCAGACGTGATGCTAATTTCTATTCAACTGCCACTCAAAATACTAAGATAGGCAGTTTCGATTCTAAAAAATATGGTCAGCCGTCTGCAATTGTTTACACTCCGGATGCACGTAAGTTGATGGTGGCTACAGACCAGGGTCTTTTTATATTCGAACCCCGCAAGATGGTTCTCCTTGACAAGATTGAACTTCCTTTTACTCCGTCAGCCATGTCGATAAGCGACAATGCTTATTATCTGACTATTTCTGAAGGTGATCGTGTGGTGGTTTACAATCTTGAACAAAAGACAATTCGTCGTGACTGGACATACGGTGTTAAAGTTACCGACATGACATTTTCTAACGGCAGCTCAGAGTTTGCCGTACTTACTGAGGACGGTATCCTTAGCATATACGACACCCGCTCGTTCAATATCAAAAATACTATTGATAACCTTGGAAGCGGTATTGCATGTGCGTTTAATAACGACGGCAAATATATCGTCGTTGCCACTGACCCGAACTCTCTTGAAGTAATCAACCTTGTCCGTCCTACAGACCGTAACACGATTCCTGTGGAAACAGGCGGCGTAAGCGACGTTGAATTTATCAAGGATACCGAAGGTAATTCCATTTTGGTCTATACAGGCAACATGATGCTTCACGCACGCCGTATGCAAGACCTTGAGCCGCACTTTGCGAAGCTTATCTCTGACGAAGTTGATCAGAAGATGGCTGAATGGGAAAAGATGATGCCGGGTGAAAGTATGGAAGATTACCGTCTTCGTGTAAATGAGGAATCACGCGCACGCCAACGCAGACTCTTCGAGGACGAGATATCGACTCAGCTTGCAGGCGACCTCCTTGCGGGTGCCACCATGAGTCTTGGTAGTTATGACCGCACGAATCAAGTGCTTGCACTCGACTTCACTACCATGCCTACCATCTATCTTCCTGTGCCTGAATCAGACGTGACTGCATTCCATGATGCGAATGATCTGGTGCTCTCAGAAGTGCAGTACGGTATCCTGCCCGATGACACCTTCGAGATTGTATATGCCAAGGTTTTCAACAAGAATGACGGTAAGACATATGAATACAACAACCATGATCGCGTTGCCATGGATTTTATGGGTGGAGATTCAAACGTCGTTTCTCTTGAAATTCTTCAACAGCAACAGATGGAGGAACTGAAACTTCAGGAGCTCCGTGAAAAGGTTGTGGAGGAAGCCCGCAATACAAGTGTGATCTCTAATCATACAAATATAGCTGTTGATTCTAAGGTTGTGCCTGATTATGATGCAAATGGTGAAAAGATCCTTAATTACGAGGTGAACTTTACATATCAGGTGGATCCGGAATTTTCAGCAGCGGAAGACTTCCCTCCTGGCAAATATCTTGTTGATGAATCTGGTGCCGCAAGTTCAATGCTTAAGATTGTAAAGGAAGCATTCGAAGGAGATTTCTCTCAATATATCAAGCAGGGCAAAAAGTTGAAAGTGACAATTTCCGGAACTGCCGATGCAACTCCTATTATACGTACGATTGCATACGATGGTTCTTATGGTGATTTCATTGACGAACCTATATATGAGAATGGCGACCTTACTGCTATTACTGTTACTAAGGCGGATGGCGTCAAAGAAAACCGACAGCTCGCATTCCTTCGTGCTGAAGGTGTGAAAAACTACCTTCAGAAAAATGTAAACAATCTTGACAAGATGGATGCAGACTACGTATTCCGTGTGGATGTTTCCGAAGGGAAAGGTAGTGAATTCCGTCGTATCACAGCCAACTTCACTTTTGTTGATGTCTTTTAATTCAATATTGAATTAGCATAGGCTATACGATTCATTTTTCCAGTAAGCCGGAAATTTGAACAACTTTATACTCCCCCGTTGATTCGGGGGAGTTTTTAACCATAATTTTTTATGACCAGCAATAAAATTATTAATACATTCATTGGCGGGAAAGTTTCAAAATTCGCTTTCCCGGCATTGGCTATTTCTATTCTTGTGGGTGGAGGATCGTTAGCTGCATTTTCAGTTGAACCGGATGATCCGCAAGAAGTTGTGCAGCCGGCGGGACCATCTGTGGAAAGTGCTGCCGAACTCTATCGTAAAGTAAAAGACTTACAATTTGAGGGTGCTGACGACGATACCTTTTATCCCGCAGTTCTCAAAGCTTACAATGAGGCTTTTACTGTCATCAATATGGATGGCTTGGAAGATGCGGATATAGATCAGTGTAAAGGTATTCTCATTGACTTGAACAACACGCTTGCAAGAGGTGCCGTACATTATTCTATGAATAGCAACTCAGTCGAGATGACTAAATTCGCACGTGCGTACGTCGACACTCAACTTCTCCCTCAAATGGCAGGAGTGGAATTCCGTCGAGATGCTGAGCTGTATCCTGCAATGGTCTATTGTGCTGCGTCTGGTAGCTATAACGCCGGTGAAATAGATAATGCCATAAAATATTTTGAGGAGTATCTCGCTACGGGTGAAACCAAGCAGAGGGAACAAGTGAGCCTTTTTTATGGGCAGGCTCTTTTGAACAAGAAAATGTATTCCCGTGGTGTCGACGCCGTAGTGAATGCATCTAATGAGTTCCCTTCCAACTTCAAGCTTCTCACGATTGCAATGCAGATGTGTATTGACAGTAACCGTCGCGACATACTCGCACCCCTTGTGGAACGTGGGCTTGAGGTTAAACCTGATGACGAGAAACTGTTGAATCTTCAGGCGTCTGTCTATGAGGATCAGAGAAATTACCGTGGTGCTCTCGATATATATATGAAACTTGAAGAGCTGCATCCCAATAGCTTGAGTGTGAATGAATGCGTGGCACGATGCTATTATAATCTCGGCACAGGCTACTACAATCAGTCCATCTCTGAACTTGATGAAAAAGAGGCTGCCAAACAGCGTCGCCAAAGCAATGCTTACTTCGGAAGCGCTGCGGAAAAATATGAAGAACTTTCCGCCAATGATCCCAATAATGTCAAGTATTTGAAGGCTATGGCAACATCCTATGCCTGCCTTGGCAATAAATCGAAAGTGGAAAGTATCAATGTGCGTCTTTCTGCTCTCGGACAGCCTACTATGGCAATGAACACAATGCCGGTAGTCATGGGTAACGGAACGCAGTCTGCCGACGGAGCTACTCCGCGAAATATCCCCTCATATCAGGAATATGCAATGGCTTATGTAAGGGATCAGCTAAAAGACTGGATGAAACGTGGAGAATTCGAAAAGACAGAAGATTATGAGAAGAGAGTTTCTAAAGAAAATGTAAGAAAAGAACAGGAACGCCTCAGCAATATCATTGCCGATAAATATCTCAAGACTTATGCCAACCAACTTGCGATATCAGAGTTAAAACTTCAGCCTTACGATGTTGATAACGAGACGTATGCTGTAAATTCTGAGTTTGGTACAGTGGTTGTGAACGTACCTCTGAAGAACAGGGAAGCTGAGATATTCAAAAATAATTGGGATGAGGTTCAGATACGTAATCCTAAGTTCTTCATAAAGCATGACAATATCGCCATTGAGTCTATATCCTTTATAACTCCCGACGGTAAGGAATATGCATATAATGCCGCCGACCGAAATCAATATGAGGGAGATAAAGTTGTGCAGCTTGATGTGGCAGATTTGTTTGACAAGCCGGTTCAACCTGCTCCTAAAGATAAGCAAGAGAATACCGGCACAAAAGTTGTGCCGACCATTAAGAGCGATGTCGATAAGAATATTCCCAAGACAACAGTTGTCAATGATCGCACTCTTGCACTTGTAATCGCTAATGAAAACTATGGTAAGGTGGTGAACGTCACGGCTGCCAATCATGATGGCGAAGTGTTTGCCCAATATTGCAAAGAAACACTTGGAATACCGGAGAATCAGGTTCTTGTTTATAAAGACGCTACATTCGGCGAGACTCTTTCAGCAATCAATAAGCTTCGCAACTCTGTCAAGGCACTTGGCTCAGGAGTGGATGTGATTGTGTATTACGCCGGCCATGGTGTTCCCGACGAGAGCACTAATGATGCCTACATGATGCCTGTGGATGCCGATCCTATGGTTATGGCAACCGCATATCCTCTTAAGCAATTCTACAAAGAACTAAACGGACTTGGGGCGGACAACATCATGGTTTTCATGGATGCATGCTTTAGCGGTGCCAATCGTGGAGAGGGAATGCTTGCGGAAGCACGTGGTGTTGTGCTTGTCCCGAAACATGCTGCTCCTGAGGGTAATATGTTTGTGTTGAGTGCGGCAGACGGTAAAGAGACAGCTCTTCCGTATAAAGAGAAGAATCATGGGCTGTTTACGTATTACCTGCTTAAAAAACTTCAAGAGTCTAAGGGTCAGGCAACTTTGCAGGAGCTAAGCGACTATGTGACATCTGAGGTGCGCAAAACTTCAAGCTTAACACTCAACAAACCCCAGAATCCGAAGATGACAGCATCCGGCACAATTTCCGGAATGCTCACAAAAAAGAAACTTCATCCTTAAGACTATCTTATGATACGACCTAATAAAATTGTGACAGCCGTTGCCGCCTTTTTCATGGCGGTAGCGGCTGTTGCCGCCCCTCCAATCAAGACTGTTAAGGGAGAATTTACATATTATGGAGATAAAACCACTTCTCCTGCAGAATGCAAGCGTCTCGCCCTTGAGGGGGCTCGTCTGGATGCTCTATCCAAAGAGTTTGGTACTATAGTCACTCAGGATGTGATGCAGGCTGACAGGATTGATTCTAACGGGGAAAATAATAAGTTTCTTTCTCTTTCTTCTACAGAGGTGAAAGGTGAATGGATTGCTGACGAAGGCGAACCGGTTTTCGATATTTCCCTTGATAGTGAAGACAACTTTGTAGTTCATTGTGTTGTCAAAGGAAAGGCTCGTGAAATATCTAATGAGGCAACGGAATTTGATGCCCGTGTGCTTAGAAACGGCACAAAAGTCGGCAATGCCGCCACTGAATTTTATGACGGAGATGATCTCTATCTTTATTTCACGGCTCCCGTTGATGGTTTCGTATCGGTATATCTTTCCCTGGAAGATGGAAACGTCTACCAGATGCTGCCTTATCTTGGAGATGTCAAAGGTGAGGCGAAAGTAAAAAAGGGTTATGATTATGTCTTTTTCGACGCTACTAAAGCGGATGGCACTTTCGGTACACCCGACCAGTTCAAGATTGCTACCGACGGTGTGATTGAATTCAACAAAATATACGTTGTTTTTTCTCCTTCATATTTTGCCAAACCTGTGATGAGAGCTCAAAATGGAATGGAGGTACTTCCTTCATTGTCTGAGAATGACTTCTCAAAATGGCTTGTCAAGGTTCGTCGGAATGATCCGAAACTTGGTGTAAAACAAATGAATTTGAAAATTTATCCAAAATAATTGGTCATATGATGGATATTAAGAAATTATTAGTGATGGGGGCTTTGCTCGGAGGGGTGTCTGTTCACGCGCAGGCTCCACAAAGCTTTCAAGAATTCCGTCAGGGAATCCTGAATGATTTCCAGGAATTTCGTAAGACGATTCTTGACCATTATGCTGATTTTCTCAATGGAACCTGGCATGAGTACGAACCTCTGCAACCGTTGGAAAAGCCGAAGGCGCCAAAACCGATGGATGTCCCAAACGTCTCCGTTTCAAAACCATCCACTTCCCCTGTTAATCTGCCGAAGCCTGTGCTTGCTGATCTCCCTGAATCTAAGGTGAAACCGGATGTTCAGGAAGAGCCTGAAGAGAAACCGAGAACTCCCTTCGATGCCCCCAAGACAGTGACTCCTCCTGAGGCAAAGGATATCGTCCCACCCACAATTAAGGTTAATCCGGATTTAGGTGGAGCTCCATTGTTGGCGGCACTTCCGGATATACCTCGTCCTGTAATGCCGGAAGAGGAAGCTCCGGAAGAGATTCCTGCAGTAGTCCCGGTTCCGGAAGAATCTCGTGAAGGTAAGGAGCCGGTCAACTTCTATGGCATGGAGATTCTTGTTCCGCAGGTGAACTTCAAGATTATGCAATCGATGGGAAGTGTCGCTGATTTTGCACGTAACTGGAAGCTTCTTGATGAACAGGAGGTGGCAGATATAGCACTTGAAGCATTGAAACCGAAGATGGAACAGATGGGATTGAACGATTATTTGTCGTTTGAGTTCCTGTGTGCTTATATGGATTCGAAATTCCCGGAGGCTGGATCGGCTCCTAAGATGTCGGCTGTGCATTATCTCCTTTCAAATCTTGGATATAATGCCCGCATTGCACTCTCGACTAAGACAGGAGACGCAATCCTTTTGATGCCTTCACAACAGACTCTTTATGGCAAAGTGTATATGACTCTCGGTGGAGAGAGGTATTATGTTATGGCGGCTCCAGGAGTTAATGTGATGGGGCAGCCTATAGCTACATGCGATCTTCCCAAGATGGCAGCAAAGGGTAAGAAGTTTGATCTCCGAATCAAGGGTTTGAATCTTCCGATGAAGGAACATAAATTTAATGTTCAGTATGGAAAACTACACCTCACCGGAATTGTAAACGAAAACTTGATGCCGCTTGTATATCGTTATCCTCAGATGGATACTGCAGATTTCGCAGAAAGCGTACTTGACAATAATCTTAGAAAAAATCTTGTGGCACAGGTTAAGGAACAGCTTGGAGGAATGGATCAACTTTCTGCAACCAACGAGCTTCTGCAGTTTGTTCAGTCAGGGTTTTCGTATGCTACAGACGATGCCTTCCATGGATTTGAAAAACCATATTTCCTTGAAGAGAATCTTTTCTATCCGAAAAATGATTGTGAAGACCGCGCTATTTTCTACACCTATATGCTTTGGAATGCTTTAGGAGTAGAGAATCATCTGCTTTTCTATCCGGGTCATGAGAGTGCTTCAGTTGCATTGACAGAACAGGTCAGGGGTACTTCTTATGAGCATAATGGAAAGAAGTATTATATTTCCGATCCTACCTATGTCGGGTCGCTGACGGGACAGTGCATGCCTCAGTTTGAGTCTACGGCACCTAAAATCGATCTCACATTGCCTAAATAATAAGCGTTAATATTATTAAAAAAGTCGGATTTAGTGATAGATCCGACTTTTTTGTTTACTTTTGTGTTAGTTCTATAAATACTTAAATTCTTACTGAATATGAAATTTAAACTTTTTGTCATTATATTGGCTTTTGTCTGTTGTCATGGGACGGCGGCGAAACGGATTGTCGGTTATGTCACTTCATGGAGCGATGTTATGCCCGACCCCAAATCCATGACTAATATCAATTATGCTTTCGGGCATGTGAAGGATACTTTCGATGGGGTATGTATTGACAATGAGAATAGGCTCAGGCAGATTGTGGCACTTAAAAAGAAAAACAAGAAGCTGGAGGTACAACTTTCTGTCGGAGGATGGGGGAGTGGTAATTTCAGTGAGATGGCTGCGGATCCCGAGAAACGTAAGGCGTTTGCCGAGGATTGCAGACGGGTGGTTGATGAGTATGGACTTGACGGAATAGACATCGATTGGGAATATCCGGGCAGCAGTGCGGCGGGGATATCAAGTTCTCCGGAAGATAAAGCTAATTATACTCTTTTAATGAAAGATTTGAGGAAGGCATTGGGCAAAGATAAATTGTTGACTCTTGCTTCTCCCGCCACTGTAAGTTTTTACGAGTTCAAGCCGATTATGCCATATGTTGATTTTGTCAATATAATGGCATACGATCTCAACCGTCCGCCTTATCATCATTCGGCATTGTTCAGATCTGATTTAAGCGGAGACATGACAGCCGATGAAGGTGTGAGGGCTCACATTGAAGCTGGGGTTCCTGCTGAAAAGATTGTATTGGGAGTGCCATTTTATGGACATGGCAAAAAAGGGGAGTTCCCTGATTTTATAGATTATCGCGATATAAAAGTGTCGGAGGGACTGAAAGAGATGTATGATGAGGTTGCGTGTATGCCTTATCTGGTAAACGAGTCGGGAGAGATGGTTATATGTTTCGACAATCCCGAATCATTGAAAAAGAAATGTGAATACGTCAATCAATATGGGCTTGGAGGGGTGATGTTCTGGGATTATGCTGGCGACACCGACAAAGGAGACCTCCGCAAAACCCTCAAAAACCACCTTAAAGTTTGTTATGAATAGGGTAGGTTGGCGTTAGAGATTTGCTTTTCAAATTTATTATGATGAAACTTGATGATTTGGATCGCTATAGATCCTGTGGGTAGAGACGTCATATGTCTCTACCTGGGAGTATTGTCGGGAGATTCGGCGAGCATCTGTGCCCGGCTTTTGCTCCTTGTCACGAGAAATACACCGGTGAAGACGAGAACGATGGCTATGCCGTTGGCAATAGTGAATTTGCCGATGCCTGCCCATACTGCCACTAACGATGCTACAATCGGCTGAACATAGTTATACATCGCTGTCACTGTGGGGCGAAGATTCTTTTGTCCCAAGGGGAGTAAAAGGTAACTGAGGAATGTCGGTCCCACTACAAATGCAATCGCACCCCAGATCACAATCGATGGGGCTGCCACCCAATCCATATTGATCCATTCGCCGTATGTGAACGGTATGACGCAGATGCTTGCGTATGTAAACATCCATTTCATCAGGGTTACGGGACTGTATTTACCGATAAGCTTCTTGAAAAACACAAGATAGCATGAGAAACTCAACTGGGCGCAGATCACGAGCAGATCACCTGCCGATGCTCCCCCTGTTTCTCCAGAAGAACTTCCGATTATGAGGATGAGAGCACCGATCGCACCGAGAAACACTCCACCCACTTTCAGTTTGGTGACCGGCTCATGAAGCACTATTGCAGCGAGCACCATTGTCAATATCGGGAGGGAAGTGGTGATGATCGAAGCGTTGACAGGAGATGTCAGGCTCAAGCCCCAAATGAAGCAGCATTGATTGATGACTATGCCGAATAAGGATGCGAAAAACATGTTGAGAAGGTCTTTAGGTGAAACCTTCTCATTTTTGGAAAAGAGGGATATTATCCAGAATAGAACTGCCGCGCCGATCATGCGGCAATCTGTGAGCAAGAGCGGGGTCATACCTCCCGCAAGAATCAATTTTCCTAACGGGGCGCTTACACCCCATAGAAATTCGGCACCGATCATGGCACCATGACCTTTCAATTTATCAATATCCATAATAAAGTGATGACTCTCCAATTGTCAGCTTCACGCAGCAAATGCCGGATTAATGGAACTACGTGATGAGCCTGGTGATTCGGGATGCAAAATTAATAAATTTAAGGGTAAAAGTTAATAGTGCAACATTATCTTTTCCAGAATGAGGGGAGAAGCATCACAAGAAAAGTAAAAAGTTCAAGTCGACCTACGAGCATAACGATGGTGAGAAGCCATTTCACGGCATCCGGCAGAAGTGCAAAAGAACCTCCCGCTCCGGTAACGCCGTATCCCAGCCCGTTGCACCCGATGCAAGAACACACCATAAACACAGAATCTGTCATGGTGAAGCCATACATCGTTATGAATCCGGCAGATATTATGATCACCAGCACATAAAGGGTGATAAATGCAGAAATGCGTGTGACGAGACTATTGTTGAGGGCACTGCCGTTGAGATGGACAACATAAGTGCGTTTCGGAAAGACCGTTTTCTTGATTTCATTCATAAAATTATGTTTCATGACAAGAAAACGGTCTATTTTTATTCCACCGGAAGTGGATCCGGCACATGCTCCGCAAACCATAAGAAAGATAGTGAGAAGCAGGGAGAACGGTCCCCATCCTTCTGCTTCCCCGATTGAAAATCCTGTGGAGGTGATGGCGGAAATTATATGAAATACCGGATATAACACACCCTGTTGCCAGGAAGACACTTCTCCACGGACATACAATGAAAATAGCAGCATCAAATAGGCAACCCCAACCACTATAAGGAAAGCCTTGAACACTGAATTTTCAGACAGGGAGCGAAATCCCTGTTTCCGTAGATTATATAAAGATATGAAATTCATTCCGGCAATAAACATGACAACCGACACAATGACAAGGATATAATCGGAATGCCAATATTCAATTCCGGCGTTACGGGTGGAGAACCCACCTGTAGCTACAGCCGCGAAGGTCTGACAAATACTGTCGAACAGATTCATGGGCCCGGCCCAGAGCAGTAAAGTCGAAACAATGGTCAAAAGTGCATACACACCCCATATAGAAAGAGCGGTCTGCCTTATTCTCGGGTGGATCTTGTCGTGGGTGATTCCGGTGGCTTCGGCATTAAACATAGAGATGCCAGAAGGTTTGTTAAGTTCGGGCAAGACGGCGAGCATGAAGAGGATTATCCCTAATCCTCCTATCCATTGAGTGAAAGCTCTCCAGAATAGTATCCCATGGGAATGAGACTCGACATCAGTGATCACGCTCGCCCCGGTGGTGGTGAATCCCGAAATCACTTCAAACATAGCATCAGTGAACCCTATAGGATTTTTGCATAGCATAAAGGGAATCATTCCGAAAAGTGAAAAAATGATCCATATCACCGATGTGATTATAAATCCCTCTCGGTTCCTGATCACATTTGTCCCCCTGTTTTTGACCGAAATTTCAGCTAATCCCCCGGCGAATGCCGCCCCGGCTGCCGCGATCAGAAAAACTGACCAGTCGTCTTCTTGATATATAAGGCTTATTACCATAGGTAACAAAAGTAATATTGCCTCTATCAGGACAAGACGTCCGATTACTCTTATGACGGCTGCCGGATTTATGGAAGATCCTATAGACATATTTCTGAATTATCTAAAGAAACGGTTAAGTTTTGTCATGCTACCTGGTGCATAAAACACAACGACATGGTCACCGGGATTGATTTGGGTGCTACCTTCAGCGAGCATCCCGGCTTTGTTGCGGATAATACCGCCGATGGTGATGCCGCGTGGCAGAGAAAGCTGAGAGATGGGGGCGGATATGATTTTAGAATCCGCGGTGGCGATCAATTCGGTTATTTCCGCAGTGCCGAGAGATATGCATTGTGCGGTAGCCATGTTGCAATCGAGTAACACACTGAGAATCTTGCCGGCATTGAGAAGCTTCTTGTTGATGATTTTGTCGATTGAAAGTGATTCCGCCTCGGGCATATATTGTAATTCCTCGATTCTTGCCACAGTTTTTCCCACACCATGTTCACGTGCCACCATGCAGGAAACAATGTTGGTCTCCGAACTGCCTGTGAGTGCAAGAAACATATCGCATTGGTCAATTCCCTCTTCCTCTAACGCCACAACATCGTTCACTCTTGAATTTACAGCCACCGCCCCTTTAAATCGGGATGCGATTATATTGCAACGCTCTTTATCGGGATCGATCACCGTGATATCGTAGTCGTGACAGATAAGTTCGAGAAGATTTTCTGTCACTCTTCCGGCGCCACAGATCATGATCCGCTTAGTTTTGGTGACTTTTTTTCCGCAAAGCTCGGGTAGTATTTCACAATTTTCAGGGAGAACGGAAAAATATATTGTGTCGCCTTCAAGCAGACGATCTTCTCCACGAGGAATTATTATCTCGCTTCCCCTTTTGATGGCAGACACGTGGAATTTTCTTGGATTGTTGGGAACTTCATTAAGAGACTTTCCACACAAAACTCCATCAGGCAACATTCTAACTCCGGCAACAATCAAGGCACCCTGATGTAGCTCGATCCAATCGTTGACCCAATTGTGTTTTATAAAATGCTTGATCTCCACCGCCGCGAGTTTTTCCGGGTATATTGTCATATCAATACCCGTGCGACGGAACAGCTGGCGGTTGCTCTCTAAATCAAAGTCAGGATTGTCAACACGAGCCACGCATCTGAAGGTGCCACAATCTTTTGCAATCTGGCATGCAATAAGATTACCGGTCTCATTAGGTGTCACCGCCACAAAAAGATCAGCATTTTCTGCTCCACATTGTTTCAAATTATAGCGGGAGAGTGGGCTGCCTTCGAATGTTATGAAATTGCTTATGGAATCAAGTTCGGCAAGATGATCATGGTCTGTGCCCATCAGCACGATATCTTGACCTTCCACCGAGAGGGTGCGTGCAATATGGGTTCCTGTCTCTCCGTCGCCGGCTACAATGATTTTCATCTTAAGAGTTTTTATCGGGCATTGATAGTGTCTGAGCCCAAGGTTTTACATATTTAACGATATATTATAGATTTAATTGGATTGACATATATTGTTATTTTATTAACTGAGGGACTGAACACCTCCACCATTGACCATAAGAGTCTGTCCTGTTACCCATTCGGAAATAGGGGCGGCGAAATACAAAACAGCACCTGCGATATCTGAAATCTCTCCGAGACGTTTGATTGGAGTATGTGACAACATTTTTGCCTCAATTTCTGGAGTCAAGACTGATGCAAGCGCCCTTGTCCGGGTAGCACCGGGGGCGATATTGTTGATTCTGATTCCCATAGGCCCGAAATCAAAAGCAAGATTGGATGCAAGATGATTGAGTGCGGCTTTAGAAGACCCATATATCGACATGTCTGGGTCATTATTGACGCTGCTCATTGAAGATATATTGATTATGCTCCCATAGCCTGATTCTTTCATAAATGGGGTTGTAAGTTTGCATAATTGCCATGGCGCAAATACGTTTATGGCATAAATGCGTTCTACATATTCCCGATCGATTTTAAATGGATTTTCCCGTCCCCCTCCTCCCATTCCTGCATTATTCACAAGAATATTCACAGTATTATATGTATCGACTGTAAATCTTACGAGTCTGTCAATGTCATCAGGATCAAGCACATTACATGATGCCGCGACGGCTTCCCCTCCTGAATTTGAAATATCACTCGCTGTTTCCTGAGCCTTTTCAAGAGAAAGATCGCTTACAACGACAGATGCTCCGGCTGCAGCAAGAATCTTGCATGAAGCTTTGCCGATACCGTCACCTCCTCCTGTGACAAGTGCAACTTTTCCTGATAAATCAAGTAAAGATTTAATGTCCATTTTATTTGCTTTAAATTATTGTTAATAAGATAGTAAATCAGCTATGCCATTTCATAAATGAAGTCTATTATAACGTTTTGTAATGCCAGAGATCATCAGAATGACAGTATTAATAGCTACTTAAAATCTAACATTCTTCTCTTGTATCATGTTTAATGTTGGTAACTGTAAAATTTTAGTGTATGTTTACTTTTGGCATAAGTTAATATTTAGAAAGAGTTTTTGAGGTTGTTTTGAGACTGAGTGAAGGAGTTATGGGGTTCCATAACGACTGAATGAAGGCTTAAAACAGACCAAAAAGACTTCTAAAGATTTCTTAATGTTAAAAGTAAACATACTCTTAAATATATTTTTTGTAGCATTATCTTCAATAAAGAAAGGGAGTGCCGGTATATAGCCGACGCTCCCCTCCATATTGATTGATTCTGTCTATTAAAGAATTGATTATTTGTATTATTGTCAGTTAGTTTTTTTCTTGCCTAAATGTTTGATCCAGATATAATATCCGGTCAAGGGGAGGCTTGCTCCCAGCAAAGCTCCGAGCAACCAGAGAATTCTTGTGAATAAGCCACCGAGTGATCCGGTGTGAATTGAGTATATCCATCCTCTCAGTTTATCAGCTCCCTTGGAATCTGTATAAGCTACCGAGGGTGTTATTTCTCCGGAACGACGGTTAAAGTCATATTTGTCGGAAGCACGGTTATTCCCGGAATTTCCGAGTGTGACTGTAGCAGTTTCAGATCCGATAGTGATCTGGGGGGCATCAGGATATTTTTCATTTAATTCGTCATAAACCTGTTGCCAACGCCCAAATTCAGAACGGTGACCTCCACCTCTTCTGCCCCAGCCTTCGCCGCGACCTTCACCACGACTTTCGCCGCGACCTTCACCGCGACCTTCACCGCGACCTTCACCACGATGTCCGTTGCGACCTTCGCCGCGAGTTTCCTGAGCAAGACCCTCTTGAGGTAAAGAATTTTTATCGGTTGAGGAAGATTTTGGTTGACCGAAATTCCTTGGAGTATGCTCCACTCCACATACGGCATAGAAGGCTGTGCGATACCAATCGAATGACCATGTCAGACCTGTGAGCGCCATAGCCAAGACAAAAATCAATGCATACATACCTCCGGCAACATGCAAGCCTCTCCAGAAACCTTTCCATCCGTTGGAGAATGATATAGAAAGGCTGCGCCGCAGGTTTTTCTTTGCTCTCGGCACCCATATAATAATGCCTGTTATCAACACTATTACAAATATCAGTGTCGATATGCCAACGAGAAGTTTCCCGATTTTAACTCCGTCTCCATGAGGGTTTGCACTGTCGAGCAGCCAACGGTGCAATTTAAACATGGTTGAAAAGAATCCCAATCGTTCGTATTTACCGGTTATTTCTCCGGAATATTGATCGATAAAAAGGGAAGCACGGCGTGGTTTTGAAAGGTTGACCTGATATGTACGTTCTTTGTCGGAAAAGACTGTGACGCCGGTGATATTGACACTGTCAGGGAGGGAAGCCTTTACAGTCTCCATCAACTCTTTCATTTGGATAGGCTCCTCCTTGACTTCGTTCACATAATATACTTCACTTTTGACAGCTCTTGTTATTTCAGGTTCAAAGATGAGCATCGCCCCTGAAAAGCATATCAGGGTGATGAATATTCCGAAAGGAATTGAAAGCCAAAGGTGAAGTTTTCTCCAAAGTTTCATTGTTCACTTATTTTTGAGGAGTGAGATAACCGAAACCGGTGACAGATGAAGCGTCGACTGTCAGACCTTTGTCAGCTACTGCGGTCGCCGGAGTTATGCCATATACAACCGGCTTACCGTCTGTCTGGGTCACAGCAACATATACCTTCCCGTCTTTTACGAACACATCTTTTGCAATTGTAGAAATGCTTGATGGAAGACCTGAAACATATTTAAGAGTCTTAGCATCTGCGTCGAAAATGGCAAGTTGAAGAGCTGTGCCGGAAAATCCTTCTCCATATGCTTCGTTATACATCTGAAGAATGAAGTAGTTTCCTCCTGCCGGCCAGCAGCGCATAAAGCTTTTACCGGCAAGTTGCTCGATGTTGCAATAATAGCTATCGAAATCTGTCGTCCCTGCAGGAATACGGCAAACGCCTGCATCAAGTTTTGTTTGTTGAGCCGGGTCAGTCTGTGTTTTTGCGTAACTGGGTGAGAATACATAGATGTCTCCGTTTTCTGCTGCCCAAACAGTCTGGTAGTATTGAGACCTGTAACGTCCTGCCGGGAAACTGATTTTGTCGGTGTGTGCGATTACGGGATTTTGGAATTGGGCATTAGGATATATTGCCACCCAACAATCATCGGGATATTGGGTTCCGCTGATTGTCCCTGCCTTGTATGCTCCCGAGCCTGTTCCACCATCCTCTGTCTTTACAAGATGGTCGTTTCCGGGTCGTACCCACTTACCGTCGCCGTCAGCATATCCATATTGACTCAGACCCATCGGAATAACACCACAATATAGACGCGATCCTGATTGTTCAGCTCCGGAAAGAGTGACGTATTCACCGTTGCCAAGGAAGTTTTCCATTGAATATAGTCCGGCAGATGTGTCATTGGATTTTGCTGTCTCGTTTTCGACATCAAGATATGTCACGAGTAGGGTCTGAGGATAAAATCCCTTAGAATCAGCACCCGTTGTGCCTGTTCCTGTAGACATCGTAAGGATATACTGGTCATACATTCCATAAGATGAGAAACGGCTGATCTTATATTCCACGTCGCGGGCTTTCATTTCTCCCGATTCGTCAAGAATATAGCTGCGGGTTGTGCCGGCGTTTCCCTGATTATAGGTGAGGGCATAGAGAAAGTTCTTGTAGAACACCCATTGAGTGGCACCGTCGTTGGTCAGACCGTTGTTTTCGGTAGATACAGTCCCTTCGTCGATCGAAGGCGCCGTCACCAGCACATTGGCTGTGCCGTTTTGTCCGTTCACTTGTGCCGCGAGCACATATTTCCCTTGTGCGGAAGGGGTGCCCGGTTCCGGTGCCGGCTCTGGATTATCGTTATTGTCTGAACAAGCAACCAAAGAGAGGATAGGGAGAGACATCGCTGCCATCAATCCCCTGAAGTAAAGTTTATTCATCTGTTATAGTATTGAAATTATAAATTCATTAATTTATAGGTCTTCATGAAAGTCTTGACAATTTATCAGTTGCCAAAATATATTCTCACTTTCCCATAGAAAGCCCTGCCCGGCTTTTGAAGAGAGAAATTGTCGTAGAGCCTGGCGTCTGTGAAGTTTCGACATTCAAACGAAAGGTTGTATCTGCCGTTCCGGATGCTGTAGGATATGGTGAGGTTATGCGCAAATTGATCGGGCACTACATAGTCACCTTTATTGGAACCTATATTTGCTGAATAATAAGTGAAGCTATGTGTGTATTGATTGTCATAGGTGAGAGTCAACACATTCCCTTTGCCACCGAGTCCGTGCCAATAGAAATTGAAATCGGAATCAGCAAAGGTGTAAGGCATGTTCGGGATCCTTTGGCGATAAGTGAGACTTTCGGCAGTTGTCCCTTGGCTTGTACGCATATTGTCACGCACATTCATGTGGGTGAAATTGCCACCTATGCTTAACCATTTCGAAAAACTATAGCGCGCGGATATTGAATAGCCTTTCGTATCCACTTTCCCAAAATTTACATAAGTGGCAGCCGACAGACCTCCGCTTAAGGCGAGGATGTTTCTTTGAATATAATCCCGTGTGTCTCTATAGATAAACCCTCCTTCCACATACACATTGTGTAACCCGAATGTAGCGTTGTAACTAAGGTTTGTGTTGATGTTGTGGCTTGATTCAGGTTTTAGGCTTATATCTCCCATTTCGAGATCTTCGTCGCCAAACATCTCTTCAATTGAAGGAAGCCGCACAGCCTTTTCGTAAGAAGCCTTAAGCTGGAATCCTAAAGGAAGGAAACATGTTGCCGCCGCGCCATAACCCAGAGCGTTTACGGTGCGCGAGGTCAACGTATAGGCGTCTTGTGCGGAAGATGTGGCTATCGGTCCTGAGACATATTGATAATAATACTTTCCAAACACAGAGATATTTAATCGTGAATTAGGGATGAATCTCCATGACGCACCGAGAATATTTTTTGTGGTCACTTTGTTGAATTCGTCATGAGTTGGCGGATTGGTGAGAAGGTTTTCGTTGGAACGGTTGAAAGAATTAAACACATCATTGATTATAAATGTGTTTTTTTCTCCAAGCCGGTAGTTGGCAGTCAACGATGCTGTCCAATTGTGGTTGTTGGCTTTAGAATTTTGGTAAGACTGTTCTCCAAGAGAATTGTTGGGAACTGTCTCGCCTCTCCAATTATATTTACGATAAGCGGTGTCGACATTGATTGTTATATCGTGATTGTAATTGGCATTGAAAGCCACATTAAGCCCTCTTGTGAAGAGGTTGCGTTTGCTGTATTCAATTGATGGCATTAGGGAGTGCCCATGATGGTGTTTATGTCCGTAGACTATCTCCTGACGCACGCCTGTCTGCACTTCTTTATACATGTGGGAATAATTCAATCCGATGAGCAATCTGTCTGCCCAAGGTTTGTCTACAAAGCCGGCTTTTGCCACGATCGCTTCATTGTGGTATGTGTCGTTGAAACGTTGCACATGTTCTTTCTTTCTGCGGTTGATGGCGTCCGTTTCAAAGTCTTCTACCGGTGTGTCTACCCAATAATTATTGTCAGAATAATTCTGGAATGCGTTGATCTCGTATTTGAAGCCGTTTGCAAAGGTCTGACCGAAATTCACGTATGACTTATGGGTGTTGAATGAGCCATAAGAGTATGACGCGTCGATAAACCATTTACGACGGCGTTTCGAAGTGACAATGTTGATCACGCCTCCTATGGCGTCGGCGCCGAATCCCACTGGAACGACACCTCGGTAAACCTCGATTCGGTCAGCGAAATTCACGGGGATGTTGTTTAACCCGAACGAACTTCCTACTCCATCCTGAGGCACACCGTCAATGAAGACCTTGACGTGCTTGCCACTGAATCCGTCCATTGTAACCGCCATGTCGGAACCGACACCTCCACTTTCCCTGATCTTCATTCCGGGAGCCTTGTCAAGCGCCTCGCTCAATGTCTTGGTGGTGTTGACCAGTTCCTTGGTGTTGACAGCAGTGGCATTAAATGCGGAACTTCTAAGTTTGCTAAGCTGATTCCCGACAACAATCACTTCTGCCAATTGTGCCGCAGGTTTCAGTTTTACATTAAGCCGTACCCGCTCTTTGGATTTGATTTTGACCATAGTCTCCGCTTTTTCAAAACCTACGGAAGATATGACAAGGGTATATTCCCCTGCCGGGGCATTGATGTGATACATCCCTTTGTCATTTGTCGTTGAAGAATATTTGGTACCCTTTAGATAGACTGTGGCATAGTCCACTATATCCCCGTCCGCCGATAAGACTTTTCCGGAAATCATCCCGGAATTATCTTCGGCTTTTACATGGATAGGAAATAAGAATAGGGTTATGATTAGTAAAATAGTATATGATGTTGATTTTTGCATTGACCAGTTGTTGCTCGGCATCAAGTTTAGAATTTGCCGCATCCAGCATGTCGGTGATGAGAGCCATATCAGCAGAATACCTTGTAGATATTGTCTGATAATTTTTTTCAGCGAGTTCGACACTCTTGTCTTGTGTCTTGAGTTCCTCGTATGCTTCAAGATAGCGGATATAATCTGCTCTCACATCAAGGCTGACATTTTCCCTCGTGGCATCAAGATTTTCCATAGCTGTCTTGGTCGCGGCACGGCTTTTTGCAAGAGATTTATTGCTCTTGTAAAGGGAAGATATATTGTAGCTGATCCCAAGACCTACATACCAATAACTAAGATTGCGGTCGATAGGGGGGACCTCCACAAGTATTGGTCCGTCGATTGTCCAGGCTGCCTGCAATCCTATTTTGGGGAGCCGGTCGCTTTTTACAAGTTCTTCAGCTTTTCGGTTTATGTTGACTCCTGACTGGGCGAGTTTTAGTGACGGTGCGTTTTCTAATGCTTGTGTTTGCCACCACTCTTCTCCGGAAACGGGAATGGAACGGGTAAGTATGGTGGTGTCTGGAATGATAGTGGTGGTTTCAGGCAATCCTGCTGTCACAACCAGATTGTGGTTGAGAATGTCAAGAGTATTGTCGATTTTCACTAATTGAAGGTCGAGGTTGGATACGAGAAGTTCGTAGCGTGTGATATCGTTTTGGAGTGCTGTCCCTTGCTCGTAACGGGCTTTCATCTCGGCGAGCACTTTTTCAGCTTGAGCGATATTGTTCTCAACCACGCGTTTCAGATTGTGAAATTTGTAGATGTCAAGATAAAATCCGGTAAGTTGGAAGCGGATGTTGTCTCGATTTAATTCAGTGGCGTAACGAGCAGCTGTTGACTTTAATTCTGCGAGTTGAATGCTGCTTGAAATCGCTCCTCCGGTATAGATGGGTTGGGTAACGTTTATGCCTAATCCATTCCCAAGATGAGGAATAGGCGCCTTTTGGTAATCGGAAAAATTCCGCTTGGTAATAAAACCGTCTCCGATGTAGCTGAGCGAAAGTTTTGCTTCGATGTCAGGAAGCCGTCCACTCTTTGCTACAGTTATTTCTCTTTTTGCCTCTTCTTCGGCAGAGAAAGATGGACGTAATTGCACACTGTTGGTTTCTGCAATCCTGAATAAGTCCTCAATCGTCATGACCTGTGAGGACTTGTCGGACGCATGCACAGTTCCACTCAATAGGGTGGCTGCAAACAACCCTATGAGCAACTTGTGGTTGTTCATAAAAATAGTAAATAAAATGGGAAATAGTATTTATAACATTAAAGACCGTTAGCCCTCGGCGGGTGATTAATCAACGGTCAGCATTAACTGATAACTGGAGCTGTGCTTTTCCAATTTTCCAAAAATCCCCAGTTGAATACAACTGGCATTGAGATAGATACGAAAGATAAGATATAGTTCATTTACATCGCGACTCTTTGTGAACCGCAATGCAAAGTTACAAAAAATTTCAAAACAGACGAAATTAAAGATCTGGTTGGTGGCAATTGGAGGAAGAATTGAATTTGAGATAAACAGCTTTTTCTCAATTATACACCGGGTTATTCCTCAATGATCCATTCTGAGATAGTTCTGGTCTTTGTGGAGAAATTAACACCGATTTTTATTATCTTACGCCCGTCTGTTGAAAATGGTAGTGCATAATCTTTTCTGTTTATCTGATCAAGTGCCTCCTGAGCTGATTTGTCAAGTTTCAGTTCAATTATATAATAAAACTTTTCAGTCTTGATAAAAAGATCTATTCTGCCGTTTGATGTGCGATATTCAGTCTGCACTTCAAGACCAAGTAGTTTCATGAGAATCAACAGGGCATTATGTAGATTCTGCTCTCGTTCCATATTCATGTCATAAGATACAGAAGAAAACATGCTTTTTATTCCTTCCATGAATGTATTAGCATCTCCATCATTCAGGTTATCAATGAGATGGAATACTAAAACCATCGAATCATCGTTTGAAATGGTTGCGTAGAATGGTAGAATGTATGACAAGAAGCCTTCCTTCTTCCACCTCAATATTTGGAATACCGAGTGTATAGATGTCACGTCGGTTGTCATAGTTTTTGATTGTCAGGTATCCTGTCTGGTATAGAAGTGAGATGGGATTGGAATTGTTAAGGTCAAGTCCCATCAAGGCATCAAGACGACATTTTACCGATATTATATGTTCGAGATTAACATTAAATTTACGAAGTTGCTGAATTAGAATAGTCGGTTGTCCCGAATATGTCCAATAGCTACGGAATTCTTCTTTATTCATCACATTGACAATAGAGTACGGATTGTACATATTTTGTCCGTGTGCGGAAAAGCGGTATCCGTCATATCTCTTTTTCAGTTCCAGTTTTATATCAGATTCGGAAATTTGAAACTTGTCGGATAAAAGGGTGATTCCGGTTTTAAAATTATCATACAGTTCTTGTTCTGTAATGCCGCAGACAGCGCTGAAACTATCATCGAAAGATATGTCATCGATGTTATTAAGTCCCGAGAAGACAGAAAGATGGCCGAAACGGCTTACCCCGGTAAGAAAAACCAAACGGAGATACTCAGCACTGCTTTTGAAATTTGAGTAAAAGGCGGCAAGAGTCTTACGGTAGCTTTCAAAAAGTTCCGGGTTATCAAGAGTGTTGACTAAGGGTTTGTCGTATTCGT
Source organism: uncultured Muribaculaceae bacterium (assembly GCA_910583795.1). Taxonomy (GTDB): domain Bacteria; phylum Bacteroidota; class Bacteroidia; order Bacteroidales; family Muribaculaceae; genus Lepagella. The sequence goes on from CAJTZQ010000019.1 coordinate 40,350, forward strand.
CTACAAGGATTACAATTTTCATCCCAGTTTTCTCATAAATACGGCGGATGTCATATTCGAGTCTTATACTCGGGTCATCGTTCTTTTTTTCAATTCCGTATTCCTCTTCCCATAAAGAAAGGGTCGAGTTTAGACGGTTTTCAAGATGCCATGGTTCAGAATACTCGCCGACATTCAGATCAAGATACAGTACAGGATAAGTCTTCCATTCCCAATCTATCGATTCGGCATAAAGATCTTTAAAAAGATCCTTTTTCGCAAGGAAAAAGCATTTTAGTGTCGATAGGAAGAGACTTTTCCCGAAACGGCGGGGGCGTCCGAGGAAATAGTATTGACCTTTCCTTATTATTTTTTCTATGAAGGAAGTTTTGTCTACATATTGGAAGCCACCTTCCCTCATAACCTCAAACGATTGCTCGCCGACACCGTATCTAACTTCTTTTTCCATATAAAAATACTTTCTCTTGCAAAAATACAATAATTTTGATGAGATTGCAATGAAAATCTGTGATAAAAACTCATAGATTTTAAGGTGTATTTATTCAATTAGAGTCATTTTTCAATGATTTGTGATTGTCTTAGCCATAATTTGGACAGAATGTTGCGTATTGTTTGGAAAAGTGTTAAATTTGAATTGTATTATTCAATTTTATTTGGCAATATGTATTTTATGAAGAATTTTATCAGATTATCCGGATTCGTGGCTTTTATGGCTGTCATGTTTTGCGCCGAAGCGTTTGCATTAAACGGTGGCTGGCGTGGTGAACTTGCGTTAGGGGAAATGAAAATACCTTTGGTTTTCAACTTTGTTGAAAATGGGGCCGGGGAGACATCTTGCACTATGGATTCCCCCTCGCAGGGTGCTAACGGAATCTCCGTGACCGTCGTGTTATGTACGTCTGATTCAATATCTCTTGAATGCAGTTCTATAGGTGCCAGATTTAATGGGAATATATCGAATGAGACGATTGTGGGTAAATTCATGCAGCATGGATTCATATTTCCTATGACTTTAAAACCGGATGCCCCTTTACAGGAACGCCGGCCTCAGACTCCACAGCCTCCATATCCCTACATAGTGAAAGACACGGTTTTTATGGCTCCTGATGGTGTCGCTCTAAGTGGAACTATATCCATGCCGGTATTGGAGAAAAATCAAACAGTTCCGGCTGTCGTGATGGTTACAGGAAGTGGTCCGCAAAACCGTGATGAGGAGATGCTTGACCACAAGCCTTTTGCTGTAATTGCCGACTATCTTGCGCGAAACGGTGTGGCATCGTTGAGATATGATGACCGTGGCACAGGCAAATCTAAAGGAGATTTCGTGAAAAGCACCACTTACACTTTTAAAGATGATGCCAAAAGCGGTATAGAGTTTATGCGTATGGTCCCGGGAATAGGGAAGACCGGTGTGTTAGGGCATTCGGAGGGTGGTACGATAGCTTTTATGTTGGGTGCTGAGAATGTGCCTGATTTTATTATATCGTTGGCGGGATTAGCTGTTCCCGGAAAAGACGGGCTTGTGGCACAGAATGCCCGTTCTCTTGATAAATCCGGAATCACAGGTAAAGATAAGGAAAACAGTCTTGCGCTAATAAGCTGTCTTTTTGATGAGATGGCGGCGCAGGGCAAAGCCGGAATATCCACTCCGATAGATCCTGATTCACTTGCCAAAGCACATGGCATAGAGGTGCCGCAGGAAGTTCTCTCAACTTTGAAATCCACGCAAAAAATTCGTACTCCCTGGTTTGACATACTGCTTGGAATTGATCCGGAAGAGGACATAGAGAGTATAAAATGTCCTTTGCTTGCTATCAACGGAGACAAAGACACTCAGGTTGAGGCGGAACCGAATCTGGCAGTTATAAAGAAAAATTGTCCGAAAGCGGAAATCAGAAGGATGCCGTCGTTAAACCACTTGATACAACATGCACAGACAGGCGATATGGCGGAATATAATGAAATCCGTGAAACCATATCGCCTGAAGTGCTGGAAATAATCCTTGAGTTTATCAAAAATCAAATTAAATGATGGAATCAGTATTCCTATCCAAAATTATTTTATGAAATTGTTTCGACTTTTTTCTTTTTCAAGATTTCGTCAGATTTTCGAGGCGATTTTGAAACTTGAAGAGGGAGTTTAGCGGGCTAAACGATTGATGAAAGGTTCAAAAGCGACCGAAAAGATGACGGAAGATTGGAAAAGAGGTCATTTAAAGGTAAAATCCAATATGAAAATCAATCTCCGTAAAAAAGTGGAAACAACTTCTATAGAGCCAATTGAAAAGTAAAAGTGATATATGAAAAAATTTGCTTTATTGGGAATCTGTATTTTGGCATTGAACACCTTCGGTTTTGGACAACCGGTTGAAACAAAATTGAATGCTTCAGAAAAGGCTTATATTTTATCTCGTTTTTGTACAGAGGTGAAATATAATTTTGCTTTTTACGATAAACTGGAATTCAATTGGGACAGTTTATGTGTCGCATCAGTTCCGGCTTTGGTCGATACTCCATCGGATGAAGATTTCATAAAGGGCATGGAGGCTTTGTGCGCATGGCTTCAAGATGGACATACCTATGTTTTCTCATTAAACAATCCTAAAAATCCAGAAGATTGGATTCGTCCGTTTCCGATGAAGACAAAACGAATTGGAGATAGAGTGTTTGTGGTTGACGTGTATAGTTCGGTTTTGCAAAAGTCTGGGGTCATTCCGGGGTGTGAAATATTAGAAATAGATGGTGAAAATGTGTTGGAATATGCCGGGAAGCATATTCAACCTTATCTGGCATCTTCCACTCCACAATGGTCGAAATATAGACCTTTAGCAGAATTTGAGTTGACTAAAGATAAAACTTCCAAAGCCAGTAAAATCTTATTCAGAAATAAAAAGGGAAAAGAATTTACAATTGAACACGATCGTAAATTTCCATGGGATTTAGAAAAAAGCAACTCTACGACAGATTTAAAAATTCTAAAGGGGAACATAGGTTTGTTGACAGTCAGCAGTTTTCAGGATTCAGATTTTGACCGTTCTTATTTTGATCAATTGTATAATAAAATATTGGATACAGAGGGCTTGATTATAGATATTCGAGATAACGGAGGCGGCAATTCTTCACATGCGGATTATCTGATAAGCCATTTTTGCAATAATCCAGTTCCTCAAGGAGTCTGGAGTTCTCCGATGTATATAGCGGCTCATGCTTCTTGGAATTATGCACGTGAATTTTATAAGCAGACACCTGAGCCCATATCGCCTGTAAGAGAAAAAGATATTTATCAAAAGCCGGTTGTATTATTAGTAAACGCTACAACTTTTTCTTCTGCCGAAAACTTTTGTGTGTCATTTAGAGGAGTTAAAAGGGGGAAGATCGTCGGAACTCCTACAGGCGGAAGCACAGGGAATCCGATTTTTATTGATTTGGGAGGTGGGATAGGTTGTTGTATTTGCACCAAACATGAGTTGGATGCTGAAGGGAATGAGTTTGTAGGATCCGGAATACAACCGGATATTGTAGTGGAAGAGGATGTCGGTTAATTCATCAAAAATAAGGATAACGTGATAGATAAGGCACTTGAATTTATTGTAAATGAATTATAAATTGTTGATCAGACAGGAGCGGGAATGTGATTTCGGTGAAATCCGTTCAGTTGTAAAGACAGCGTTTGCCGGTGCAGAGCATACCGATGGAGACGAGCACAATCTGGTTGATAGATTGCGGGGTACAGAGGAATATATCCCAGAACTTTCGCTTGTTGCCGAAGTCAATTGCAGAATTGTGGGATATGCAATGTTCTCACAAATATATATCGGGATTAGCAAAGCAATTGCACTGGCTCCATTGGCTGTGCTTCCCGGTTTTCGGAACCACGGAATCGGTCTGGCTCTCATAGAGGCGGGACATCGAAAAGCGAAAGAGGGAGACTATTATTGTTCAGTAGTACTCGGCTCACCTGAATATTATTCCAAAAGCGGTTATCTTCCGGCATCACACTTTGAGATTGTAGCACCGTTTGAAATACCGCAACAGTTCTATATGGTCTTTCCGTTTAAACCCGAATTACCGCAAGGAACCGTCAGATATTCACGGGCATTTGGAGTGTAGATTTGAAATATAAATCGCAAAATATTTATTAAATTTGTATAATGAATGATACGACTCCTATACCGCTTGCGTATTCCTCGCAAGAAAATGAGATAATAATTTACCAGCCGGACTCAACAGTAAAACTTGAAGTCCGTCTTGAGAATGAGACTGTGTGGCTTACACAGCAACAGATTGCAGATTTATTTGGAGTAAAGCAGCCCGCAATCTCAAAACATCTTAAAAACATTTTTGAGAGTGGAGAGCTTGTGGAAGCTTCAGTTCATTCCATTTTGGAATATACTGCCAACGACGGGAAAACTTATAAAACAAAATTTTATAACTTAGATGCTATATTATCGGTAGGCTATAGGGTGAATAGTAAAAATGCCACACTTTTCCGTCAATGGGCTAATAAGGTATTGAAAGACTATCTTATGAAGGGCTATGCCGTGTCACAACGCTTTGAACGGTTGGAATATCGAATGGCTAAAACTGAAGAAAAGATAGATTTCATTCTTAATACATCCCTACCATCCAGAGAAGCAATCATTCTTGACGGACAGATATTTGATGCCTACATTCTTATGTCTGATCTTATACGCAGTGCTAAAAGCCGTATCATTATGGTGGATAATTACATCGATGATTCTGTATTCCTTCTGCTGGATAAGCGAGCCGACGGAGTATCAGCCACCATTTTTACACCATCTATAAGTAAGGCATTATGTCAGGATCTGGAACGTCATAATGCTCAATACCCTCTTATCGAAGTCAAGACGTTCCGTAGGGCGCACGATCGATTCCTTATCATAGATGATACCGTTTACCACGTCGGTGCATCTTTCAAGGACCTTGGCAAGAAGCTTACTGCTTTCTCTAAGATGGAGATAATGACAGCAGATGAATTCATAGCCTATTTAGGTTCGTAAAGACAAGATTCGACATTATCAATAATTTGCAGGAAGGCAACTCCTACAATATTAAGACATCAAAACTTATACCTTATGGGAATGATTGAAAAAACATTAATGAACCGTAAACAGCTGGTATTGTTTCTATTGCTATCTATTGCATCATTAATGCATGGACAGAATAAGAATAGTGACGAATATTTTACTCATCACCGTGCTTCAATTACAGGTGCGTTGACTACCTCTGACGCATATCAGCTGCAATTCTCCTACCATTATATGTTTTGGAAATATTTTGGAGTCGGTGGAAGTTTTGGTTGGTGGAAGAACTGGTATGAAGATGGGTGGGCTTCAGGATCGAACTGGTCTATTAATGACGATGACAACAAGCCTGGTAATCTTTATTTGCGACCGTCTGTCATGCTGAAAAGCCCGGCTATCGGTATAGGACAGTTTGCACTTTCGGTGTATGCAGAACCAGGCATAATGCTGAACGTTCCGTATCAGAGAGTGTGCATTGAGAAAACAACCGGATTGATTGTAACCGATTACGATTACATCAGCACAAACAAAGGACAATGGTTTGCGATGGACATTCATCTTGGCATAAATGCCGATATTGGTCCCTGCGGATTAAGTGTAGGCTATTTGATGTCGAATCTTGACATTTACAGCCAATATAGACATTTATCATATGATGGAATTAGTTTTTCTAAGTTCTATCCCATCCACCCCTTTATGCAAGGAGCTTACCTTACATTGTCTTACAATTTCTAAAGGAAAAATAATTATCTTGTCTCTTCGTCACTATAACCTCTCTCAATCTTCCAATCATAGCGACCATCCGCGACATTATCAACTTCATTAAGAGTGCGGCGATGTATTGTTTCCTCAAAGGGCAGTCGGTGTTCAGCATAGTCTCAGAGCTATGTCCCAACCGTTTGTCGCCGTTTTGTTCTCTGAAACTCCATATCGAATTGATTTGGAATCCAGATGTTTTATTGTTAATAAATTTTAGTGACAGAGAGGGTTTTCTTAATAAAAATTAGTATCTTTGCTTTCATAACCTATTTCATATCATTTTCATCATGAAAAAATCAATTCTTATTGGTATTGTGGGTTCTTTGATTGCCGGTGGTGCTTTTACTGCGTATGCCGACAAGACTCATGTGCTAAATTCTGAGAAAAATTCCCTTGTGCTTACAGTGGATGACAATGGAACTGCATTTTATCAGTATTTCGGGCCTAAAATATCAGACTCTGATGTTGAGGGCATGTTGAATGTCAACTCCGGTCTTTTTGGTTACACCCTTCCGGCGTTCGGTCTTGATTCATACGGAGATAAAGCTCTGGCTGTGAAAATGCCTGACGGAAATATAAGTGTGGATCTACAGTTGGTCGGCGAAGAAATGTCTTCAGATGATAAAGGAGACCTGTTGACGCTTAAGTATAAAGACAAGGTTTATCCACTTGCTGTCACGCAGTATTTCAGAAGATATAAAGACACAGAAATTTTTTCGACCTGGACAGAAATCACCAATACCGGCAAAAAAGGCGATATTGAGTTGCTTACATTTGCAAGTGCCGCCTTCCCTCTCGCCAGAAGAGATAATTATCTCACCCAGTTTCAGGGCACATGGGGTTGCGAGACATTCGTGACGGAAGAAAAACTTCCCAACGGACAAACCCTGATTGCTAACAAGGCAGGTTTGCGTAACGCATTTGGCAGTAACCCGGGTTTTATGATCTCTGCCGACGGAAAAGCCGGGGAGAACTCAGGTGAAGTATTTGCCGGAAATCTTGTGTGGAGCGGTCCGTTCAAGACCAGAATAGAAGCGTCTCCTAATTTTATCCAGATTATCAGTGGAATAAATGAAGAGATCTCAAACTATGATTTGACTCCGGGTGAGACTTTCACCACTCCTGAATTTATCATGACTTTTTCTAATGAAGGGAAAGGTGGGGCAAGCCGTGCGTTTCATAAATGGGGGCGTAAATATGGCATGACTCACGGTGATCGTATCCATGATATCCTTCTGAATAGTTGGGAAGGCGTATATATGGATGTTAACCAGGAAGTCATGGATGAGATGATGGGAGATATAGCCGCTCTCGGAGGTGAGTTGTTTGTGATGGACGATGGCTGGTTTGGCGACAAGTATCCGCGCAAACGCGATGAGAGTTCTCTCGGTGACTGGATGGTGAACAAGGAAAAACTTCCGCAAGGCATCAAGGGGCTCACTGAAGCTGCGAAGAAGCATGGCGTGAAGTTTGGAATCTGGATTGAACCTGAAATGGCTAATACCGCAAGCGAGCTTTATGAGAAGCATCCTGATTGGATTCTTCAGCAACCCAACCGTCCGTTGCAGAAGGGTCGTGGCGGCACACAGGTGGTTCTTGACCTTACAAATCCTAAAGTGCAGGATTTTGTGTTTGGAATTGTTGACAATCTTATGACGGAAAATCCGGAAATAGCTTATATTAAATGGGATTGCAATGCCGATATCATGAACTATGGGTCCACCTATCTGCCGAAAGATAAACAGAACGAACTCTTCATCCGCTACCATCAGTCACTAAGAAAAGTGCTTGAACGGATACGTGCCAAATATCCCGACCTTGCAATTCAGCTTTGTGCAAGTGGCGGAGGACGCGCAGACTATGGTGTGCTTCCTTGGTTTGATGAATTCTGGACCAGCGACAATACCGACGCTTATCAGAGAGTGTTCATCCAGTGGGGCGACAGCCATTTCTATCCGGCAATCGCTCAGGCATCTCATGTGAGTGCGAGTCCTAATCATCAGACCGGACGCGTAGTTCCTCTCAAATTCCGTTTTGATGTGGCGATGAGCGGACGTCTCGGAATGGAGATGCAGCCCAAAACCATGACAGATGCTGAAAAAGATTTCTCAAAGCGTGCGATCGCTGCTTACAAAGATATTCGTCCTCTTGTGCAGTTCGGCGACCAATATCGTCTTGTCTCACCATACGATAAGGGTGCTGTTGCGGCTTTGATGTATGCTGACGAGAAGAAAGATCAGGCAGTGGTCTTTGCATATCGCATGGATTATCTCCACAATCAGAGCGTACCCACGATCCGTCTTGAAGGGGTGGATGAAAACAAGACTTACCGCATTTCAGATATTACTCCATCCGATGCATCTAAGCCTTCTGATTTAGATGGAAAGGTGGTTAGCGGTAAAGTTCTAAAGAATGCAGGCTTGAATGTAAGAAATTCTCTCGGTCGTCCATGGACAAGCCTTGTCCTCAAACTCACAGCCCAATAATTTGAAAAATTTAAAAAAAAACGGGATGCGGATTCAATCCGTATCCTGTTTTTTCATTCAATATACAATTCGTCCGTTGACAGTGGACGAATTATTAACTAAACTGCTGATTCCCCGAATATCTTTTATAACTTTGCACTTATAAAGGCAATCTCTATGGAAGAAAACAAGGAAAATATATTTGAAACGGTGGGCGAAAGTCAAAATGCTTTATCCCGGCAAAATACTGAAAATGAGATAATCATTTACCAGCCTGACTCTATGATAAAACTCGAAGTAAGGCTGGAAAATGACACTGTATGGCTTACTCAACAGCAGATTGCCGATTTATTTGGAACCAAGAGACCTGCTATAACCAAGCATCTGGCAAATATTTACAAGTCAGGCGAATTGGAGGAAAATAGCACATGTTCCATTTTGGAACATATGGGTAACGACGGTAACCAGCGATACACGACAAAGTATTATAACTTGGATGCAATACTGTCTGTCGGGTATAGGGTGAACAGTCGAAATGCGACTTTATTCCGCCAATGGGCAAGCAAGATATTGAAAGAATATCTGCTAAGAGGATATAGTGTAAATCAGCGATTCCTTTATATGGAAAGCCGCATTGACCGTCGCCTTTCGGAACATGACCAACAGATAAGAGAACTTTCCGGTAAGGTTGACTTCTTCCTTAAAACATCATTGCCGCCACGAGAGGGTGTCCTTTTTGACGGTCAGATATTCGACGCATACGTTTTTGTCTGCGACCTCATAAGACACGCCCGCAAACGCATTATTCTTATTGACAATTATATTGATGAGACAGTCCTGACATTGCTGAATAAGCGCAACAGAGGCGTACTTGCTACAATATATACTAAAAGAATTGATGACAATCTACAGCTGGATATAGAACGACATAACGACCAATACGCGCCAATAAATGTACGTACGGCACCTAATATCCATGACCGATTCTTGATTATTGATGATACGCTTTATCACATCGGCGCTTCCATAAAAGACCTTGGCAAGAAACTTTTCGCGTTCTCACAAATGGAAACTTCTCCTGCTGTAATCCTCGACAACCTTTAAGGTCGCAAATTGCGATAAGACCCAAGTTTTGTGATTTTTGTTTTAATACTTTGGAATAGTCAGTTTTTATATGAAGTTTAAGAGTGGCAGTGATCCTTTAACTTCAATGAGAAATTAACTATGAATTATTTTCATTAAATAACTCTGATTCTGCATCCCCTGAGATTTTGAAAGATCTAAAGAATCGGCTTCCTATGCCAAATGGATGTCCTATCTTAGGTGGAAAATCTATCCGTACACCTTTGGCAAGCGCTTTTTTATAAGACTCATTAAATGCCTTTCTATCTCTCTTATAAAAGTAAGGTTGAAAAATAATTGTAATAATCGCATATAGTGTTATACAGCATGCAGATATAATTAAAGCCAATGGAGATAATAAAATGGTAATCAGAATTAAAAGATATTTTCCCTTTCGTGATATTTCCATAATAGTTTTGCTCATTATTGTTAGTAATCCACATCCGATTTTAGGCAGAGACTCATATTGGCGTCATTGAAAATCGGAATAAAGAGAATTGTAAAGATCATATAGAATATTTTGGTTTATTTATACCTGTTGAGGAAATCCAAAAGTTCCGGAGACAAATATCCTGGTACACCAGCTTTAGTAATTTTCCCGACTCTATCGATCATAAGGTATACAGGGAATCCATTGACACCGAGACTTTTCGTGATTAGATCATCCATTTCTGAATCGGCTATGAATATTTGAACCGTGTTTGATATTGTTGGTGCGATATTGAGCCATGCTTCTTTGTCAGATCTAAGCCAGATTATGACAAACTTAATGTCAGAATCTTTATAATTCTTTCTAAGCGATTCGCTTCTTTTCAGCCCCTCACGGCATGGACCACACCATGTTGCGCTTATGTCAAGATATGCGGGATGTCCCTGATATTCATTTAAAAGCCACTTCAAAGGATTCTCATCACTGATCTCTTTGATTTCTCCGTCAATATAGACAATGCTACTGCCCGGTTTTATGTCATCAATTGTAAGTTCTTTAAGGGGTGTATCTTGCGTGTAAAGCCGGTCGTAATACCTCTGATTATAGAATGCAGACCTGTCAGGAATAGAGGAGTCCTCATCGCAGGCATACATGATGTCTCTGACAATTCCTTTCGGTGCGCTGTCACGGACTTCCGGAAAATGATTCATTATAGCATTGATATGATAAGGAAATATCATTACCTTTGTGTTGTCTTCATTGAAGATGTCAAAAATAGGGTTTAGAAGAAAAGCTTGCTTTTCTTTACTATTCCGTCCTTTATATTCGATTGCCCTATTGGCCAAAGAATAGACGTTGTCTGCATACAGCATTGAAATCACTTCTTCACATAGGTGATGTCTTCTTGCATAATTGTCGATGCTATCTCTACCCTCTTTTACATATTTCGTAAATATTGGCATATATTTCTCAAGAGCTACAGTGTCGGGAGGCAGATTCACTGAATATAAAAATGAAGTGATATGCTGAAAGGCGGGATCATATTGCTGATTAATTTCCTCATTATCTCCAGAGAATGTGACAGTAAGGGGATAGGTGGAGGGATCTATATCCATATATATTGAATCTCCCGGAGCAGCAAAAACGTTTATGAAGTTCCGTCTGTTATAGTTTACAGTAAATGAGTGAGGGAAAGAAAATGGTATCTTCCGACAGAAAGAATCATTGCTATCAAGCTCACAGATATCTCTCACACTTTTATCTGATATATCGCATTCATTTATAATTAAAGTGCGTGGCATCCTTTCCGCAATATTGTGGAACCGTCCGGAAACTATTATCGAGTCTGCTTTTGTCCCGACATCATATGACCAATTGGATTTACTTGACTGACCGAAGGTGGGCATGCATACAAAAAGCAAAATTGTCAAAAGAGGCAAGATTTTAGTTTTCATTATGACTTAAGATTTTATTCTTTGAAATTTATTCTCATGTATGTACGTTGCTCCCTTACAATGGGTCAGCTAAAACGCAAAACGGGTTTAAAATAAAAAACTCACTGAATTTTCAGTGAGTTCAGCGGAGAGACAGGGTTATGAACCCACTCTCCAATATCCTTGAAATTCAATTTCTTATCAGTATGTCAATGCCTTAGGGGGTACAACTTAGGTTACAAGAATAACGCTTTTCTGTCACCTTTTGGCTGTTCGTTGTCTGCCTAAAACTGCGGTTCAAAGATACGGCTTTCTTTTGATATATGCAAATCATTGAAAATAAATCTTCTGCGGTTAGTGCAAGGTGCAAGCTATATAT
>CAJTZQ010000020.1:0-21673 GCA_910583795.1 uncultured Muribaculaceae bacterium
GCTTTACAACTTCTAAGGCGGTATGAAAGTGTCAACGAACTCTTGAGCTACGATAGTTAGAAATTAAAGAAGAGACTGAATGTATAGCTACGTGGCACTTTATCTATATGACGTCCTCCGGAAATTGCCTCCGGATCAAGACTGCGACCGTTCCTTGCCCAAGTTGCTATATTGTTCATCTGAAAACGCAAGCGGATATCATTCAACCCGATCTTACGACAAAGCTTCGGATCAAAATTATAACTCAACATAATATTGCGGACTTTCAAATAGTCGGCATGCACTACATTGCTGCTTCTGTAGCCGGCATAGTTCATATATTTATAATCCTTATAGAAATAGCCGTTAGCAGGCTTTTGGGTGTCACCTTTCCAATAATCAAGGGCATGTTTTGACACGGCACCATTGCCGAAAGTGTTATTATAGCCATATGCTCCCCCTGCAGACAATGCCCATTCTTCATCTCCTACTCTCATATAGTGACCTGCATAGAAATTCAACATGGCTGATAAAGAAAAACCGTTCCACATCACAGTCGGAGTGAACGATCCGCTATAGACAGGGCGCGACGGACCTGAATATACCACATCATCAATTGAAAACTCACTATTTGCGATAGAGGTTGTATGTTCCTCTCCGTTGTGGTCTCTCCATCCCATATACCACAAACCGTCAACTTCTTTGAGACCTGTGTAATCAAACGAGAAAAGTCCTCCGATTGGATACCCTTCATGCAGAAGAGATGCATTAAGATAGTCCACGCCGCTGTTCACGTAATGTGACACCTTGGTGATCTTATTGTGATTATAAGCGAAATTGAATCCGAGTCTCACGCCCCAGCTTTTCCTTCCGTGTTGCGGGAGAATAACACCGTCGAGTTGAAGTTCAACACCTTGATTGACCATATTGCCGCTGTTGATTGTCAGACTTGACCAACCTGTTGTGCGGTCAAGGTCTGTGACAGTGAGAAGATCAGACCCGCTCTTGTGATAATAATCAAACGAACCGTTGAGTCGGTAGTCAAATAGAGAAAAATCGACACCGAAATCCCAAGTGGCGGTTTTCTCCCATCTCAACTGGTCGTTGGGAGGCGTCTGCAAATTGCCGACCTTATTACCCGTAATTGAATTGGTTCCTATTCTTGCAGTCAGATAGCTTGTGGAATTGGGGTCGATATTTCCGGTAAGACCATAGCTTGCGCGGACTTTTAGAATATTCAGCCATGTAAGGTCATGCATAAATGATTCATTATGCGCGTTCCAGCTCAGACCTACCGACCAGAGAGGACGTCCTCTAAACTTGGGATCGGCGCCAAACAGGTCGGTCTTGTCAATCCTATAGCTTGCCGACAAGGCATAGCGTGCATCATAGACATAATTGCCACTCAGAAACAGCGAATAATATCTATGAAGCACGCTGCTTGTCTTAAATGTGTTCGGGGCTCCATAGACAGGATTGTCTGATCCGAACACATTCGTTGTGGGGTTGTTTATATATGCCCAGTCTGTCATCAGATTCAGATTGCTTTGGGTTGCATAGTCATACCCCAACATAGTTGTGTTTTCCGTAGTATATTTAGTCTGTCTGTATTCCATACCAGCAACAGCATCGATGAAATGTTTTTCCGCAATAGTGTTATGATATGATGTAAGGGCACGGAACGTGTAATATTGAGCTTCATTTGTATACGATTCCAGACTACCCCCCTCCGGCACGTGATGCGTGGTCTGCTCCTTCGCCTCCTGCATCATGCCGTAATGGTCAGGATCGGCAAGCCATGCGTCCATATCAAAATCAAGTCCCCACCAGTCTTTACTTGGGTCGTCAACCCATTCCATCACCCTTTCAGAGGTTGTATAGATATTATAGACGTTTCTCATGAAATAAGAATCCGCCTCATGGATTGTCTGCGTGCGGCTAAAGATATCCTCATATTGGAACTGTGCCGATGCAGTCCAACCTGGTAAAAGATTGAAAAGCGCATGGATATATGTACGCGTGTTGGTATACCGATACTTGCTGAAATTACGGTTCATCTCGTCAACAAGATTGAATGTGGGGTCCTTAAGTCCGTATGCCGGATTTGTAAAAGCGTTATGACCTGTGTAGACATCCGCTTCCATACCTGCCGGGCGACCCTCGGCATCATACATCGTTTCGTAGGGAAGGAAAGAGTTTATAGAACCGTATGAACCGAGCACATGGCGTTTGCTACGCGTGTTAAGCACATTCACGCCGAAAGAAAGGTCAAGCCATTTAAACACATTCAAATCTCCGTTATATTTAAATGACAATGAATTGCTGTGCTCCTTATTGACACCGAGGTTATCGTTTGTAAAATTAACATTCATACTTGATGTCAACACTTTCCCTTTGTTGCGTAATGATATGTTGTATAACTGCTCCACTTGCGTACGGTCATGCACATCCATATACTCCTGTCTGTAGTCATTCCGGCTCCATTTTGCAAGTGTTGAATTCAAATCCGCTTCGCTCAAATTTCCGAGATGGTTATCAAGCATAAGGCGCATCACCTTTGAGATGTTGCCTCTTCTGTTGTTGTTATAATCTGTCAAAACAGAATTGAGCCCGGCTTGTCCCGGCTCATTGAGCATGGCATTGAAATTGTAGCGTTCCAGCTCAATCATGTCGGCAGCCGATGCCCATTCATAATTATCATATTTCTGTTTCTCATAGATATTCAGGTCTATATTCACATCCACACTAAGGCGCTGCTCATGAGCTTTCTTGGTTGTGATGACAATAACTCCGTTGGCTGCACGTGCACCGTAAATAGCCGATGCCGCCGCGTCTTTCAGAATAGTGATATTTTCGATATCATACGGATTTACTGTCGACATGCCACCCTCTATGGGAAGACCGTCTACCACCACGAGCGGACTTGATTTCGCCTCGAAAGTTCCGACACCACGGATTGTGAAGGCATCCTCATCTTTTGAATTTGATTTAGGATCCATGACCACACCCGGGACAGACCCTTCCAGTCTGGACGCAAGCGAAGTGGTGGAGCGTTTGTCAAGATCGTCTGACGTGATGACCTGAAACGCACCTGTGGCGCTCTCCCTCTTGATATTCTGGAAACCGGTCACCACAACTTCATCCATCATGTTGGTTGCAGGTTTCATCACTATCTTCAAATAGCTGTTTGCCCTGTCAAGTTTCATTTTTACCGGCTGCATACCGACATATGTTATGACAACCGTTGGATTCTTTTTAGGAGACAATAGGGAAAAATTACCCTCAAGGTCTGTGGCGACTCCGACTGTCGTGCCTTCAATCATGACAGTTGCACCCACCAGCGGCTCCCCCTCTTCATCAAATACAGAGCCTTGGACAGTCTTCTCTGATATCTTTTCTATTGTATTCGCCACATTATTGTCTACCTTTTTTTGGGCGACGATATATGAAGGCGAACTGAGTATGACAGCCATTATTCCGGCAATCATGCAATCAGACATTTTTCTCATTTCATAAACGTTTTGGTTAGTTAATATTCAAGCCTTTCAGGAGGTATCTTTCGCGGTAAAAGCCTCAGATACCTCCTATAGGCTAAGTTTTCCAGTATCAGACTATCAACACTTATTTATTTTTTGCGCTTTCTATAGCTGAATTTAATATCTGATCTATATCTTCAGACGACGGACGTGCCGCATCCGGATTGATAAATTTCCCGTCCTTGCCAATCAACAGGAATCTGGGGATACCGTTTATTCCCATTGCATCCATAAATTCATCGCCGCTTTGCTTCTCGAAAACATATTGTTGCCATTCAGGCTGGTCTTTTGCAATTTTCTTAAGCCATGCAGCCCTGTTGTCGTCACGAGAAATACTAACAAAGGTTATCGCATCGTTCCCTTTGAACCGCTCCACCACTTTTTCCATATAGGGAATTTCTCCGACACATGGTTTGCACCAGGTTGCCCATATGTCAATATAGACAACTGACTTGCCTAAAAGATCGGAAAGACGGCATTCTTTACCATCGGGAGAAATCAGCTTTGGATCGGTGGGGACACTTTCCCCGGCAAGCACTTTCTCTTTAAAACTCTCATGCACCTCCATGATTCTCTCTTTAATGCGTGGGGCACGGGAAAGCTGCGGTTCTACTTTTGCAAAGAATGTAGCCACATCTTCTTCCGTAGGCTTATACATCATGAACATCGACCCCAGAGTCTCCCACATTTTCTTCTTGTTACCCTCGTTGGTTAGAGTTTTGTCGATAGCATCAAACTGACCTATCATATAATTTAGGGTTGAAGTGGTGTCGCCGTTTTTATGAATATCGGAATTATTATACCAATGATTGATGATTCCGGTGAGACGTGCCTCATCTCCGTTGGGATCTATCTTGGCTATTATTTCGTCTGACTCCTTTTCGTGGTTCACTTTATTATAAGACTGATCCATGCCATAAAGCAAGAGGAGCGTGTAATTATAATATGCATCCGTCATCTTTTGATAAGTTGACCTTAACGGTTGCTTGACATCTCCGAGCAAATTATCGACTTCTTTTTTCTGTGTGTCAAGAAGCTTTTTAAGATCAGCAAATACGAAAGGCTCGTCAGCCGATCCTTTATACTGCATGGGATAGAATGCCTGCACGTACTTGCTAAAAAATTTGCTTTCAGGAACGTTGTCACCTGAAAAGACGGCTTTCCCGTCCGTCACATTCATTTCTGTTGTTGTCCCCTCTTTAAGATGTGCTCCATAAGGTGACGAACCTATGTAGATCATGACATCTACTTCATCACCCGGAAGATCTGTAGTGTAGCTGAACATTCCGTCAGTATCGATAGGAATGTTATCAAAGAAAGTATCTCCCTCAAAATCGTAGAGAACAACAAAAGAGCTTATCTCTTTTCTGACATTTTCATCTACCTTCCCTTTCAACAACGGAGCTTGATTTTGAGCTGCAATTGTCGAAACGGCAAATAACGCGATTAATACGGTTTTGATTAATTTTGCCATAATACGTTTAAGTGTTGTTAAGGTTGTTTACATTTGAAGCTGTCAAATCTTCGTTATTGAAAAAAATATTTACGGCAAATTTAGATGTATATACGTCGGCGTGCAAGTACAAAAAATACCGAAATCGTAAAACACCGGTAGCAGAATGGGTATTTTTACGATTTCGGAAACTTATTTTGCTAAAACAGATAAAGTTTTGGCAAAATTCATATCATAGATTCTTGATTTGCGAACGGTATTTGGCAGGTGTAAGACCAGTGAAATTCTGAAACAATGAATAAAAAGTGGACGTCGAACTGAATCCCGATTCACTGCAAACCTGCTTCAACGGCATGTCTGATTCCACGTCTGAGATCAAGGATATGGCTTCCTTAATCCTGTAGCCGTTCACTATCTGATTAAATGTTTTTCCTGTACTTTCATTGATCGTTCTTGAAAGATATGTGCGGTTAGTGCCCAATTTTTCTGCAACTGTAGCGACTGTCAAAGATGAATCCTTGTAAAGTTTGTCTTCAGCCATTAAGGAAGTGAAACGGTTCATAAGTTCCGACTCCGGATCCCTTATATCTTCTTTACCCTTTAAATCGTCCTCATGTGAAGAAGCCTTGTTCTTTTCTAACTGTGTTAGCAACTCTTTTTCTCTCAATATAAACTCTTTGTTCTGTCTGACAATTGCCACATACAGACGTTTATTGCGAATATAGACATACCAACCTGCCACTAAGACAGCTATGGCAAAGGCAAGGAGTATGAAAAGAATGTAAAATTTAGATCTTTCCTTAGCCAGTTCTTGCTCTTGCCTGGCAATCTTGGTCTCTTGCAAAGCAATGTTATGACGCACCCTCGCATCTTCTATAACTCTTTCACGGTCTATATCATGAATTGAATCAGAATATTGCATGTAAAGACGCGTATAGGCAAAGGCATTCGCATAGTCTCCGGATTTATGATAGCAATCGGCAAGTGCCTTCATAAGTATACCCTTATACATTGAGATATCATTTTCTTCGCTGTATTCAAGCCCTGTTGTCAAGACTTTTATAGCTTCGGCATACTTCCCGGCTTTGCCGAGCATATCTCCATAAATATAATATTGGTATGACACACTGGGTTTAAACGCCTCATCATGATATTCTTCCAGTACGGATTTTGCGTGATTCAACCCTTCATCCCTTTTTCCTGATTTATATTCGCACAAAGCATTAAGCATCCCGACTTCAAGCAATTCCGTAGGTGACAGTCCCGTGGTATTGTTCACCTCATCGAGATATGACAATGCTTTCTCGACACTATCTGCACGAAGATAATAATCGGCAAGATTTATACCGGCATTGATCCTCGACATTTCATCTCCTATTTTCACAGCGGTGTCATAAGCTTCCTGACAATACTTCAGTCCCGCAATGTCTTCCCTCAAAAGATACGCACACGAAAGATTTGCAAGAATTCTTGCGTAATATTTCTTGTTCCCCGAGATCTTTGCATGCTTCAAAGCATCATAAAAACATGATATTGAAGAATATGGGTCATTGGCAAGATTAATATAATACATTCCTAAACCATTGTAGGCAGAAGTCAATGCATCATGATTTTCAGACAATTCAGCTATTACTCTTGCATTTTCAAAAGCACGGAATGTCTCATCCCGTAGATTTAACATCGATGCAGCGTGGCCTATCGATATATTTCCATACAAGACTGCAAAATCTCTGTCGCCATTACGGTTCCCAACCTCAACAAGCCTTTTACCATATTCCAGACTCTTTTCATAATCATTCAAGTTGAGATATGCAGTTGCGACCTTTTCCAAAATTTGCACATCATCCGGATTTTTCTTTAGAGAGTCAAGCCATTCCGGCAACTCGGGATATGTATCGGCAACCGCCGATTGCGGCAGAAGTGATATGACAGTTGCTATAAAAATATAAAGAATATGTTTTGAAAAACCTGACATTAGGATAGTTGCGTTATAGACGATTTAAGTTTCAAAGGCAAAAATACACATTTTAATCCAAATTAACCTCATTTTGAATTAAAATCGAAACAATTTTTACAGATTATCAACTTTCGTTTAGTATTATCCTCCTATTTGATGAGTGTCGGGATGCTACCTTTCAAAGCCTTGATTCCTTTTAAGAATATGCTTACTTTTGGCATAAGTTAATATTTAGAAAGAGATTTTGAGGTTGTTTTGAGACTGAGTGAAGGAGTTATGGGGTTCCATAATGACTGAACTAAAACTTAAAATTGTCCGGAAAGGGCCATAAAGATTTCATAAAGTTAAAAGTAAACATACTCTGAGAATTTAGGTGGAAAAAGTTGGTCTATTTTTCAGAATTTAACAATTCCCGAAACGAGCGGTAAAAATTTTAAACAAAAAGGAGATAATTTTGTAATGATATTAAGAATATGCCGTATTTGCTTCCTCAAAAATCAACTTTCCCGGAAGTTTCCACAGCACTATTCCTATTATCTTAACTATCTCCTGCTTTCCACACAGGATCATCTCATCAGGATTATGAAAAGATCAATATTGTTTGTCATCGCAGCTTCTTGTGCCGCTCTGGCTTCCGCCACGGTCAGTCTTGACTCTTGCCGCAACATGGCGGTCAGGAACAATAAAACCGTGAAAAGCGCAGAAGAAACAATCCGGAGTGCCGAATATTATAAAAAGGCGGCACAGGCAGCCTATCTGCCGGGGATAGACTTCACCGGCACCTACATGTATAACCAGCATAAAATCAATTTGCTTGGTGAAGATGCAAAACTTCCTACCATGAGTTTTGACCCGGCAACTCAAAGTTATCAATATAATATTCTGAAAGGACCTGACGGGGCTCCGATAAAGGATCCCTCAACAGGGAGCTACATCCCGACTGAAGTTGCTGTGATTCCCAAAGAGGCTATGAGCTACGACATCCATAATGTTTTCGCCGGAGCAATCACACTAACCCAACCGATATTCATGGGTGGACAGATCAAGGCTCTCAATGAAATAGCAGGATATGGTGAAAACCTCGCAAAGGCTATGCGCAACAGTCTAACTCAGAATATTGTCTATGCTGTGGATGAGGCTTATTGGCTGGTAGTTTCATTGAAAGAGAAAAAACGCCTTGCTGAAAGCTTTGTCAACCTGGTCGACACTCTCCGCTACGATGTGCAGGCGATGCTTGATGAAGGGGTTGCCACACGCAGCGACCTCCTCACCGTGGAAGTGAAACTCAACGAGGCAAAAATAGCGCTGACGAAGGTTGACAACGGACTTACTCTTTCACGCATGGCGCTCGCACAACTTTGCGGACTTCCCGTCCATACACAGATGGAGCTTGAAGACGAGCAGTTGAAACATGCCGGAGCTGCTGTAGACGATAATCAGGTCAACATGGAGGATGTATATGCAAACCGTCAGGACCTTGAGATAATCAGACAAGGAATAAACATGTTGAAAGGGAGAGAAAACCTTGTGAAGGGCGAAATGCTTCCCAAAATAGCATTGATCGGGGCATATTCATTCTCAAACCCCAACGTGATAGATGGCTTTGAAAAGCGGTTCGGAGGTGGATTTTCTGTCGGAGCGGCAGTGACTATCCCTATATGGCATTGGGGAGGGAAAATGAACCGATACAAAGCGGCACAGGCAGGCACAAAAGCCCAAAAGTTGCTTCTTGAAGACACCGAAGAGAAGGTTCAACTCCAAGTCAGCCAGGCTCAATTCAGTTTCGACGAGGCTAAAAAGACATATAACATGACTGTCACCAATCTCACCAAAGCAGATGAAAATCTAAGGCAGGCGGAATTGGGATTTAAGGAAGGTGTGCTCACCACAAATGATGTGATCGGCGCACAGACGGCATGGCTGGCTGCCAATTCGGAGAAAATTGACGCCGAAATAGGTATCCGTCTTTGTCAGACTTATCTTTCCAAAGTGCTTGGAAAACTCTCTTATTAATACTTTAATTAATGCATAATTCACAATAATCAATGCATAATTCACAATGCATAATTGATTATGCGCCACTTAAGATAATGATTATTGATTATGAATTATGAATTGTTGAAACCTTTAACCATATACAATTATGGCCACTATAAATCAAAACCCACAGACTTCTGAAGGAGCGGCAAATATCACTCCCCAGACTAATCATGATGAGGTCACAGCTAAAGACCGCATGCTTATCATGACAATCATAGTAGTGCTCTGCATCGTGGCGGCACTCGCCATTATCGGATTTCTTTGCATCAAACAGGGTCCTGACACGGTGCAGGGACAGGCAGATGCCACAGAAATCAGGATTTCAGGTAAACTTCCTGGACGCGTGGCGCAGCTCTTTGTGGAAGAAGGCGATCACGTAAAAGCTGGCGACACCCTTGTCAGAATCCATTCAACTCTCGTAGACGCTAAGCTGGGACAGGCTGAAGCAATGGAAAACGCTGCCAGTGCGGCTAACGCTAAAGTTGACGCCGGCACACGTTCCCAAATCATTTCTGCAGCATATGATGTCTGGCAGCAGGCTAAAGCCGCCTCAGGTATCACTCAAAAGACTTATCAGCGCATGCAAAATCTGTATGAGAAAGGAGTGATCAGCGAGCAGAAACGCGATGAAGCCAAGGCAGCCTATGATGCCGCCGTTGCAGGAGAACATGCAGCTAAAAGTCAATATGACCTTGCCAAATCAGGAGCGCAAAGAGAAGACAAGCAGGCTGCACTTGCCATGGTGGATGTTGCAAAGGGTGGAGTAAAAGAAGTGAATGCACTCCTTGAAGACCAATACCTTGTGGCTCCATGCGATGGTGAGATCACCGAAATATATCCCAACGTTTCAGAGCTCGTGGCGACAGGAGCACCTATCATGTCGCTTCAAAAAGATGACCATTGGATGGTCTTCAACGTTCGTGAGACACTTTTGAAAGACATCAAGCTCGGGACAGTACTTAAAGTCAAGATTCCTGCTCTCGACATCGAGACTGAGGCAAAAGTATTCTACATCAAAGACCTGGGCACTTACGCCAACTGGCAAGCCACAAAATCTACAGGCGACTATGATGCCCGCACATTCCAGATAAAGGCACGCCCGCAACAGAAATTAGAGAATCTACGCCCGGGTATGTCGATCGTTCTCATTCAATAGTTTAAAATTCACCTATGGTTTACAGTTTATAGTTGATAATTTTTGGTTGATAGTTTATAGTTGATAGTTTATGGGTTAAGAATAATGTGAACCATACAACGTCGCCCCTAAACCTAACCCCTAAACTCTCAACCCTAAACCCCAAACCCCAAACCCTAACCCCAAACCAAATATGAAGCCGACAGGATTCAAAGCCATATTCGTCAGGAGCGTGCTCCAGATTGTGAGACGACCCATTTATTGGGGGGCGTTTTTCATCCTGCCGCTCTTCTGCTTCCTTTTTCTATCGAACCTGATGGACGAAGGGCTTCCAATGAAAGTTCCCGCAGCCATGGTGGATAAAGACGGATCTTCGCTATCGCGGTCTGTAACACAAAAACTCGGCGGGATGCAGATGGTAGACCTCGTAGACAATTGCAACAGTTTCACTGAGGCTCGCCACCTTATGCAGAAAGGCGACATTTTCGGCTATTTCCTTATTCCCGAAAACTATCAGCAGGATCTTCTTGCCGGAAGGAAACCGGTGATAACTTTTTATACAAACATGACCTATTTCGTGCCTGCAAGTTTGCTTTTCAAAACTTTCAAGTCGACCGCACTATACACGAAGGCGGGACTGGCGATGACAGTATTGGAATCAGCCGGCGTGTCGGGCGATGTAATCTCCCCGCTGCTTCTGCCAATCAATATTGAGGCTCGCGCCATTCATAATCCCGGGCTGAATTATGCGGTCTATCTCTGCAACTCGTTCATTCCTTGCGTGCTCCAACTCATGATATGGCTTGTGACATGTTTCAGCCTCGGACAGGAGATAAAATACGGCACCTCACGCAAGCTGCTTGCCATGGCAGACGGGTCGCTCGTGAAAGCACTCGCTGCAAAACTGCTTCCACAGACAATCATTTGGCTCGTGATTGCGCTTTTCATGGAGTCGTGGCTCTACAAGATCAACGGTTACCCCATGAATGGGTCATGGTTTTGGATGACAGTGTCTGAAGTGATGTTCGTTTTCGCCTGCCAAGGGATGGCGCTGTTCTTCTTTGGACTATTCCCCAACCTCAGGCTCTCCCTCTCAATAAGCGCTTTGTTAGGGATTCTGTCTTTCTCCATTGCGGCATTCTCCTTCCCGGTTGAAAGCATGTATCAGTCAATAGGGATTTTCAGTTGGATTCTTCCTATAAGATATAATTTCCTAATCTATATAGATCAGGCGCTCAACGGGATACACATCTATTATTCAAGAATCTGGTTTGTGGCATATATCATATTCATGCTTCTTCCTCTCACCATGTTATGGAAAATCAAGAAAGCTATGGAAAAACCGGTATATGCGCCATAAAAGATTTTGCGACTTATAAAGAAAAATGCTATGCGGAAACGAAATAAATCAATCATAAGGCAACTCTTTGAGGTATATTGCCGAGAGTTCAAGCTTGTCATAAAAGATCCGGGAATTGTGATATTCTTCCTGTTTCTCCCGCTTGCATATCCTGTGATCTATTCTTTGATCTACAATCCGGAAGTGGTGAGAGACGTGAAGATGGTGGTGGTAGACAACGACCGTTCGTCAATCAGCCGGGAACTGGTAAGGAATCTTGATGCCACACAGGAAGCTTGGGTCATCGGGTATGCCTCCGACCTCGCCGAGGCACGCCATGCCATGAACTCCCACGAATGTTTCGCAATACTTGAAATTCCGGATGGCTTCGGGAAACATATAGGTCGTGGTGAACAGGCAAACGCCATGATGTATTGCGATGCAAGCCTGCTTCTTCGCTACCGGGGATTTCTTGTAGCGACTACTAATGTGTCTCAAGAAATGGGGGCGGAGATTCTTGCAGAAAAGATCAATGAAATCGCCCCACTCGCCGGAACTATAGCCTCAGGCGACATTATGCCCATTGAAAATATATCGATGGGAAACATTGAAAATGGATTTGATTCGTTTATAATGCCCGGTGTGCTTATATTGATACTCCATCAGTGCATCATCCTCGCATCCGGTATGGCGGGAGGCGCCAAGCGCGAACGCCCAGGTCTTATCGGTTATGATCCTTATAACGAGCAGCCGAGCATCCTAATGACCATGGCGGGTCAGATGCTATGCTACATCACAATCCTTGCTCTCCCGATTGTATATCTCACACACTATGTCCCGCTTATGTTCTCATTCCCGATGGCGGGAGATTTCCCGGAAATGATGATGTTTCTTGTGCCGATGGTTCTTGCATGCCTCGGTATGGGGTTCATGGTCCAAGGTCTTGTTTGGGAACGTGAGTCAGTCTTCGTCATCTGGGTTGTCACCTCTGTGGTGTTCCTGTTCCTGTCGGGACTGACATGGCCTCGCTATGCGATGGCACCCTTCTGGAAAGCACTCAGTGCGTGCGT
The DNA here is from genome assembly GCA_910583795.1 of uncultured Muribaculaceae bacterium. Taxonomy (GTDB): domain Bacteria; phylum Bacteroidota; class Bacteroidia; order Bacteroidales; family Muribaculaceae; genus Lepagella. The sequence continues at coordinate 12,510 of CAJTZQ010000020.1, forward strand.
ACCTGCCACATGGGGAGTGGAAGGGTTCATAAAAATGAATACCAACGGAGCCTCGCTAGCACAGGTCAGCACAGCATATATCAACCTATGGATTCTCGCCGCTGTCTATCTCACGGGAGCATATTGTGTGCAGCGTTGGGTGGTACGCCCAGCCGTAATGAAAGGGTATGACGCATACGAGAAAACCCGCGCAGAATCGATATGAATTTTGTATGTTGAATTTTGAATGTTGAATTTTTTTCAGACTCGTCATGCAATTCAAAATTCAACATTCAACATTCAAAATTATCATGAGATTAGCATTATGGGGAGGTAGAGCGTCGATGACAATAATCCGAGCACGAAAGACACTATGATCCATATCTGTGCGCGGTTTGAGGCACGCTTCGCTCCTTCGACATCCCCGCTAAAATAGCGGGAACTTACCTGTGAAGAAAACACTATCGCCACGATGCCGGGTATGAAACAACATAACACCGTTGCGAGTACAGACCATATAAGATAAGATGGAGGCATCGGTTCCTGCGCTTCCGGCTGAATGGCATGTTCATGGGGTTTATAGCCGAAATTCTGTGATGCCGGTTGTTGAGGGCAGCTCCCTTGACTTCCGGCATAACTTTTTTGTGAAGACTGTTGATGGGGAATCGCAGGAGCATTCTGTTGGGCACCGGGCACAGGTGGAGGGGTTGAGCGAAGGCGGGAAGGATCGAATTCTATTTTTAGCGTGTCTGCCCACTCTTCATCCACTGTCTTTGGAGCCTCTTCTGTGGGATTTTTATCAGTTGTCTCCGTTATAGCGGCAACCGGCTCGGAGGCTGAGGCTATTGAGTCTTCAGTCTTTTCTGCAACGGTTTCCGGGAACTCTTCTACCTCAATCTTGCATACTTTTTCTTCATCTTCAAGTTTATTGAGAGCATTTACCACCTCACGTGGAGATTCTTCCGGAGTTGTCAAATATATAGTCCTACCTGAAAAAGTTTCTTCTATAGCCACAGGGACAGTCCCTCTGAAATCGTCAAATGCGATGAGATCTATTCCTTTCTCTTTGAGCAGGGAAAGAATTTGATCAGGGGAGTCATGCCATTGTTCGCGGGGCACATACATGACTGCGATACCAAGCGGCTGGAGTCGCTCGATTATTTCAGCGTTTTCACGGTCCGTAACCACAAGTTCCACTCTTATACGGTTCCCTTCATTAAAAAGAGAAACGACACGTTCGGCTGCTTCTCCGCTGCCTGATGCGAATATGGCTATATTTTTCATAACATTCAAATCATAATCTGCCGGAATAGCATCCTCCAGTTCTTAGATGAGGAGCGCTTATCCGTAAAATAATCCCCAAATTTATAAAAAATCTCCATAACCCCCAACATTTACACTAATTAACTACGATTGTAGCGAATATTTAAAGGATATTTAAATGAAGTAAGTTATCAATTGGTATTATTGTAGTATATACTTGAATATAGTCTCCCCGGTGGAATAAGGAATACAGCTATATAGAAATAAAGAGTATTAAAACATAAATCAAATAAATTGCCGGATTTATAACAAAAGAACGAACAAAAGATTGACAAAAGAACAAAAGCGGGTGGTGTTCATACTATTGTATTTGATTGAAACAATGGAATTTTGTTCATTTGCTCTTTTGTTAAAAAAATATACTCTGACTGTAAATTAACCTTTTAACTTTATAACCTCATACCCCTCAACTTTTGCTTGCGAAAGTTGAATAAATAATCAGCAATTGGATAAGGATATGACTAAACCTATTAAAACCTCCTTTTATCCAATCGCTGATTAAAAATTCCTAATTGTTAATTGTTCCATTCATACCTTTGAGCGATACCCCTTCTGTAGTGGCGTGGCAGAAATTCGTGAGGAACTCCAGCGAATATTGCGCGCCGAGGATGCGGCACACCATCGCCAGGCATGCCACCCCGCACTGCATCGAGTCCTTCTGCCGGATATAGTCGCGCTGTCTCATATATTTATTCTGTTTTCGTAAAGATTCCAATAAATGACGGCAAGGCTATCCGACGGACATCATATAATTATTTAAATGCTGCGGAGCCGGCACCGCCCTGAGCTCCTATCTCGTTTCCTCTGCCCACCTTCTTGCCATAGCCGATCGTGTAGGTCACGGATATGTCAAGGGATGCATGCATCCCTCCGCTGATAATCTCCGAGTGCCTTTCATAGACGGGGGTCACAAGGTCTGTCCATTGTCCTATATATCCGGTTCGGAAGAAATTGTGTGCCCTCACCGAAATGTTCCATGAATTGTTCGCCCACCCGACCTTTACGCCGTACGCCTCGGCATTGCGGTTGTGCGACCCGTTATATACCTCGATGATATGTCCCCTCGGGTTATAATACGCCGAAAGGTTGAAACTGCCGAAATAATACTGCGCGTCCAGACTCCATTCGAACCGGGTGAGGCTCTCGTCATAATAACCGGAGGATGACTGATGCGACACCCCCGGGGACGCCTGCAGGATGAGACTGTTCGAGAACAGCCTTGCCGTCAGGTTAACCCCCGCGGAGAATCTGTTGAAGTCTCCGCTGTTCATCTCGGACTCGATCACACACCTGCCGTCCTTGTATGGGGCAAATGTCTGTACCATCCTGTCGTAATACCCGTTATAACTCGCGTAAGCCTGCAGGTTGAGTGAATTGCTCGCTAAATAAGTGTAGCTGAGATTGGAATTGAATGTCCTGTATGATTTCAGTTCCGGGTTGCCCGTTTGGTAAAGGATCTCGTTTATCTGGATTATATTCGGGGAAAGATTTGCCCCTGCGGCAGGTGTGGAATACAGGTTGGCGCTGAATGAGAACCGGCTTTTCCTTGACGGGGACCAGGCAGCCGACAGATATAACGTGGGGTAATAAGTCGATTCCTTCTTGCCGTTCATTTTTGTGCGGAAAGCTACCCCCGACAGCATCAGCGAGCCGGTGAACATGTTGTTATGGTTGAAATTGTATGTGATGATCCCTTGAAGGATGGATGAAGAATAATCGTTATGGCTGGGGGATGTTCCCATGTAATCTATAGAATTGTTGGATATGTTCCCCGAGAGACTTGCGACAATGGAATGTCTGTTGTTGAAGGTCTTGTATAGGTTCGCGCCAAGCGAGGCGTAGTAGGCGTCCTCCCTGTGGTCGTTGACTACAGGGTCCACGCCGGGTATAGTTGCTGTGTAGGTGTTGTGGGCATCGCTGTTGGTATAGGCGAAGCTTGGTATGACATAGAGGCTCAACTTTTTTGGAAAAATGAAGTAATATCCTCCGTTCCACGAGTATGAGCGACTGGTGCATGGTGTATTTCTTTCGTAGCTGTATTCCGTGGCGTTGATGTCAGGGGTATAGTCCAGACTTCCCCTGTCTGTGCTCTTCATGATGTCGAAGAACCCGAATCCGAAGGTGTTGGCTATCTGTATGCCCGGTTTCTCATATATGGCGCGGAATGACACAGGAATCTCGAAAATGTTTTTCTCACCCCCGAGATGATCCTGATTGCGTTCTATCGATCTGTCTGCAAGATGGAACACGGATTTCTCCAGTGTCCCGTCATGGTCATATGTACGGTACTGGGGGCCTGCGTATACATCGTAGAGCATCTTCCTATAAGCGAATTTGGAATACAGGCTGCCCCTCGAGGACATGTCGGTGAGAGTGGTGACGTCTTCGCTAAGCTTTGTGTATCCTCCGTAGATATATCTGCGCAGGATTATGTTCACGACATGTCTCGCCCCCTGGAAACGGGGGTCTGTCGGGAAGTCGAGGTACTCCACCTTCAATACGTCCGCGGAGCGCAGCCCGTAAATGTCGGCGTCGGTTGCCCGGAGATAGTTAAGGAACACGGTGACTTTCTCCCCTGTCGTTGTCTTGACGGACATTCCCCGGGGATCCACCCTGAGCTGGCTGATCGCCATACGGTAGAGCAGGTCTATGGCGTTGTTGGAAGCCTTCTTCACTTTCGCGGTTGGGTAATACGTGGCTGTGGTGGCGTCTATCCTCTGCATCTCGCCCTCAACGGTGACCTCCTGGAGGTCTTTCGCAACCGTGTCGTTCTTCTCCTGGGCGTAAAGGGTCACGGCTGATGAGATGACTATGATTGACAGGGCAAGGATATGACGTGGGCTGACAGTTTTCATGGTTCAGGATTGAGGTTGTTCGAATATAATGATTTTTAATGATGTAACGATATTGCAGACATGTTATTGTCTCCCGGCGTAGTCCCTGTCTATAACCCCCACTATGGAGTCCTCGAACCTTGTGTCGAGCACGTCGTCCTTGCAGTATGCCGCCCCATTGACATGTTCCCTCGGGCATAGCCCCATGCATATCGGGAGTTTGTTGCACCCGAGGCATCTCTCGTTTTCAAAGGTGGGTTCGGAATATTTTGTGTCGAACCCGTCCGCCCAGCTTATTGTGCCGTCGTCCTCCAGCACTCCCTTCGGCTCTTTATCATAGAGGTCGTTACATGCGGTACATTTCACCACTTTGCCGTTGAAATTTACAGTGGTGTAATACTTTTTGTTTGCGTAACACGGGATATTGTCAGACACGGGACTCCAGTATTCCACCATATACCCCGATTCCCTGAACCTGTCGAGTATCCCTGACAATATGACGTTGAAACTGTTGTCCTTCTCCTCCTGCCATACCTTGCGTGGCACGATGCATATCCTATGTCTGTTGTCAGGTCCGATATGGGTGTTGACCTCGTCCACTATTCTCCCGTTCAGATTCTTGTGGGTGTAGTTTATCCTGAGTGAGACGGTTGTCCCCTCCGATACAGACAACAGCCGGTTGATGTTCTCAAGGACATGGTCGAATGTGGATTCGCACCCCTTCTGGAACTTGACCCTGTCATGAAACTCCCTGTTGCCGTCGAGAGTTATTTGGAAATGTCTGAAATCATGATCCCTGCACCTCTCGGTAACATCCGGGGAGAGGTAATATCCGTTTGTCGTGGAAGTGTTCATGAACGGGATTCCAGTGTCACTGCATTTCTTACGGGCATATTCGCTTATCGGAGATATTATGTCGTCGAAATACATGAAAGGCTCACCGCCGAACCATTCTATATGCAGAGATTCGATTTTTTCATTATCCACCATGTGGTCGATGTGCCTCAGGATCCTGCCGAGAGTCTCGTGACTCATTTTTGATTCCACATGATCCTGGATACAGTACCAGCAATGGTAGTTGCATTTGAGTGTGGGGAGGATGATGAGGAAATAGTTCTTATTGTCTATCGCCTTCCTGTTACGCTGCCTCACAATCTCCAGTTCATCGGTATCATTGTCCACTATGAATCCCCCGTCTTTCAGTTTGGATACCACCGTATCCGGAAGATTTTCAAGTTCCCCCGAATCAAGGCACGATTGAACCTTCTCTCCGAGACTGGCTGTCATCCTGAAAAAACTCCTGTTCAGGGTATTGTACCAATAGGAGAATCCTTGACGGTCAATGATCACATTATATCTGCTGCTTTTCATGATTCAATATTTTAATGGTGGAAAGTTTTGGATGGATTGGTATCCATCCAAAACAATTAGAGAATGAAGCAAATGAACTTTGAAAACTCAAAGTTCAAGTTGCTTTTAGAAGGTTAGGGGCAGGTAGTGCCTGCGCTTGGCGGTGGTGCATAGCAGCTGGGATCACTGTTTCCCCCGGGAGGTGACGGCGGTTTTTGGCAAGACGACTGAGAACCGCATGCATTCGTGCCGTTGACACATCCTGATTGAGAGGCGCTCCCACCGCAGCCTATTGCACCATTTGAACAGCCATCCTGTGTTACACCACTACCGCAGCCACTGGCGTTATTGACACATTTGGACTGACTGTTTCCGCTATCTGCAACAATACCACCTCTGATTTCAAGACTTTCGAGCTCAGATAGCTCTTCGGCTGTAAACTTTGTTTCCTTAATTGGCAAAAAGTTTTATGGTTTAACATTTATTTATTTTACATTCAAATTCAATAAGAAATATGAATGATCTTTGATTATAGGTAAATAATTCCGGAATAGTTGTGCTCCGGAGTTCGGAAACGTAGGAGATATTCGCCTGAGATACCGGAGAAGATGAAGTCGATGAACGACTGCTCGTCATTGAAGATTGCGATGCACGCCCCGGTGGTGTCGTAGACTTCGTATGAGACGATCTCGTCTGCGGTACCGGATTGGTAGATGACTACACCGTTTTCCCGGCTGATCTCACATATAATCTTACGTGTGGGTATTCTGTTCCTGTTGGGAATCTCGATTATTTCTTCTGAATCGTTACCGGAATCAACCGGCGGTTCCTCATTAAGGACCACATCATATTGTTCCGCCTCCTTGGCGAAAGTTTGCAGCGGTGAAAAAAGCAGGGCTGCAAAAATGAGTACTAAAAATGGAATTTTCATAATGATTAGATTAAATTAAAAATTGAATCCATGAGGATTCGCTGCGAAATTAGGGAAAGTATAGCATAAAAGTGCACTAAAAGTGTGCGGTTTTAGTGCGGTTTTTACTTCCCGCACTAAAAACCGCACGCTTTCTGCAGTTTTTTAGTCAATTATTGCCCCTACAGCATACGGATTATCGTGTCTATGGATTCATTCCCGATATTTTTCCCGAATATATTTTTCGACCATTTCGAACGATAATAAGACACCGTGCCCTTCTCTTTCCCTATGACTGACGCAATTTTCATCGGTGCAAATCCACACTTTATAAGCAGTGCGATATTCAGCTCCATATGGCTCACCTCCCTTCCGACAAGCAAAGAAAGATTTTTTCTAAAATTTGGAGATTCATTAAGGACGACACTCTCAAGGGCTTTCCAGATTTCAGAATCCTCTTTGATAATTTTGTTGTCATCCAACATTACCAAGATACTTTTATATGCTTCTGAGTATAGTATTGAGGCGGGTATTCCGGTATTGCTTGTTCCCGCTTTCAGGAGATGCATGACTTTTGATTTCAAAATTTCCCTTAACTCTTCATTGGTTTGAGGCATCGGGGAATCAGACAGAACTTCCGTAGCCGATTTTCCCGTTTGCAGGTTTCGCAACAGTGCATCCATATCGGCATTCGCCTTTTGAAGACGGATAATCTGCCGTTTGTTTTTATTGTCTTTCCACAGAAAAAATATGCCGACCAGAGATCCTGTCAGGACTGCGATATAGAAATAAGATTTCCAACGTTCCATCGCATTCTCGGCATTTTCCCTTTCCCTCAGATGAATATTGTAATTATAATTCGCCTGCTGCTCCACGGCAAGCTCGGCGGAATGCGACTCATAGAAATTTTCCAACACATCGCGGTATGCATGTATGTATGGCAGGAAGGAGTCGGCAGGTACAATTTTTAGCATCCTGTCTGACAACAGAAGCTCGAATCCCGACCGTTTATGGTCAGGGGAGCCGCTGTGCACAAGTCTGTCGGCATACATATAGGCGGAATCCAATAATCCACACCCCGCATAAATCTTACCTGCCCAGGAGTATGCGAAATTGCGGTCTGGAATCGAATCCCTTTCCAGCACAGACCTTATTATTTGTAATGCTTTCCTGTTTTCGGCTTTGGTATGATACAGAGCGGCAAGTGATACGTCTGCCATCAGTTCCTGTCCCTCGTCGTTGCCCATGGCGAACGACTTGGCAAGCTGATAATTCTTTTCTGCAAGATCAAAATTCTCTTGATTCAGGTATATGCCCCCCAATATTAATAAATCATTAGAAAGCCGCGCAGAGTCTTTCCCGGCTTTTTCAAGAGATATCGCTTCTTCCACATAAGGGATTGCCTCATCATAAAGTCGGATCTTACTCAGTAGCCACGCCGCCTGACTTAGAGTCCGGATTCTCAGTGAGATGTCCGAATCATTGTCTCTAACCAAATCCATGACGGCATGGTAATATTTTAAAGCAGTACGGCTGTCGCCTTTATCGCTGTAGACCCTTCCGGCGTAGTAAAGGGCTTCGGGATAACGGGGTGAGTCTTTGTGGGAGGAATAATAGTCCAACACATCGAGGATAAGGGAGTCGGTGGTGTGCCTCACATAATTTTTATCATCTATCTTTATGTCAAGAAGGTCATGGAAATGACGGTCGGGAGCGGCGAGCGTCTCCCGGTCGACACTGTCGAGAGCCACGCGGGCGAGGCACGGATCATTCTCGGAAAGCCTGTTGATCCGTTCGAGACGAGGATCCGGCTCCGAGCTGCAACCAGTAAGTATGGAAATAGCCAACAAGACAATAAACAGAAGACGATATTTAGGGAGAAGTTCCATTTGTAAAATCAGGTGAAAGCAGTTCATTTTATTGAATTTGTTTCGGCTTTTTTCTTTTTAACGTAAAAGGTCATAAGAAAATCACTCTCCGTAAAAAGTGGAAACAACTTCATTACAAAGTTAATAAATAATTCAATTTCGCAAGCAAAACTTGAGGGTATGAGATTAAAAAGTTAATCCCCAATTGAGCACAGAGATTTGATCTCTTTATATATTTTGCATGAACTTAACCCTTTAACCCTTTAACCCTTTAACCCCTTTAACCCCTTTAACCCTTAAGTTTCGCAAGCGAAACTTAAATTATATATTGGTAGTCGATGACGTCGAGAAGGCAACCAAATTTTTTACCGACTCCTTTAAAATTAGAAACTTTCTTAAAACCGAGTCTTTCATGAAACCGACAGGAGTCCTCATTTTCTGCAGTGATACATGCTATCATTGACACAATCCCGCGGTTACGGCACTCTTCAATAAGCCGTTCCATAAGTTTCCCTCCTATCCCTCTACCCTTTATATCCGGATCAAGATAAACAGTGGTCTCGACAGTGACATCGTACGCCGCGAAATTTTTCCAACGGTGCGCATAGCAATACCCCACCACTTTTCCACCTTCTTCCCAGACAAAACAAGGAAACTCCGAAGCTATACTCCTGATTCTCTCAGCCATCTGAGATTCAGAAAGCGGATCCACTTCAAAAGTCACGGTTGTATTGGTCACATACCACCCATAAATACGGGTGATATCTGCGACATCCCTTTCCAATTCCACCTGACGTAACATGTTCTGCTGGTTTTATGTTATGGGTTATATCATATTATTCCTAAACCCTAAACCCTCAACCCTAAACCCTCAACCCTAAACCCTCAACCCTAAACCCT
>CAJTZQ010000020.1:21773-50850 GCA_910583795.1 uncultured Muribaculaceae bacterium
AACCCTAAACCCTCAACCCTAAACCCTCAACCCTAAACCCTCAACCCTAAACCCTAAACCCTAAACCCTAAACCCTAAATCCTACACCTGCTGCATCTCCACAAGACGGCGATAATGCCCGTCAAGGGCAATCAACTCCTCATGAGTGCCCCGCTCAACAATCTTTCCTTCATACATCACGCAAATCATATCGGCATTCGCGATAGTTGAAAGACGATGGGCAATAACAACTGTGGTACGGTTTTTCATCAACCTCTCCAAAGCCTCCTGCACGAGCCGTTCGCTCTCGGTGTCAAGAGCCGAGGTAGCCTCATCAAGAATCAATATTGGCGGATTCTTCAAAACGGCACGTGCAATACTTATTCGCTGACGCTGTCCACCCGAAAGCCTACACCCGCGATCTCCCACCATTGTGTCAAATCCATCAGGGGTATCCATGATAAAATCATAGGCGTTAGCTATCTTCGCGGCGGCGACCACCTCCTCCATTGTGGCATCTGGGGCTCCAAAAGCTATATTGTTGAAAAATGTGTCATTAAACAGGATTGCCTCCTGATTCACGTTACCCATCAATGATCTCAATTCGCTCACCTTATAGTCGCGCACATTGAAACCGTCAACCTCCACACTCCCCTGTTGCACATCCCAGAAGCGGGGTATAAGGTCGACCAACGTAGATTTACCGGAACCAGACTGCCCCACAAGGGCTACTGTAGTGCCGGGTCGTATTTCAAGGTTGACATCGTCAATCACCTTGCGTTCATCATTATAACTGAACGACACATTCTTGAAATTGATAGACCCTGTCTCCTGATTTTTCTTGATTTCTACCGGTTTTTTAGCATCCTTGATAGGATTGTCGGCATTGAGAATCATATCAACGCGCTTCAAAGACGCCATACCTTTCTGGATAGCATACGACACTTTCGACAATTCTTTCGCCGGATTGATGATGCTATAGAAAATCACCATATAATATATGAATCCCGGTGCGTCTATCGAAGTGTCGCCTCCAAGAATAAGCACACCTCCAAACCAAAGGACGATCGCTATCGCCGCAGTGCCGAGGAACTCGCTCATAGGGTGGGCAAGAGCATATCTGCGCTGTATGGAATTACTGATCCTGCGATATTCATCGGTCTCGGAGTCAAACATTTTCTCCATCTGTTTCTCAGCATTGAAAGCTTTCACAATGCGGAGCCCTCCGATGGTTTCTTCCGTAGTAGAGAGAATAGTGCCGAGGAGTTCCTGAGCCTTCAAAGATTTTGCCTTAAGCTTCTTTCCGACGGTGCCCATGACCCAGCCAGCCATCGGAAGAAGAAGAAACACAAATATGGTCAGTTTCCAGCTGAGCATAAACATCACGAACAGATAGCCGATTATTAGTATAGGATTTTTCACCAATGCCGACAGACTTGACGCAACCGACACCTCAATCTCAGTGACATCTCCGGATATCCTTGACATTATGTCGCCTTTTCTCTCGTTTGTATAGAATCCTATAGGTAGAGACAATATCTTGGCATACATCTCATTGCGGATATCCCTTACCACTCCGTTGCGGAGAGGGATAGTGAAATAATCGCTGAAATAGGCCATTATCACTTTTATAAATGTGGCAACAACCAGAACGCAGGCAAGCAAGGCAAGCGTATTGTCTTCTCCAAATTTAGAAATCAGGTGAGTGACATACCAATAAAAATTGTTGATCGCCACATCCTGAATATTGTCATCGCCGATGTGCATATAGACATATTCTGTAGTGTCGAGCTTGAACAGAATTTTTAATATCGGCATTATGAATGCAAACGAAAAGATAGTGGCAAACATGGTGAGGAAGTTGAAAACCACACTCCAGACCACGTTCCACTTATAGGGGCGTGCGAAACGCCTTATAAACATTAAAAGATCTTTCATTCCGATAGGTTGAAGCCGATGTCTCGGTTTTTTGCCATCTGACACCGCGTTTTGTTTCTGCAAAATTAATGAAAATAAGCCATTGCTCAAATATGTTTCCCAAATAGTCATATTTTATGTCCCAGAGTATGTTTACTTTTGACATAAGTTAAGATTTAGAAAGAGTTTTTGAGGTTGTTTTAAGACTGAGTGAAGGAGTTATGGGGTTCCATAACGACTGAATGAAGGCTTAAAACAAACCAAAAAGACTTCTAAAGATTTCTTAATGTTAAAAGGAAACATACTCTTAATATCACTTTTTTAACTTTATTTATCTTCATCAGAGTCAAGAGCGCGCTCCGATGTTGTTCACTTCAATAATTTTCGTTAATTTTGTCAGCATGGAAGAGATTTTTAATACTATAGTTTTCAATACTGTCGTGGGGTCTATGGCGGTGCTCGCCGTGATAGTCTTCATAGCCCTACATCGTATTGAGGCTGCCTACGGTATGACATATTCCCCCAAATGGGGCCCTTCGGTCAACAACCGTACAGGTTGGGTGGTGATGGAGGCTCCCGCTTTTATCTGCATGGCGCTTCTATGGATCTTTAGCGACAAGGCAACCCAGCCTGCACTTTGCGTCATGGCGGGCTTATTTGAGCTCCATTATTTCCAGCGTACATTCATATTTCCATTTCTGATGCGAGGGAAAAGCAGAATGCCTTGGGCGATAGTCCTTATGGGGATGATATTCAACACAATCAACGCTTATATGATAGGTGGATGGCTTTTTTATGTAGCACCTGCCGACAGATATCCAGATTCATGGCTCACCTCTCCCCTTTTTATTCTTGGAACAGTCGTTTTCTTATGCGGCATGGCAATCAACATTCATTCCGACCACGTGATACGCAATCTCCGGAAACCCGGAGACTCGCGCCACTACATCCCCCGAAAAGGGATGTACAGATTCGTGACCGCCGCCAACTATTTTGGAGAATTTACCGAATGGGTCGGCTTTGCTATACTCACATGGTCGATGCCGGGCGCGGTCTTCGCTCTCTGGACTTTTGCCAATCTTGCACCCCGAGCCCGCTCCCTTGCCAAAAGATATGCAAAAGAATTCGGTTCCGAATTCACGTCTCTCCATCGCAAATATATAATCCCTTTCATATATTAATTCCTCTCTTTTCTTAATTCATTGCAACAAATTTCAAAATTATGAATCTCTTCACACCCGGCAATATCGGACCCGTCACCCTCCGGAACCGCACAATAAGATCTGCGGCATTCGAAGGTATGGGTAAAGACAACAATCCCACCCCTATGCTCCGCGACTATCACTTAAGTGTGGCAAAAGGTGGCGTGGGTATGACCACACTTGCATACGCCGGGATATGCCGCTCGGCACTCTCTTTCAAAACCCAGCTATGGCTGCGTCCCGAAATAGTGCCGGCTTTAAGAGAAATAACCGACGGCATTCACGATTACGGGGCAAAGGCATCAATCCAGATAGGACATTGCGGCAACATGACACATCGTTCCACAGCCGGCTCAACTCCTGTGGGTGCCTCTTCAGGATTCAATCTTTATTCACCTACAATTGTAAGGGGACTACGTAAGGATGAACTAAAGCAAATGGCTCGCAATTTCGGGGATGCCGTACGCACGGCACGCGATGCCGGATTCGACTGTGTGGAAGTGCATGCCGGGCATGGCTACCTTATCTCACAATTTCTTTCCCCCTATACCAACCACAGGCACGATGAATACGGAGGAGATCTGAAAAACCGTATGCGTTTCATGCAGGAATGCATGGAGGAAGTGATGAAAGCCGCCGGTTCCGACATGGGTGTGCTTGTGAAAACAAACATGCGCGACGGATTCAAAGGCGGACTCGATATCGACGGTTGTCTTGAAGTGGCTAAAGAATTGGAAAACTTAGGAGTCCATGCAATCGTTCTGTCAGGAGGATTCGTAAGCAAAGCCCCGATGTATGTGATGCGCGGAGAGATGCCTATCTATGCGATGACCTACTACATGCATCAGTTATGGCTGAAATATGGAGTGAGATGGTTCGGTAAATTCATGATACCCAAATCTCCATTCAAAGAATTATATTTCCTTGAAGATGCCAGGATATTCCGCCGGGAGTTAAAGCTTCCGCTCGTGTATGTAGGTGGCGTGGTGAGCCGCGAAAACGCCGACACCGTGATGGATGAGGGATTTGATTTCATCCAGATGGGAAGAGCACTCCTCAACGAGCCGGATTTCGTGAACCGTATGAAGGAGGAGAAATGCCACAGATGCGGCTGCGACCACGTCAATTATTGTATCGCCCGTATGTATTCAAGAGAGATGGCATGCCATAAGCATCTTGAAGACCTTCCCCCGCGTATACTTAAAGAGATCGATGAGATCAAGATAAGAAATGAAAAAAATTGAAGATCTTTCACGACATTGCGCCATTGTCACCGGCGCTACAGGAGGCATAGGTTCGAAATTCGCTGTGGAACTGGCAAAAAGAGGGTGTGAGGTTATTCTTATCGACATTAACGAAGACCGTCTGTTAGAAACCGCCGACAGTATTTCAAAAAATACCGGGGCAATCCTATATGTCCACACTCTTGATCTCACCCGACCCGGACTTGCAAAAGATCTCGACGATTTTTGTGATGATTTAGAACTGAATCCCGACATACTTATCAATAATGCAGGGATATTCTCGTTCGCTCCTGTAATAGAGACAAAACAGGAAAAAATAGATACGTTTATCGACCTCCACATCCGCGCTGTCACCACACTTTCACGCTGGTTCGCGCGCAGAAGAGCCAACGCAGGATACGGATGGATTCTCAATATGTCGTCGATGTCTTGCTGGATGCCGATGCCCGGGCTTGCAATGTATGCTTCTACAAAAGCTTACATCAGAGTTTTCTCACGGGCGCTTCATTATGAAATGAAAGATTTTGGAGTAGGTGTGACAGTGGCATGTCCAGGAGGAATTGCCACAGATCTTTTCGGACTTCCTCAAAACCTTAAGGAACTTGCAGTGAGAATCGGCGTGCTCGACACTCCCGAAAAATTCGCGCTCAAGGCAATCGACCGTATGCTCCGAAAGAAAAAACAATACATCAACGGATGGCTAAACCGTCTTTCAATATTTTTTGTGGGTATTACTCCCACTCCGGTGAGAATGATGGTGAAACACCGCTTGCTCGACAAAGGGATTGTGAGATGAAAGTATTAGTTACAGGCGCCACAGGCGCAATAGGGAAAGAGATTGTTCATCTACTCGCAAGCAAGGGTCACGACATCCTTTTGGGATGCCGTTCACAAAAGAAAGGTGAAATTCTTGCCAAGGAGATAGAGGTTATTTATGGCAGAAGACCACAAATTATAATCATGGACCTTTCCGATGCCTCCTCTGTAAGCAGTGCGTCAAATCATCTCTCGGGAGAATGTCTCGACGCACTGATAAACAATGCCGGAGTAATGAACGGCAAATACATCCTTGACAGAGATGGTCATGAAGACACAATCAATGTGAACTATCACAACACACGTCTCCTGACGCAACTGCTTATTGACAGGATTACAGACGGAGGCGCCATTGTCTTCACCACGTCAGCCACACGCCGGTGGTATCCATTCCAACGGATAATGGAAGACATTCCTGAATCAAAATTCGGCAGGCTAAAGACTTATGCCCTGTCAAAGAAACTTATCACCCGCTACGCCGCCACTATGGCAGCTGACAAAGAGATAAAAAAGAGAGGAATAAGAATAAATTGTGCCGATCCTGGTGTGGTCGACACCCCCATGCTCTCCATGGGCAAATGGTTCGACAGGTTGACAGACATTTTCTTCCGTCCATTCTGTCTGAAACCGTCTACAGCCGCAAAGACTTCTGTCAGGGCATTGGAATCTCCGGAATCCGGATATATTTTCAAATCCCCTAAAGGCAAATCACTCAATAAAAAGAAACTTGATTTATAATAATTTATGAGTATAATCGGCAAAAATCTCGATCGTTTAACAGAGAATGTCTTATCCGGCATAGTCTTTTTTGCCGCATTATTGATGTATGGAATCACTGTTGACCGTTCCGCATCTTTCTGGGACTGTCCGGAATACATCACCTGTGCCTCTATGCTTGAGATCGGACATCCTCCAGGCAACCCCTTCTGGATGCTTGCAATGAGATTTGTCACGATTCCTTTTCCTCCAGAATATCACGCACTTGTAATCGGTTTGTGCAGCGGATTATTCATGGCTCTCGCCGCTTTTTTCTTGGCTAAAATCACTTACGCGCTATCTTATTATGTATCCACGAAATATTTACAGAAACAAAACCAGCCTCCGTTTTATGTTTCTATGATCGCAGCCACTGCAGCTCTTACCGCAGGGATGACTTTTGCTTTTTGTGATTCCACATGGTTCTCTGCAGTGGAGGCTGAAGTATATGCCATGTCGGCATTTTTGACATCGCTCGTGATATGGCTCATGATAGTATGGGCAAAAACATACAATCATGCTCACAGGAAACGGCTGCTGATTTTAATTGCATATATCACAGGTCTGTCGCTTGGAGTTCACCAGCTTAATCTTCTTTGCATTCCTGTCCTATCCCTTATCTATGTCTTCAGGAAATACCCTTACGGAAGAATCTCTGTGAGAGCATGGTCTGCAATTTTAGTGTCGTTTATAATTATTATACTGATACTGATCGGAATGATGAACGGCACACTATCGTGGATGCAGGCATTTGAACTCGGTGTTGTCAATTCATTAGGGATGCCTTATTTTTCCGGGATTTACATCTATCTTATCCTGCTTGCAAGCGCCGCAGTCATGGCTGTTGTGGGTGCGACCAAAGGTTCCAGATGCATTATAGCAATTTCAATGGCAGCGTTTATCTGGCTTTCCGGAGTTTTCGTGTTCAAAGGGAATTTTATAATTGCCGCAATATTATCGATAATATCCGGAATCTCAGTCGTATATTATTTACATTGGGACAGGGCTCGTATACTTTCATGCATATTTTCGTTGGCATTCATATTGTTGGGATACTCATCATTTGCTATCATCCTTATTCGCGGGTATGCCTCACCCCCTATGAATGAAGGGGCTCCCGCCGACATTTTTGCACTCTCTTCTTATATAGCACGCGACCAATATGGCTCTACACCTCTGTTTTATGGCGCCACTCCATACAGCAAACCCATGTATGAGGAAACATGGACTCCAGGCAACAATCTGCCTGAATATTCACTATATCATCTGAAAAAAGAGAAAGCAAAATATGTCCCTGTGTTGTCGGGTGCCAAGTTGAGCTATAGAAGCAGGATGCTCTCTGAAAAAGATTCAGCCAAAAATTCAGCAACCGTCAAATCAGGGGAAGGATATATTCTTTCCGATTATTCTTTTTCGAGAGTAACAACCCCTGAGCTCGACATGTTTTTTCCCCGCATCACCGGCACCTCCCAATCTGACATTGAAAGTTATGAATCATGGGTAGGGATGTCGAAAGAGTCGATGGACCGTATTGAGATTTCAGAAGCCATCGACACTCTCGGGAATCCGGTCGGCAAACTTTCGCCTTCCGGCAACCGTGAAAAAAGCTTCTCGTATCGACCAACTTATTTGCAAAATCTCCGTTTCTTCCTTTCCTATCAGGTAGGATATATGTATTTCCGTTATCTTCTCTGGAATTTTATGGGAAGACAAAACGATATCCCCTCCACCGGAGAAATCGACCATGGCAATTTCATCACCGGTTTCCCTTTCATCGACAACGCGATGCTCGGAGACCAGAATCTTATGCCGGCGAATGCCTCGTCACACAATAACGGTCATAATGTCTATTACTGTATACCATTTATACTTGGAATTATCGGCATAATATTTCTGTGTTGTTCAGGGAAATCAGGACGCCAGACTTTGGCAATTATAACACTGATGTTTTTTATGACAGGTGTAGCAATTGTCATATACCTCAACCAATTACCCGGAGAACCGCGCGAACGTGACTATTCTTTTCTCGGATCTTATATGGCTTTTTCTATATGGATAGGATTAGGTGTCACCGCCATCAGCATGTGGATGTTTAAGTATAAAGTGAATGAAAACATCACATGTATTTTAGCGATTATCATTGCAATTGGAACTCCTCTTATAATCATAACTGAAAATTGTGATGACCATGACAGGACAGGACGTTCCGAGCCATTCGACTATGCCTCAAATCTCTTGCTGACAGAAAAGCCTGCGATCATTTTCACCCAGGGTGACAACTTCACGTTTCCAATGTGGTATGCTCAAGAGGTGATGAATACAGGACGTCAACACACCGTGGTAGACGTGTCTTATTTCGCAACCCCTGAATACGTTACAAACCTAATGAAACAAGGAGAAAGAGGCGTACCGTTTACAGCAACCCCCGCCGACATCGCATACGGAGCTTATTCCTACACCCGGATTGCACCGGATGCCGACACCACGGCTATACCTGCAATAGATGCGCTGAGACAACTGTACTCTTCTCGTGAAGCGATCCCTACATTACACAACCGCAAAGTGACGTTGCCCGGTAAAAATGATAATGAAACACTGACAATCGATCTTAAAAATTTTGCAAACGGGTCGTCCATGCTCCCGTTCCGCAAACTAATGCTTCTCGACGTACTTGCAACTAATGCTGAATCAGGATCTCCCCGACCGGTCTATTTTCATACTGCGGTCTCATCCGATTTTTACAGACCTTTGAAATCTTCGACACGCAGACTTCCGTTTGTCGATGCTTATGTCCCCGGCATGACTGATTCAACCCATCTTGCCACTCTGGCACACAATCTGGAACTGCCACTATATGTCCCGGCAAGAGATTCCATACCCACTCTTAGGAAGGATCCGGTCATTGCAGATCAAGTCAGAAGACAACGGGGGGAAAT
Source organism: uncultured Muribaculaceae bacterium (assembly GCA_910583795.1). Taxonomy (GTDB): domain Bacteria; phylum Bacteroidota; class Bacteroidia; order Bacteroidales; family Muribaculaceae; genus Lepagella. Next base: position 30,624 of record CAJTZQ010000020.1, read on the forward strand.
TATTTTGGCTGCACGCCAGTTCTTTGAAATCGGTTATCCAAGAGATGCCGAATCCATTTTGTACCTCCTTGAGTTTGTATATCCCTACAGCGACGTCTCGGCTGGATCGTTTACACTCGCCGACACCACATTTCATGAGGGTATTGAATTTGCGCTCCTTAAAATGGACCTCGCTAAAAGACTAAGGGACAAGGCACAAGCCCAACAGGCTTCATATGCGGTGGAAAACATGCTGAAGGAATCAAGACAATGGAGAAATTACTATGTCTCCCTTCCCAAATGGAGGCGCGAGACAGTTTCAAATTCATCCCGCAGGCTGATATCTATAATTCCCCGGCTTCAAACAATTGCTAAAGAATGTGATTCCTTGAAAAAGATATTACCTGAACCTGAAGAAGATATAATTAGAAATATGCACAGATAAAAAATATCCGATACTTTAACAACAATAATTATGAAACCACTTTTTATAATAGGATATATGGGATGTGGGAAAACCACATTCGGGAAAGCCCTTTCTGCAGCCACCGGTATTCAATTTATTGATCTCGATTTCTATATCGAACAAAGATATCACGCAACAGTGCGTGAGATTTTTGACCGCTATGGAGAAGAGGGATTCCGCAAAATAGAGAAGGAGATGCTCCATGAGGTGGCTGATTTTGAAGACACTATAATCTCTTGCGGAGGAGGGACACCATGTTTTTTCGACAATATCGACCACATGAATAAAAGGGGGACCACCCTTTGGCTAAAGGCAAGCAACGACTGCCTGTTCTCAAGGCTAATACGCAAACGGGAAAAGCGTCCGCTCCTTGCCGGACATACGGATGAAGAAATACGCGATATCATATCTACCCAGCTCGCGAAAAGAGAACCATTTTATTCCAAGGCAAAGGTGGTATGGGAAGGGGATTCTCTTGAAGACCGCCGACAGATAAACGACAATATCTCACAATTTCTTGCAACTCACCCTCTCGGTTAATTCCACTTTTGCAAACGACTGCATTTAGTTTGGAGTATATGGTTTAAGAACTGTTTAAATTTATTTGTCGAAGGAATTGAAAAGATTTGTCGAGCAGATTTTTGATATTTATGATGGAGACCAGTGACCAACAACCCAAAAATAAGTTTGCAAAAATTAAATCATTTTACTAATTTTGTAAAATAAGGATTGCAATTAAGCAGCTAATCAAATCAAATGATCAGCCTCTTAGATATTGTCAATTCATCAATAACAACACCTTTATCCCTCTGACCATGACCGGGCAAGAACACAAAAAGACCGCTGAACTGGATCCTCAGCCCCAGGCAGCCATAAAAGAAGAAGCACCAAAGTCGTTAACTATCGGACTTGTCGGGAACTATGCCGACACCGATGAAACCCGTTTTCTTCTCACTCCCGAAGGCTCAGGTTTGCTGACTTCATCCAACATACGGCTCCTTATGGAGAAAGGAGCAGCCACAGATATCAGTTTCCCAGACTCTTCTTATAGAGAGTTTGGTGTGGAAATCGTGACCAGAGAAGAAGCTTTACAGGCAGATGTGGTCTTATCTTATCAGCCACTCCATGCCAAAGACATCAAGAAAATGAAAAAGGGTGCCACTGTATTCTCAATGATGGGAAGCTCGCTGTTTGAGGCTCCTGTTGTTAAGGCTTTGCTCGAGCTTAACATCACAGCAGGTTGTTTCGACAACATGCTGAGTTATAACGATGAGCCGGTGTTTGCCAATGTCATTGATGAAATCGACGGAAGAGGAGCCGTGATCTACGCACAGGAATTTCTCTCATACGTCGGAGGTGGCAAGGGTGTGCTCCTTGCCGGAGTTGCCGGAATAAATCCTTGCGAAGTCCTTGTTATCGGAGACGGCACCACTGCTTATTCTGCAGCTAAAGCGGCGATGGCAGCAGGCGCATACGTCACCCTTATGAACAACGACATCTCAGCAATGCAAGTCGCAAAGCAGATTTGTGGAGATTCCCTCAACACAATAGCAATCCATCCACGCGTTCTTTTCAACAAAGTCAAAAGCGCCGATGTGATCCTGATAAGCCAATGTACTCGCCCCTTCGAATTCCCCAAAAATCTGTCGGTGGCTCTTAAAGATTCTGTCTACGTGTTGAATTTTGATGAGACCCATCCTTCAATTTCAGTTCCGAGGACAGTGGCTATGGCTCTTTCAAACATTCTCGTAAACTTTTTTAGTGACGCCCTCATAAAGGGAGGAATCAACAATATGGTTGCTTCCACTCCCGGAGTGCAATGTGGTATTGTCACTTACAAGGGAAAACTTGTCGACAAGCTGGTGGCTTCATGCGTCAACATGCCCTGTGTCGACATCAAAGTGATGATAGCTGCTACAAATTGATTATTATATAGATTTCATGCCAACAGGAAAGCGAATCTCGTAATCGAAAATGGCTGAATCAAGAACCCTGATACATATTCTTTCTGCCAACCGATGGGGCGGCGTAGAACGGTATTCTCTCGACATCTGCAGGCACTATATAAGCCATGGGTGGAAAGTGTTTGCTGTCACAAGAGATGCTAAAGCTGTTGACTCCTTCTTCGAAAAAGAGGGGGTCAATCTTCTTCATGCCCCGTTTGGAAGTATGCTGGATTTTCAATCTGTCAGGCTACTTGCACAGACACTAAAAAAATGTGACCAAAACAGCGTAACAATCCATGCCCACGGTTTCAAAAATGCATTCACTGCGCTTCTTGCGCGTAAAATAGCGGGCAGAAAAGATATTAGGGTAGTTGCCACAAGACACAAAGTGAAAAAAGGGATCGATTCATGGCTTTTCAGAAGAATCTATAGAAATCTCGATGCAATAATTTGTGTGTCGCGACTTGCTGCCGAGCGTTTCTTATCTACCTGGCATAACCGTCAACTCCCTTTCCCGGAGTCGAGACTCCATGTAATCCACAATAGTCTGAACAGAAATTTCAACACTCCGTTTCCAGTCAGGGAGAAAGGTCCTGTCACCGCAATGTTTCACGGTCAGATTATCCCGGGGAAAGGTCTTGAGACACTCATCGACGCTATGTCTATGCTCAAAGGAAACAGGATGAGACTTAGAATCGTAGGCAGCGGCACACCTGATTATATCGACCGCCTTAGAAGACGCGCAATCACGCGCGGGGTCATGGACATGATCGATTGGTATAAAATGACCCCTGATCCTATTGAATTGATTGCCGAAAGTGATTTCGGTGTGCTTCCTTCACAAACTGAAGAAGCTTTCGGTCTTTCCAACATCGAATACATGGCATGCGGCAGACCGCAGGTGTGTTCATCAAACGGAGCTCAACCGGAATACATCACAGACGGATGGGAAGGATTTCTGATTTATCCGGGCAATGCCGCGCAACTTGCCGACGCAATGCGAAAATTAGCCACCGACCCGGCTTTGCGGCAGCGAATGGGAGAAAGAGCGTTCCAGACTTTCAATGAAAAACTATCTTGGAGCCATTTTATCAGCCGTCTTGATCCTCTTTATAATCCATAATCTTAATATCCTCACATAGATATACACAACTACATATCAACTATTTAAAGATGCGTCTGTATTTTCAGGCGCATCTTTTTTACTATTGGGCTCATTAAAAAATTATCCGGCTCCCTTTTTGGATTATCCGGATCCGGCATCTTTTGACTTCTCTATAACTTTGCAGCAAAACTCACAAACACAATCAAAATCATGAACTCAAAACTTTTGGCAACGGGCTTTTCGCTGATGTGTTTCTTTTCAATGTCAGCAGAAAAATACACCATACAATCGCCCGACAACCGTCTTTCGGTGACTGTCAGCACCAGCACCAACACGACATATCAAGTAGACTTCGACGGCAAAAGAATCTTAGACCCGTCGCCCATATCAATGACTTTCGATAATGGCGCCTCAATTGGAAGAAACATGAAGGTCAAAGATATGATAAAAGACTCATCCGACAAAATTATCAAACCTGTGATCCGACAGAAAAGCGCCTCCATCCGCGACAACTACAACAGCATGAAATTGCTTTCTGACGGATATAATATAGAATTCCGTGTCTATGACGATGGTCTTGCTTATCGTTTTCACACGGATTTCCCGGACTCCCTGAAAGTGCTCAGTGAGGAAGCTACATTCTGCTTCCCGGCTGACTTCGACGCCTTTTTCCCTGAAGAGCGCACAATGCTCAGCGCACAGCAGCCTGTTTTCAAACCGATGAAACTTTCTGAAATAGCCACAGATAAATTTTGTAGCACTCCAATCTTATTGAAGGCTGACGACAAAGTCAGGGTGTTTATCAGTGAGTCCGATCTGGAAAGCTATCCCGGGATGTTCCTACGCAAACAAGGTAAACATGAACTTGCGGGGAAATATGCCGCTGTGTCTCTTGAAGACTATCGCACTGACGACCGACAGATCTTCCCCACAAAGCGTGCGGACTATATTGCAAAAGTCAACGGTACCCGTAACTTCCCCTGGCGTGCAATGATAGTGACAGACAATGATGCCAACCTCATCACAAATCAGCTCATATACAAACTGGCTCCGGAGTCGAAAGGCGATTTCAGTTGGGTAAAGCCGGGAAAAATTGCATGGGACTGGTATAACGCACTTGTGCTTACCGGAGTGGATTTCAAATGTGGTGTCAACAATGACACTTACAAATACTATATTGATTTTGCATCACGAAATAATATTGAGTATGTGGTGATAGACGATGGATGGTCTGAGGCTTGGGATGTGACCAAGACTATTCCTGAGATCAATATACCTGAGCTGGTTGCATACGGAAAAAAGAAAAATGTTGATCTTATCCTTTGGGTTTCCTGGGCACCGTTCCGTGAGAAAATCGATGAGGCTTTCGACAAATTCAACGAATGGGGTGTGAAAGGGATCAAGATGGACTTTATGAACCGCGATGACCAGGAAATGGTGGATTTTTATTATGAAGTGGCACGTAAGGCAGCTGATCACAAGATGCTCGTAGACTTCCACGGAGCTTATAAGCCCACCGGCTGGATACATACTTTCCCCAATGTACTGACTTCGGAAGGCGTTGCCGGACTTGAAAATCACAAATGGGGAAGCTTTGTAACTCCGAAACACAATGTGACTCTCCCCTTCACCCGCATGGTGGCAGGGCCTATGGACTATACCCCGGGAGCCATGAAAAATCTTCATGAAAAAGATCATCAGATAAACTTCAATCTGCCCGCTTCAGTGGGGACCCGTTGTCATCAGCTCGGCATGTATGTGGTCTATGAAAGTCCCCTTCAGATGCTTGCCGACACTCCGACCGCTTATGAAAAAGAGCCGGAATGCATGCAGTTCCTTTCACAAGTGCCGGTAGTTTGGGACGAGACTAAAGTTATCTCGGCGGCTGTAGGCGAACATATAATTGTGGCTCGCAGAAACGGTGATACCTGGTATCTCGGCGGTATGGCAGGAGAAAAAGGTGGCTCCTTCGAAATCCCGCTCGATTTCATCAAAGGTAATAAAACCATGACATCTTGGGAAGACGGCGTAAACGTAGATCTCAATGCTGAAGATTTCGCAGTCAGAACAAAAAAAGTCAAAGCCGGCGACAAAATATCTATCTCCATGTATGACGGAGGTGGGTTTGCAGCAATCATCAAATAGTCAACCATATTAACCAAAAAACATAAACATCATGAAAATTACTTTCGGCAATCGATGGCATGCACTGGGACTCTCAATTTCCCTGTTCGCATTTCCATTAACCGTATCGGCTATCCCGGCTACTGCTCCCATTTTGGAGGCAGGAAGCGACCAACAGAGCCACGCAATCAAAGGGACCGTGCTTGACAAGACTTCACGTGAACCTCTTATCGGAGTAACCGTCACTGTAAAAGGCACCACCACCGGCACTGTCACTGATATCGATGGCAACTATACAATCAACGCCCCAAAAGGATCAACTCTTGTTTTCTCTTATGTCGGCTACTCTCAATTTGAGACTAAAGCCGCAGACAACCTCGAAGTCCTGCTTGCTGAAGACGCCCAGGCTCTCGAAGAAGTGGTGGTCGTGGGTTATGGTGTCCAGAAAAAAGCATCCGTGACAGGTTCTGTTTCTACTGTAAAAGGTAGCGAATTAAAAACTACAGGTGTGGCAAACGTAACCAACACATTCGCGGGAAAACTTCCCGGCGTTGTCGCAAACAACCGTACAGGAGAACCGGGAAACGACTATTCCGACATTTTCATCCGTGGTAAAGGCACCCTAAACAACAATTCCCCTCTCATTATTATCGACGGAGTTGCAAACCGCGAAGGGCTTGAACGCCTTAACCCGAATGATATCGAGTCTATCAACGTGTTGAAAGATGCTTCCGCAGCTATATATGGTGCTCAGGCGGCTAACGGTGTTATTCTCGTAACCACAAAACGTGGCAACAGCGGGAAACCGTCAATCACCTACAACGGGTCATTCACTCTTTCTCAAAACACCCGCACTCCAAATCTCATGAACGCATACGAAAACATGACTTGGACTGACGAGATCAGGAAAGGTAACGGACAGGCTCCTCTCTATGAAAATATCAAAAACGGATATCTCGACGGAACCATCAACCGCGACCAATATGGAGACACCGACTGGATGGACGTTATTTTCAACAAAGCTGCCCCTTCAACACGTCATTCATTGAGCATAAAAGGCGGCACTGACAATGTCAGGTATTATGTCTCAGGCGACTATACATATCAGAAGCCTAACTATCGTGATACCAAGTTGAATTTCCAGACATACCAGGTACGATCAAACCTTGATATCAACCTTTTTAAAGACCTAAAAATAGGTGTGGATCTTGCAGCACGCAGGGAACAGCGTAGAAACTCTGTGATTCCAACAAGTTCTATATTCTGGGAAGCGTTTATGGCATATCCGTGGCTCTATGATTATTATCCCAACGGACTTCCCGGTCCGGGTCTTGCCAATGGCAATAACCTTGCAATTCTCGTAAAAGGTGACGAAACCGGCTACAACAAGATCAATGACACATTTATCGACACAAAATTCTCATTCGATCTTCAGATGCCGTGGATAACACAAGGTCTTTCTTTCTCCGGATACGCCGCTATCGACTATCGTGTCCGCGACCAGAAGCAACTTCAGGATGTGTGGGATACTTACGACTATAATTCCGCGACAGGGGAATATGTAAAGAAAACCACCAACATGAACGGCAATAATATCTCCCTTCAGAACAACAATAATAATTATTCGACAACTTCATATTTGCTTAAACTCGGTTATGACCGCACTTTTGGCGATCATCATGTAGGCGCGTTTGTGGCATACGAACAGAGCAAATACCAGGGTGAAGGATTCTGGGCATGGAGAGGCTACTACCTGAGCGACAAGCCTGACTATCTCGACTTCGGTGCCGATAAAGAGAAAACAAACGGCGGTGTGGGATATGTATCTTCCCGTCAGAACATCTTCGGGCGTTTCAACTATTCCTATATGGATAAATATCTCGTGGAATTCACTATCCGCCGCGACGGCTCGATGAACTTCGCTCCATCAAAACGCTGGGGTACATTCCCGGGTGTTTCCGTAGGTTGGAGAATCAGCCAGGAAAGTTTTATGGAAAATCTTGCAAACGTTGTCAACGAACTCAAGGTGCGTGCTTCATGGGGCAAATTGGGTAACGACCGCGTGGATTCCTTCCAATATCTCAGTGTATACAACATGCAGAACGGCGCTATCCTTGGAAGCACACCGAATATCAACAAAGGATTTGTGCCCGGACGTATCGGAAATCCCAACATAACCTGGGAAAAGGTCGATTCAAGGAATATAGCGGTCGACGGTACATTCTGGAACGGTCTTCTCGGATTCACTGCTGAATATTTCTATCAAAACCGCACCGATATCCTCACGCCCAAACAGGCTTCGGTGCCCTACTACACAGGTCTGACCCTCCCCGATCAGAACATCGGCGAGGTAAGCAACCAGGGTTTTGAACTCATGCTCAGCCACCGCAACAAAGTGGGCAATGTGACATATAATATCTCCGGAAACCTAACCTACACTAAAAACAAAATCAAATTCTTCGATGAGGCAGCCAATACTCCTGAATGGCAGCGCCGCACAGGTCATTCTCTCGACTCATGGCTAATGTTTAAGACAGACGGCATATATCAGACATGGGACGAAGTGAATTCCACTCCACACTTTGCAAATGCACAGCCGGGTGACATCAAATATGTAGACATCGATGGCGACGGACAGATCACAGACAACGACCGCATCCGAAGCGAATATGGGAATGTGCCCCGCCTTGTATATGGTATCAATCTCGGTGCAGAATGGAAAGGATTTGAACTTGGCATGCTTTGGACAGGGCAAGGCTGTGCTGAACAGATGATTGTGCCTTATTCATACAATCTTGACAAGGATTTCTACAACAACCGCTGGATTTCAGCTGAAGAAACTCCAAATGCCAAATATCCGAGAGCTTTCGATAAAGACGATTATGAGAACACCCGCTGGTGTGATTTCTGGCTCTACAATGCGTCTTTCCTCAGGCTTAAGAATCTTGAAATCGCTTACAATCTTCCACAAAGCGTTCTCAATAAGATCAAGCTCCAAGGTGTACGCTTCGCTTTGACCGGAACCAACCTCTTCACTATAGACAAAGTGAAAATTCAAGATCCAGAGTCAACTGCAACATCCACAGGACAGAGCTACCCTATCGCAAGAACATACACTTTCAGTCTAAACCTCACCTTCTAAAGAATCCCCGATCATGAAAAAACATATTATTAGAAAAATATCGCTCGCATTCATTTGCGCCGCATCGCTCACCTCATGCGATGTCCTTGATGTGGAACCGCTTGATTCATATACAGAAGACGTGATCTTCCAGGATGCTAATCTGACTGAAGCCTACGTCACTATGAACTACACTCGTCCCCGCAACGGATGGAGCCGCAACTCTCTTAGATTCTGTTCAGACGAATCTATGGAAAATTTCAACTGGAGCAGTTGCTGGACTATCAACACAGGAGGCATGACTCCCGATCAGCTCGGGCCTCTCGACATATGGGCTGATTATTACAGCTATATCAAAAATTGCAACATCTTCTTCAACAATCTCGAGAACCTTAACTCTATCAGCGAAGACAAAAGAAATATCCTTATAGGAGAGGCAACTTTCTTCCGTGCATACTACTATATGGAGCTTGTCAATAATTATGGCGGTGTACCCTTGATCACCCGTCTCTTCAGTCTTGACGATCCGGAAATGATGGTAAAGCGCGATTCTTATGAAGATTGTGTAGACTTCATCGTAAGCGAATTCACAAAGGCTGCGGAACTTCTTCCCGTTAAATTCACTGGCGCTGATTTCGGCAGAGTGACAAAAGGTGCGGCTCTCGCAATGAAGGCAAGAATGCTCCTCTACGCCGCAAGCCCCTTGTGGAATCCAAACAACGAGCGCGCGAAATGGCAGGCGGCGGCAGATGCCAATAAGGCAGTGATCGATCTTGGATTATACTCACTCGATCCCGATTATAAAGGTCTTTTCCTTAATGCTGAAAGCCCTGAAATTATTTTCCAGCGTCTTTACAACACCGAATTCGGATCATGGTATGACTGGTATAACAGCCCCAACGGCTGGGGTGGGTACTCCTGTACTGCTGTGCTTCAGGAAATGGTAGACAGCTACGAGATGGAAGACGGTTCTATGCCGGACGCATCAATCTATGCCAACGCAACTGAAAACCCCTGGGCAGGGCGTGATCCGCGTCTCTATGCTTCTATAGTATGCGACGGACAGGATTTCCGCGGAAGAAAGATCGAATTTTGGGTAAATACCGATGGTGAAACTGGCGGCACAGACAGTGAGTTCGGCAGAGATGCATGGAACTATTCAAAGACTCACTATACAATCCGTAAATTTATGGATGAAAGCCTTCAGAACAGTTGGTCGGATAAAGGTAGCCAACCTTGGGTGTATTGCCGCCTTGCTGAAATTTATCTTAACTATGCCGAGGCACTCTTCCATCTCGGTGATGAAAATGGAGCTCGCCAATATGTAAATCTCGTGCGCGAACGTGCAAGAGGAGGCAATCCTGCAATACTCCCCGACGTGACTGCCACCGGCGATGAACTCCTGGAAAAGATTCAACATGAGCGTAAAGTGGAGCTTGCATTTGAAGAACATCGCTTTTATGACGTGCGCCGTTGGAAAATTGGAGAAAAAACTGACACCGGTGAATTCCACGGGATCAACATCACAAAAAATCCTGACGGCACAAAGAAATATGAGATATTCAAAATTCAAGATCGTATGTTCAAAGCAGCAAACTATCTGCTGCCCATCCCGAACTACGAGCGCCGCAGGAACGATCTCCTTGAGCAAAACCCGGAATATTAATCATATTGATTTGCCTGAGTTCGGATTATTAGGTTATATTAGTTAGTTCATAAGGTTAATGGATTTCTACGGTAGAAGTTGTTTAGACTATCAACAACTTCCTGTCTTAAGGTAAAAAAGATTTATTCAGGCAACAATTCAAGATAGCGGAGAGCCGTTATTCAAACACACAATAGATTGAATAACGGCTCTTCTTTTTTAAAACCTCAAAACAATGACAACTAAACGCTATATCTTATCTGCCTTCATTTTATCACTTCCTGTTCTGGCGAATGCAGAATCAAGATGGAACATGAATAATGATGGAGGGATCTCCTGGAATGTGCCAGCCTCCCAAACGCCACATTATGACCACATGGAAATGAGCGGCAAGAATGTTTCCACAGTTCTCCGCTATGGTGTCGATGCCGACGGCAAGTTTGTATTAAACAAAAGTCTGGTATGGCCGATGTTGCGCACAATCCCCAACAACACCCATGCAAGTCTTATGCGCCGATATGACTGGAATCCTCTTGACGCCGTGACTGTCAACGGACGCTCTCTTTCGGGAGAGAAAGTGAAAGAGATTTCTATTAAAGGCGCGCTCAACGTCAAGAGCGATTTTGAGCAAGGATATTATGGGAAATATGAATTGATACGTGATTACTTCCCGTCTACAGATCTCCCTGCTCTTGTCGAGATCTACAAATTAATCAACAAGGGAGACCGACCGATGAAAGTCGAAATCGGAGATTCCCGAATGATTTCAACAACTGACCCTGCTTCAGGGGTGACCGGTTCTTACACAATTACCGGAGCTGTAGATTCCACAGGATATTTTACTGTTCAACCCGGCGACACACTTACCTTTTCCGCATCAATATCCGCTGTTAGGAATGGTGAAAGAACTGTCTCCCTGAATGCGACTGCTGAAAAAGAGAAACGCTCTGATTTGGTAGGCGACTGGATGAACACTCTCGTGCTTGAGACTCCAGATCCTGTCATCGACCGCATGTTTGCATTCTCTAAAATCAGAGCTTGCGAAAGCATTTATGACACAAAAGGGGGACCCATGCATGGTCCCGGAGGAGAATCATATTATGCTGCGATATGGGCAAACGATCAGGCTGAATATATCAATCCTTATTTCCCTTTCACAGGTTATGCCTACGGGAATGCATCTGCTTTAAATTCATTTAAGCATTTCGCTCGTTTCATGAATAATGAAATGAAGCCTATTCCAAGTTCAATAGTTGCTGAAGGACTCGATATTTGGAATGGCGTGGGCGACCGGGGAGATGCGGCAATGATAGCATATGGGGCAGCCCGATATGCACTTGCTCGTGGCGACATGAAGGAGGCACGTGAGCTATGGAAACTAATCGAATGGTGTCTTGACTATTGCAAAGGAAAACTTAACAAAGCCGGAGTGGTGGAATCCGACACTGACGAGCTTGAAAACAGGTTTGAATCAGGAGATGCAAACCTCTGCACATCCTCTCTTTATTATGATGCCCTTATCTCAGCTTCCTATCTTGCCCGCGACCTCGGCATCAAAGATTGGAAAAAATATCAGTCGGAGGCAAAGACATTGCGCTCGAATATAGATAAATATTTTGGCAAAGACATGGAGGGATTTGAAACGTATGCATATTACGACGGCAACGACAAGCTCCGCGCCTGGATCTGTATCCCTCTTGTAATGGGAATCGACGAACGTGCCACACAGACTCTCGATGCTCTCTTCTCTCCAAGACTTTGGACTGAAAACGGTTTGCTCACTGAAGAAGGCGACCGCACTTTCTGGGACCGTGCCACCCTTTATGCTCTTCGTGGATCTTACACTGTGGGGGAAACAAAACGTGCGACCGACTTTCTCCATGATTATTCAACCACCCGCCTCCTCGGAGAACATGTACCCTATGCCATTGAGGCGTGGCCTGAGGGCAGTCAAAGACATCTGTCTGCAGAAAGTGGACTTTATGGAAGAATTATTACCGAAGGTCTTTTCGGAATACGTCCCACCGGACTGAAATCTTTCACTCTCACTCCTCACCTCCCATCCGACTGGGACCACATGAGTCTGCGCGACATTCGTGCTTTCGGTTCCGATTTCGACATTGAGGTGCGTCGTCTGAATGGAGACAAGCTATGCGTGAAAGTGACAGATGGATCTAAATCTAAGAAATATACAATCAACAGCGGGAAATCTATCAACGTTAAGCTATGATCACTGCGGCTGTTGAAAACACCAAAATAATATAGTCATGAGAAATTTAACTTTAAGTATCTTGCTGATGTTCGCGTTCTCCGCGTTCGCAGGTAAGGCATATAACGTATCTTCTCCGGATGGAAAAATAAACGCTGATATCTCAGTAGGTAATGACCTGAGTTATTCCGTAACCTTTGACGGGAAACCTGTCATTTCCGAATCAACGCTTTCCATGACTCTTTCCAACGGCACGATATGGGGAAAGAATCCGAAAGTGGCGAAGGTTTCTAAAAAATCTCTAAATACAAAAATACCCTCCCCTTTTTATAGGGCTGACAAACTCGATGAGAATTATAATTCCACAACCATCAATTTCAAAGGTGGATGGGGAGTTGAATTCCGTGCCTACAATGACGGCATAGCCTACCGTTTCATTTCTTCGCAAAAGAGTCCTCTGATTATAGCAGACGAAGAGGTATGCTACAACTTTCCTTTAGATGCCACTTCATTTGTCCCTTACACAAAAAGCAGAGACGTGGATCCTTATTATAATTCATTCGAGAATGAATATGAGGAAGTAAAATTATCCGGCATCGACCGAAACAGGCTCATATTTCTTCCAATGACGGTAGACCTCGGCGATAATGTGAAAGTCACTGTTACGGAATCTGACCTGGAACAATTTCCCGGGCTTTATATGACAGGATGCGGAAACGCTTCATTAAAAGGAAGCCACGCCCGCTATCCTAAGATTTCGAAACAGGGTGGACACAACAACTTGCAGATGGAAGTGAAGGAACGTGAAAATTTTATTGCAAAGACCGATGGCTCCCGCACATTCCCTTGGCGTGTGGCTATAATCACTGACAACGACAAGAATCTGGCTGCCTCCAATCTTTCATATCTCCTTGCTTCGCCGTCCCGGGTGTCTGACATAAGCTGGATAAAACCGGGGAAAGTGGCCTGGGAATGGTGGAACGACTGGAATATAACCGGCGTTGACTTTAAGGCTGGAATAAACAACGACACCTATAAAAAATATATTGACTTCGCTGCTGAAAACGGGATTGAATATCTCATTCTTGACGAAGGATGGGCAGTTAACCTTAAGGCTGACCTTATGCAGGTAGTCCCGGAGATAAATCTACCTGAACTTATCGACTATGCCCGCAGCAAAAATGTAGACGTGGTCCTTTGGGCAGGATATGTTGCTTTCGATAGGGACATGGAAAATGTATGCTGCCATTATGCAGATATGGGTGTCAAAGGTTTTAAAGTCGATTTCATGGACCGCGATGACCAGGAAATTGTTGATTTCGTGCATCGTGCCGCCGAGACGTGTGCAAAATACGACCTTATACTCGACCTTCACGGTATGTATAAGCCTGCCGGTCTTAACCGCACATATCCCAATGTCCTCAATTTCGAGGGTGTAAACGGTCTCGAGCAGATGAAATGGAGCACCCTTGATCTCGATCAGGTCGAATACGATGTAATGATACCGTTCATCCGTCAGGTTGCCGGTCCTATGGACTATACTCCAGGAGCCATGAACAATGGTTCAAAACTCACTTATCAGTCTAATTATTATGAACCTATGAGCCAAGGCACCCGTTGCCGCCAGCTCGCCCTTTTCATAGTGTTTGATTCTCCATTCACTATGCTCTGCGACACCCCCGTAAACTATGACAAGGAGCCCGAATGCCGCGACTTTATCGCCTCAGTACCCACCACTTGGGATGAGACAGTAATTGTAGATGGCAAAATGGGTGAATATATAGTGACCGCACGAAGAAAAGGCGATACATGGTATGTCGCAGGATTAACAGACTGGTCGCCGCGTGAATTAAATATTGATCTTTCATTTATCGGTGATACCTCAGGCAAAGCGATAATTTTCAAAGACGGGGCAAATGCTGAAAAAAATGCAAAGGACTACAACAAGGAATCCTTAACTCTCGATGCAAACAAGCAGCTTAAAATCAATCTCGCTCCCGGTGGCGGTTTTGCCATGATCATCAAATAAACCTTGACATGAAAAATACAACTTTACTATATCTTTCAGTTTCCTTGCTTATCTCTGCCTGCGGAAATGAGGCTGCGAAAGTCAAGCAGGAAATCCAAACGGAAGACATTGCCGTCTTCACATCTTCCGACTCTGTCCTACAGAAATCTTTTAACTGGGCAAAGAAACAAGCTTTGAGCTATGCTCACGATTCCAATGACCCTGTTGGGGCTTGGTATGAGGCGGCGCTTCCTCAACGCGAGGCATTCTGCATGAGGGATATTTCGCATCAGTCTGTCGGAGCTCACATTCTCGGACTTTCCAAACATAATAAGAACATGATGCGAAAGTTTGCTCAAAACATAAGTGAAAGCCGTGACTATTGTTCTTTTTGGGAAATCAACCGCTATGACAAACCGGCACCAGCCGACTATGCATCCGATTCTGAGTTTTGGTATAACCTGAATGCCAATTTCGATGTGATGCAGACTTGTCTGAAAATGTATGAATGGACCGCCGACAGTGATTATATCTCCGGCAAGGATTTCACCAATTTCTACGATTTAAGTGTAAACGAATACCTTGACAAATGGCAGCTACGTCCTGAAAATATCATGGACCGTCCCTCATACATGAACCAGGCTCCTGATTTTAATGAGGCTAACAATTTTCACTCATGCAGAGGTCTACCTTCATATGTTGAGAATTTCAGAGGGCTAACTCTCGGAGTAGATCTCCTCGCGGCTCTGCATAGCGGTTTTGAAGCATATTCCCGAATGGCTGCTTTAAACGGCGATGCACCGAAAGCTGCTAAGGCAGCTAATATGGCAACCGCTTACCGTGATATCATCGACAGCAAATGGTGGGATGAAGAAAACAACAGATACAATACTTTCTGGACAACAGAAAAAAAGTTTTATCGTGGTGAAGGAGTACCGTTCATACTATGGTTTGACGCCACAGACATGACCGACCGTAAAAATGCAAGCGTCAATGATATTCTCGCAGGAGAATGGAACGTGGAAAACATGTCTGCTTTCCCCGCTTTGTTCTACAGCCTGGGATATAACGATGAGGCATACCGTTTTCTCACTATGCTCCCCTCAACCAACCGTTCTGAATATCCTGAAGTGTCTTACGGACTTGTTGAAGGTGTGGTCTGTGGAGCTATGGGGCTTAAACCTTCTGCTTCCGACAAGAGTATTTATTCTCTTTCAAGAATTGACAACGGTATATGTGAAATTAAAAACGTACCTGTCTTTGGCGGATTTGTTTCTCTTCGTCACGACGGAATGCAATCGTCTGAAATTGAAAACAACACAGACACTGATCTGATGTGGCATGCTTCTTTTCAGGGTGAACATCAATTCCTTGATGCCGATGGAGAAAAAATCAAATCTGTTGTCTCTTCTGATGTCAAAGGGAATACAATTTCAACCATCATGGTTAAACTGCCCAAGAATTCAAAGAAATCAGTTAAGGTCGTTTGACAAGTAATTCGGTCCCATAAATCCAACTTCATGCACTTAGCATGTGTCCATAGTTATGTAAGCCGGGACCGACCGCGGAGGATGCCTCGCATTCTCCGCTTTATTTTTTGCAGACATGCAATATATGTATTATCTTTGCATCACCTATACCGGGAAAACGATTTTCTGATTTCAATCTTAAACATTCGATTATTCCTGACATCTATGATTAATCGTCTGCATATTCTAATACTGTTAATCTCACTATGTTGTGGCATCTCTCCTGCCCACAATCGTCATGTGCGCCATCTCACTATTGATGACGGACTCTCTTCAAATGCAATCTATAGCATAACTCAAGACAATCTTGGAAGGATGTGGTTCGGCACAATTGACGGTCTTCATTGCTACGACGGCAACAAGGTGTCTATTTGGAGAGATTCCGGGATTAAGACCCTCGGGCAGGTGATCTACGCTATCAAGGAAGATTCGGAAAAAAGACTCTGGATTGGAAGCGAAATGGGGCTCGCGGTTTTTGATCTAAAAAAAGAAAAATTTTTCAGTTCCCCCATTGAAAACGACGGTTTTAAAATAATGTCGCCCGTAAGCGACATTCTGTTCGACTCAAAAGAACGTGTATGGATCACGACTGCCGGTCAGGGGGTGTTCTGCCAGGACTTAAAAACCGGAAGGATTAATCATTATGTAGCGACCGGGAGAATAAATTCCGATGCCATTTCTCACGTGATGGAAGATCATGACGGCACAATCTGGGTTACGAGTCAGGAAGAAGGGCTAAGCAGATATGACGAGAAAGACAATATTTTTGTGCCTGTGGATTCGTCCCCAAAAGGTACTATTTCAATTTTTGAAGACAAAGTTGGAAATTTTTGGATAGGTTGTGTCAACGGATTGTTCCGTTTCGACAGGAAAGCTGATAATTGGGAACATATTTTTATTCCTGCAGGCAACAAAGTGTTTCAGATAAGACAGATTGTCGAACAAGATTCAGGCATCCTCCTGATAGCTTCTGATGAAGGATTGACAATCTACGACACTGCCACAGGAACATCGACAACACATAAGGCAGACCTTGGAACTCCGAATAATCTTAACGACAATTACCTGCATTCCCTTTTCATCGACAAAGAAAATGGATTGTGGATCGGCACATATTTCGGTGGAGTGAATTATATACCTCAATCCTACCGTCTGTTTGCGCATTATAGTCATCTTAATTCCGGATTGCAGGCAAGAATCATTTCTGTGTTTGCTAATGCAGACGATGGCAATACTTGGATAGGGTCTGACGATGCCGGTTTTTTCTTATGGAACCGTAAGGAGAATTCTTTTAAATCTTTCAATAAATCTCATGATTCAGGTCTAACTTACCATAATACTCATGCGTTGCTTCAGGATGGCGACAAACTCTTCATCGGAATGTATATGGGAGGTCTTGACATTCTTGATTTGTCTACTTCTAAGTTTAAGAATTATAAAGGGGGACAAGAAGCAAATTCTTTATATTCATCAAGCATTTACTCTATATTTAAAACGAGAAAGACAATATTTTTGTGCCTGTGGATTCGTCCCCAAAAGGTACTATTTCAATTTTTGAAGACAAAGTTGGAAATTTTTGGATAGGTTGTGTCAACGGATTGTTCCGTTTCGACAGGAAAGCTGATAATTGGGAACATATTTTTATTCCTGCAGGCAACAAAGTGTTTCAGATAAGACAGATTGTCGAACAAGATTCAGGCATCCTCCTGATAGCTTCTGATGAAGGATTGACAATCTACGACACTGCCACAGGAACATCGACAACACATAAGGCAGACCTTGGAACTCCGAATAATCTTAACGACAATTACCTGCATTCCCTTTTCATCGACAAAGAAAATGGATTGTGGATCGGCACATATTTCGGTGGAGTGAATTATATACCTCAATCCTACCGTCTGTTTGCGCATTATAGTCATCTTAATTCCGGATTGCAGGCAAGAATCATTTCTGTGTTTGCTAATGCAGACGATGGCAATACTTGGATAGGGTCTGACGATGCCGGTTTTTTCTTATGGAACCGTAAGGAGAATTCTTTTAAATCTTTCAATAAATCTCATGATTCAGGTCTAACTTACCATAATACTCATGCGTTGCTTCAGGATGGCGACAAACTCTTCATCGGAATGTATATGGGAGGTCTTGACATTCTTGATTTGTCTACTTCTAAGTTTAAGAATTATAAAGGGGGACAAGAAGCAAATTCTTTATATTCATCAAGCATTTACTCTATATTTAAAGATAGCAGAGGGAATATTTGGATAGGCACTACAAAAGGGTTGAACAGGTATCGCAAAGATTCTGACGATTTTGAACGCATATTCGATCTTAACCATGCCGACGTGGAGTATATGTTCGAAGACAAAGCCGGTTTCATCTATGCATGCACACTAAATCAAGGCATTTTCCGCTTGAATCCTGCCAATGGGGAATGGGAACAGTTTTCCACCCTCTCTGAAAAAAATAATCGTGACTGTGCACTTCCCACATATAAAATTGTAACAGGAGCTGAGGATTCAAAAGGGAATTTATGGTTCGGAACCGATGGGTGGGGACTATTCAAGTTCATTCCTGATGAACAGCATTTCGAAAGAGAATCTTTGCCATCTTCAATCCGGGTCGTAAATAAAATAATACCGGAAGGCGATAATCTTTGGATCACTACCAGCAATGGGCTTTATTGTTATACGCCTGAATCAGGAAAAATCCAGACTTTCAACCGCACCTCCGGTCTGCAAGACAATCTTTTCATGCCTAATTCCGGCATACGCCTCCCCGACGGATCAATTCTTATCGGAGGAATAAACGGGTTTAATGAATTTAATCCTTCCGGATTCTCGTCAGCAACTAAAAATCCGAAAGTGATTCTTACCGATCTGACTCTTTTTAACCGTCGCGCATCGGTTGATGCCGATGGTTCTCCATTGACTTCCGCTCTGGCATATTCCGATAAACTCACATTAGGACATGAACATTCTATATTCAGTTTTTCTGTGGCTGTGCTCAGCTATATGAATCCGGCTCAGAATAATTTCCTATACAAGCTCGATGGGTTTGACACTGATTGGAATGACGGACCGACAGACGGCAGAGTAAGCTACACAAATCTGCCTCCGGGGAAATATAAATTTCTTGTCCGCGCGTCAGACGGCGCAGGCGGTTGGAATGATGAGTCGTTGTCTTTCCCCATTGAAGTGCTCCCTCCTTGGTGGAAGTCCGTCCCCATGAAGATTTTTTATGTTTTGGCATTCATAGCACTCTTATTTCTTTTCTATCTGAGATTGAAAAGAAAACAAAGGGAGGAACTGCAAATAATGACGGCTCGTAAAGACAAAGAGCTTTATCAAAGCAAGATCGATTTCTTCACCCACATGGTCCACGAGATCCGCACCCCGCTGACCTTGATTCTTACCCCTCTCGAATCCGTAATGAAATCAAAGGGTAAGGTAAGCGATGAATTGCCAACCCTGAATGTGATTGCTCGAAACGGACAGCGCCTGCTCAACCTTGTGAATCGTCTTATGGATTTCAGGAAGATGGAGTCCGGCTGTGTATCCGTAGATTTGCAGCCTGTTGACCTGAAGGCAAACATTTATGAAATGTACAAAAACATTCTACCCATGGCTGAGGCAAAAGGTATAAGTGTGGAGATCCGAACACCCGACAAAGAGTGCCTGGCTATGGCAGACACGGATGCGTTGCGCCATGTGGTGGACAATCTACTTTCCAATGCCCTAAAATTTACAGGTGATCATATATGGATTATCCTTGAAGATACTGTTAATGATTCATATCGTATCACTGTAAAAGACAACGGTCGCGGTATTGAGAAGGAGGAACAGGAAAAAATATTTACCCCCTTCTATCAGATCGCCGAGACTCGTCCGCAAGATAACATCGGAACAGGAATAGGTCTGCTTCTTGTAAAAAAATATGTGGAATTGATGCAAGGCAGCCTGCAACTTGAAAGTTTTCCAGGAAGAGGATCCGCTTTTTCTTTCTCTCTTCCCAAGGTTGAAAATGAATCCCTTTTCATAGAAAAGGCAAATGTAGACATAGAGACCGTTACAGCTCCGGTTGATCCTGAAAGCATTG
>CAJTZQ010000021.1 GCA_910583795.1 uncultured Muribaculaceae bacterium
ATCAATTTTTCCAAAAGAGCCTGATATGTTCATTTATTTTTCTGAATTACTTAATTAATTGTATTTGTATTATTTATAAATTTACTAATTCCATTAATTCATTCATCATATTCTCTGCAGTGGAGCAATTATTAGGTGGAGTTAAATATTTATTTACAAAATCAGACCTTTTATCTTTCATAGGATCTTCATTGCGTATAAGCATATCTATAAAATTTTCTATATCATTTATATTATAACCATGATAATTACAATTAAAACACGCTTTTCCAAAATCATTATCAACTCCCGAAGGAACTTTATTTACTTCTTTACATAAAAATAAGACTGGGCGATTGGCTATTAAATATTCTCCAGTAAAAGAGGAACAATCATGTATCATTGCATTAGAAAATGCAAATAACTCTGCATAATCACCTATTGAAACAAATGTATTTTCCATTTCATTCCATTTTCTATAATATTCATTTGTTCTATTAATGCCCCATTTTTCAATCAATCTTTCATATAGAATTGGGTGAGGTTTAAAAGCCATTTGAATTTTATCTTTATACCTTATAGCAATATCAACCATAAAATGACAAATATCCTCAAAATTTGAACTTGAGAAAGAGTATTTATTGTCAATTGAATGATGAGGAGCCCATATGATTTTTAATTTTCCATTCTCTTTCCATGGATTTTTTGAGATATCTGCATCCCTTATGTCATCATATAATGATATACCTGTTTCAACAACATTACATTTCTTATTTATTCTATTTTTAATTAATATATCGGCTTCTATTTTATTCGCAGAAAATATTTTCCAAGATATGTTTGATAACAATGTATTTCTTAGGTGTTTATCTTTAGCAATTGCAATTCCATAAGGAGTATATACAAATAAACACCTGTCAATGAAATTTTCTATTTTCCAATATTTATATCCAAGATTATAAGGTTGAGTATATACAACAATATCAGGATTAATATCGCTAATATCATTATAACATTTTTTTTTGAAATCATAACCTTCCCTGAAGATAAATCCATTCATTTTAGAATACTCAATGATCATTTCAGAATCTTTCTTATTAGATTCAAAGTTATTTTCAGGTAAAATGTAAGGGACAATTACAGCTTCGAAATACGGACTTTTCGTTAATAATTTACAAAGCCCATCGTATTTCCACATACTTAATTTATATATAAAAAAAAGGATTTTTATTTTATCCTTCCTTTTTATATTATCAATAATTAAATCTTTATTCAATTCGTATTTATCAACAACTGGTTTTATCTTTTTTACCATATGGATGTATCTTAAATTATTAATTAGAGAATATCCATATTTTCCTAATAATAAAACAAGAATTTTATAAATAATTTGTTTCATCACCAACTTAGCTTTATAAAAGATTTAACTATTATATCCATCATATCAAATGTATGACTTAATCATATAAATACAACTAAATTTATATTCATTTAATACTCTTCTCGAATACTTCAGATAATATTTCTTCGGTTTCTTCTCCAAATATTGGACCGTTATTCAATTGATGGAATTCCAATTCCCCATATTTTAGATTAGCTTCAATTAATACCGGTTCATCTTTCTCATTCAAAGCGATATCCCAAGAAATCAAGCGGAAACTTGGATATTTAACTGCCTCTCTCTTAACAAGTTTCACCACTTTATCATAGTTAGGTATCTGTATTGTAGAAAAATTTATGTGTGATGTAGGATGCTCAACATATGATGTTCCATTAGCAGAATAAGCAATACTATTAAGTTTTCCATCTTTATTAACACCAACTGTAATTCCTCCACTACTTGCATTATCAACTTTTGCTCCATTGATTCCCATTCGGAGTGAAGTAGAACAAAGCTTAACAGAACCATCTTTACGTAATAATGTCAGTAATCTAAGTGTATTAACCGAGCTTGAATTCAAGTTACTTAATGACATACTCTGTTTAAGGCCCTTTTGAATCACAATATCTCCAGAGATTTTATCAATCGCATTTTTAATTTCAAATTCTGTTGTATTCGAATTAAACACATAAATATTCTTTCCACCTTCGGAATCAGTCGCCTGTTTAAGGAAGCTTATTCTCTCATTCTTGATTAATTCGCATACATCTTCATCTGAAATTGACAAATGATGATTGTTCAACCAAAAGCCGTTTTGACGATAAGCTACAATTTCAGGTTGTTGAAAAGAAGAAAATAAAAAATAATAATAGGTTTTATTATCTAAAAATTTTGCAAGTTCCCAATTATTAAAAAATGGATCAATATATGTATAATATATATCATCAGGAATATTCTTTACATTAAACACTCCCTTACAATATTTGTAAAATTGATGGTATAAAGGATTCACTTTTACTCCATATTTAGAATAAAAGTTATTAATCTTAGCAATTTCCTCGTCTGATAGTATTTTATCAGTATTTTCAAGATGACTGTTTCTTTCCTGAAATACTTTTTCCCAATACTTTATTCGCCAATTATTTCTTCTATAAGATAAATATCTTTTAATGTTAGTTTTTATCTGTCGCTTAAGTTTAGTTAACATTTTATTATAATTTGAATAATCGATTAAATTCCTTTTTAAAAGGATTATCAAAAGTCTGTGGAAGATTTATCTCCCAATTGTCATTCCCTTCAATAAAAATCGGGCCATTCTCACTTATCGCGATATCCCAACCAATTGAATGAAGATTGAGAAATGAATGAAAATAAACTGCCAATCTTTTAGCCTCATCATAATATGGAACATGAAATGAACTGAATTCAATTTTAGTGTCAGGATGAACCTTACTCTTAAATCCATACATAGGCTTAAAGAAGCCCCATTCTGACAAATTTCCACTTTCTGTATCCATAGCCACTATAACTCCTCCTTTAGAAAAATTATCAACGAAACTTCCATGTGCCCCAATCCGAAGAGTAGGTGGTAAAATTTCTATTTTTCCGGTATGAAGATTCCGAACTGTCGACATTCGTATTGTGTTTACAGACTCAGGATAGATACGTTGCATTTCAGGATGTTGTTTAAGTTGCATTTGAAATATGTATCTACCTTTTAAGCATAGTTCTCGAAGATTGTTGTAACTTATATTTTCACCATTAACTATTAAATTATCTTTTGATATATGTATTTTAAGAATACCTGTACCACATTCCCCATTAATTGGTTTCCCATATAATACAGTATCATTGGATAATTGTGTTTTTAATCGACTCCAGTCTTTTGAGAAACTACCATCTGAATGAAGTAGCATCAAATCACCATTTTCTGAATATGCAATATTTTTAGGTGTAGGTATACCAATTGTTTGAGCTAATGATTCAAAAAAAAGTTTATTTCTCAATAATGCGGAATCATTGTGAGAATCAGATAAATTTAATCGATCCCTTGCTATCATAAAATCTCGATATATCACATATTCACTATTCTTTACATCCCTTAAGACATCAAGACCATACATATAGTAATATTCATCAATGGAAGAATGTAAAATAATATTTATAATTTGATCTTTCAAAATCTGTAATTTTGATTTTCTTGGCAATTCAGGGAAATAAGATTCTTTCCATATTTTAGATGGATTAACAATTACCTTAAAAAGTAATTTTGGTTTGCAATACAAATTACAAATCACACCACTTCCAAATGATTCAATTGATTTTTTAATGTATGTTTTTATTCCTTTTCTTGAAATCATTTTTTTATCATTTTTAAAATATAAATCATGGGGTATACTTTGAATATCATCGATAATACAACAAGTATTATCATATATATTAACGATGAGGAAGCCATAGTTAAAAGAGTTGAGGAAAAATTAAAAAGATTGGAGATAATAATTACTCCCATACCGGATATAAGGCTTAAAATAACGCTTTTGCACAAATTTTTTATTTGAATCCATACAGATGTAAATATAATTCTTGTAGCAATGACTGCATATATTATATATGAAACTAATCCATATCCAACTATTGTCCACAAAACCCCTGTAATTCCAAAAAATTTTCCCAATATGAACATAAAAAGAATATATATAGGAATTTTTATAAGATTTATATATGATAGTACCTTACTTTTCCCTTTAGCAGCAATCACATAATAGTTTATATCTTGAATTGCATAAAATATTCCTCCTATACATAAAATTTTAAAATACGTTACTGATCCCTGCCATTTGTCTGTATACAACAATATAATCAACGGTTGCCCAATTATAAGAAGTAAAACAAGCAAAGCAGATGTAAAAAAAGCAATTATATAAAAACTTCTATTCAGTTTATCTGCAATTTCGTTATCTGATTTTAAGGATGAAAAATTTGGAAACAAAACTTGTGCAATAACATTCTGCAAACTATCTGCCGCTACATTACGTAATGTCATAGCCTGAGTATAAAAGCCTAAAATCTTTTGCTGAAACATTTTTCCTATTAGAAGTGTCTGCATATTAGAAGCTATAGTATTTAAACCTGTAGATAATAACATGAATCCACCAAATCCAAAAAGCTCCTTTAAAGATTTAAACCTAAAATCAAATATAGGCTTCCATTCACTCAAACTCCATAAAAAAAATGAAGTAATATAAGATACCAATATGACCCTTGCAACCAAGCTCCATACTCCAAATCCTAGAAAGGCAAATACTATAGCAACCAGCGATCCAATTACATTACCCCAAAGATTAGCAAAAGCTAATCTTTTAAAATCCATTACCTTCCTTAAAATAGTCGATTGAATTATACATAACGCATTGCCAATCAATACTAGTCCTTCGACTCTTAACAAAGAAGTTAGGATATTGTTATCATAAAACTGAGAAATTAATGGAGCAATAATAAATAAAAATGCATATAAAGATATAGATATGATTATATTTATTAAAAATATTGTAGAATAATCTTCCTTAGAAGGATTTTTCTTTTGTATTAATGCTGATCCAAATCCACTATCAATAAAAATATTTGAAATTGATATAAAGAATAATAACATGCCTACCGTTCCAAAATCGTCAGGAGTAAGTAGTCGTGCCAATACAAGATTACATACAAAAGACACAATCATAGTGCCAAATCTTTGACAAGATGCCCATAATATTCCAACAAATATTTTTGATTTGGTCATTATTGGAGAAGTTTTATAATCTTTTCTGAGTATAAGACATCGTGTAAACCGAGCCCGATATTGTATGAAAGTATACGTTCTACGTCGTTAGTTCTTCCTGCGATTCTCCCAGAAAGTACATCCCCTATTTCTGCAAACTGTTTGAACTGGCTGAAATATTTAAAACCTTTTACATGACCCTCGTCATCAGCGAAAATTTTATCAAACACTATGTCGCAGTTCTGAAATCCTCTCGTATGAACAGGCACAACCAATACTCCTGGCTTGAATAACTCAGTATCTTCTACCAATAGTCCATTTGCGTCAGTAATACATGAAACCACTACATCAGCACAATCCACCAATTCTTCCATTGTTTCCACAACTTCCCATGATACCTTATCGCAATTGGGATAACGCTCTATAGTTCTATCAGCATGATCCTTATATTTTTTCAAACGTATGGTAAGCTGCTGATTTTTGTTAGTGGCAAGTAAACAATCTAATGTAGCATGACCCATTGCACCTAAACCGACAAAAGAATAAATCTTGGATTTAGATTGTCTAAAAGTGTTTATTGCCAAGGTAGCAACTGCACCCGTTCGCATTGCCGTGATCCAGTCAGTGTTAACAAGTGCTGTCATTTTTCCTGAAAGCGTATCGAACATCATCATCTCGCTGTTAAGAGCAGGATGCTGACCCTTAATCCTTGTTACCACTTTGCAACCGAACGTATGATACTCTGGAGGGAGTATGCATGGCATTGTATTGATGAAATCTGTTCCTTGCGGATGTAGGGATATCTTAGGGGGTAGCTGACATCTGTCTTTAATCATGAATGCTTCCCTTACCCATTCCACACATTTTTCCGGAGTAATTCCAAGGGATTCTATTTGTGCGCTATTAATTATCTTCATTTCCCAATACCTTTAAATGCCTCTACCATAGCTGAGTTGTCTTTGCGGTCGCGGATAGCTATACGGATGTATTGTCGATCTGACGGGAATCCTTTCTTTGATGAACAGTCCTTAATCAGGATGTTATGATCAGTAAGGAGTTTAAGTGTCAGTTCATGGGATGTAAAGGGTGCTTTTACTTCACAAAGAAAATAATTTGCCTGTGATGGAATAACCCTTAAAAAGGAAATCTCTTTCAACTCCTTCTCAAATAGGGCGCGTTCTTCCCTGAATTTTTCACACGATCTCGCATAATCTTTTTCATATTTGCCATAGATCTGCATGTAGAACTCGCCAAAGGAATTGATGTTCCAAATAGCCACGTTTTTCTTCAACCCATCTATCATACTTTCATCCGCAGATGCAAGGATTCCCAACCGGAGACCGGGGACTCCGTATGATTTGGAAATGCTCTTCATGACACACATCGTAGGATATTTCTCCAATATCTCATTCTTTAGAAGAGTCTGATCAAGTCCCTTGTCGGCAAAATCTACAAACGATTCATCAACAATGAGGCGTATATGCTTTGTCTGTGACCATTCAGCCAATCTGAACAAGTCCTGAATTGGTATAAAATTGCCTGATGGATTATCCGGATTTACTATAAGCAGAGAGGCTATCTCCTTGTCTCCAAAAAATTCCATCAAATCATCTGCATTATAGGAAAAATCCACATTCTGCGGTTTGAAGATTACAAGATCTGATTGGTTATGTCGGTTCGGGTATTCTTCAAAGGTTGGATAAGTCACTCCGAGTTTCCCTTCGTGATTCTCCATCAGGGATTTTATCAGTTCTGCTGCCCCATTACCTACAACTATGTATTTCTGTCGTATGCCGAAATATTTTCCCGCAAGCAATGAGTTTACTCCCATTCCCGACGGATAATCGCGTAGAAGCGGCTCAAAGTTCGCCTTCATCTCATCGATCATACGTTTTTTGGGGAAATACGGATTTACAAGATAACAGAAATCGAGCAATCCCGGATAGCGCCAGTAACCTCCGAAACTGTGTTGCAATTTCTTAAGTTTCTCTTCAGGTGTAGCAAAAATTGTTTCGGCTATACGAAGATCCTGAACATCATCTATTTCATACCAATGCATCCCTGTGATCGGCAATGCCTTGATACCTGCCGTGTCTATCAGAGTGATGACCCTCAACACCTGTTCATAATACTCATTCTCTCCCAAAACTTTTATATATGCCTCAAGGAATGGGAGATAATGATTAACAACAAACTCTCTGCTGAACTTATATATATTTACTGTCTTGTAATAATAGTCTGTGTCACTATATTTGAATGCCTTTTTGGGGATAAAATTGACGATATTGTTGTCTTCATCTATTCGCACCATAGTTCCGTCCATCCATGTTTCATATTTCGAAACGAGTGCGACATTCTTCAATGGAGTTTTAACAGCGGCTTCAAGTATAGCATCTTCATAGATCAGGTCTGATTCAAGAAGCAAGGTCTCATCTTCTGCCATGAAACCGCGTGCAAGCCAGAGGGAATAAATGTTGTTAGTTCTGTCATAGACATTATTCTCAACAAATTCTATCGGCAACGAAGGATAATTTTTTGTCAGATAACTTTTAAGTTTAGCACCTTCATAGCCAATGACTATTACTATGCGGTTGAGATTAAGCCTTAAAAGTTGACCGAGCATGCGGTCTATAAGACGCACACCATTAACCTCAAGCATACACTTGGTATTGTCGGCAGTAAACTCACCAAGACGGCGACCCATGCCGGCTGCTAAAATTATAGCCTGCATAATAATTTAATTCAGAAAATATAGTAATTGAATAAGCCCAAAAGACTTTATGCGACAGTTCGAATGAATTGTTACAATAATCTTAGTTTCTCGATGTTACAAGTATTTCTTCTGCTCTTGACTGAATATTTACAAAAATTCAAGATATCAATCTCGAGAGAGATAGTCGTTGATCATGTGTTGTAATTCTTGTATGGAGACTATTCCCTGGTATGTTTTGGGGATCATTGTCTAAGCGATGAAGACTGCGAGCATTCCGACAAGACCGTAATCGTCAGGGGTGAGGATACGCGCCATGATGATCATGACTACGAATGCGATTCCCTGAACGGAGAAGCGTTCGAGTGTGCTCCAGAGGGTGCCTTTGAATGTCTTTTGCTTTAGTGATTCCACTGTAAGTTTTATCGGGATGGATGCTTTGGGGATTTTCCGTTCCGGTGGGAAGGGATTTTTCCGCCCGGTGGACGGAACACACGACAAAAAAAGCTATTGTTTTATTATGTTTTCCGTTGTCTGTTTTCCGTTGTCCGCTCTTATGCTTTTTGTTTTGAACCGGTGTGGAGCGCTCTAAAGAGCGATGCACAGAACCAAGATAATTTTGATATTGGTTTTTGAATTTTAGTTTTGACCAGAGATCCAAAGAACGAGTTTAACTATCTTTTTGATGCTTTCGGGAGACGGCACGTTTCGCCCCAAGGAGCGAAAAACGGAACAAAGCGGTTTGTTTTGACCAGAATGATTTTTATGACCAGGCACCAGAGAACGGGATTCAATGCATAATGCTCAATGCATAATCATAGCTATTTTGGATTACTTTCGTTGTTTGGGAGCTGGTCTATTCCTTGTTTTTGAAACCGATGAGGGGAAGCCAGAGGTAGGTGGGGACGTCTATTCCGTGGCTTTTTGTGAGGAAGAGGAGGTCTTCTCCGAATTTTTTGATTTTGTCGGAATTTATATTCTTCCCGTCGGTAGAGAGGTCATCGAGAAGTTCGTCGGCAAGCGTGATTTCCATGTCGCCTCCGGCACCGCAGGCGTTTGCGAGGAGGTATGCCATTGTTCTAATCGTTTTTTTGCATGACGGGAATTTTTCCTCGGCGGCAATGGCTGCGGGAGTGTAACTTTCAGCCACTGTCATTACCAGAGGAAATAGTTGTGCGAAGGTATCGTTGTCTTCATCAATCCACGCGGTGATGAGATCCGGCACCTGAAGATGCAGGATGTTCAGCATCTTTGCCTTACCGAGTTTTGCGGCGACAGGACGTGACGCGATAACAAATATCGCAAGACTCAGGAGAATGCTCTCTATGCTCTTGTGATAATAGAATATGCTATCATCAGGAGACTTCAGCGACGCATGCAATTTGGTATATGTTTCTTCAGGTGTCATTCAGAAATTAGATAAAATATGGTTATTCTGGAGAGAGGTTGAATTCGGAGGCGAGTCCGTTGTCACGGAACAGTCTTTTATGACTGCCAAGGTCGTATATCACAGCATTTTCTATGGATGAAAGCACGAATGGAGAGTGAGTGGTAACTATAAACTGCAGATTAGGGAAAAGTTTTGTAAGAAAAGGCAATATTTTCTTCTGCAACTCTACATGCAGATGGGTTTCGATTTCATCAATTATAACGATTCCGGGCATGTCGTAAGTCAACACAGGATCGGTGCTCATTCCCAACATTATTTCAGAAATGATGGCTATTATTGCAGAATAGCCGTCAGACAATTGCGTGAACGAGTAAGGTTCCTTCCCTTTCTCCTGTATCTCGAAATTGAAATCCTTGGTCAGGAATTCAAGTTTAAAGTCCTTATGACCCAACAATTGTGCCAAAGCATCATCTAATTGAGAAAACCATTTCTCAATTTTTTGCTCCTCCTCGGTATCCTTACGCTGATTTGCGAACGCTGACTGAGTTTTCAGATTGACGAGCATCTGAATAAACATCCTTCCATGCTCCTTATTTGCAATTTTTTTGGGTCCGTCGGGAGTGATGAAATCTTCTTTCCTACGTGCTCCAAATTCATAAATAAGGAAATCTCCGTCTGCCACAGCTACATAATAATCCCAATGTTCTGCACAATCCGGAATCACATGCATAGCTCCACAAAAATCTTTTATATTTTTATAAAGCGATCCTGCATACGATTCATTGAGTTTAAGCAAATCTCTTGTTTTATCGAGATTGGCGTTTTTCCCATAATGGAGAAACATGTTCAATGGCTTACCTCCTTCGCGACAATTGAGAGTATTGTATAACTCTCTGACAAACGTAGTCTTACCCACACCGTTATCTCCGGTTATGAGAAGATGCACCGGTTTATCTTCCGGTTTACCCAACTCAATATTGCAATCTTTTATATTGCGCAACCCTCGAGTACGGATATTGTGGATATAACATTGTTTTAATATGTCGCTTTGAAGTGTCATTATTGTCTAAACATATTTAATTACACAAAGGTAATTAATATTTTATATAGTCACAATATGGATTGCCTGTTTTATTTATCCGACCAGGATCCAAAAAACTTTTTGTGACCAAGAACCAAAGTGATTTTTGACCAGTGAGCCAGAGAACAGTGGTAATTTTGAACTATGGTTTATCCTCTCGGGCTTTGGGACTTGGTCTTTCCTATTGTTCTTTGGGAGCTGGTCTATGATTCGGGGAGGAAGTGGGGACGGTAGTGGTCGTATTCGGTGAGGAGGAGCTTGGTGTTTTCCGTTGTCCGTTTTCCGTTGTCTGTCGATGCGGACGCGATATATCGCGTCCCTACTGATGTTTGTTTTGCGGTTCCGACGGTCGAAGTTTCGGAACCGGTGAGGAGGGCGATGCCTTGGAGGTAATCGGCGCGGCTGTTGCGGATTATTGCGCTGAGGAGGAGTACCAGTGCTTGGGTCGAGGGAGAGGTGATATGTCGCTGTCGACGGTCGAAGCGTTCGGCGGCGGAGGCGTAGCCTTGGTTGTTGCCGAGTATGTGGTTTGCCGCCATGAGAAGTGCGGCGAGTTTCGCTTCTATCTTTGGATTGTCGAGTTTGACCGCCTCCATTCGGCGGCAGAAGATGGTGAGCTCGTTGACCGATTTGTCGGGCAACGGTTGATTTTGGCTGTAGGTGCGGAGTGCAGTAAAGAGTTTGGGGATGAAAGCGTCGATCTGGTCGTAGCCGCGTTTCGATTTTTTGGAAAATTCGAGCACGCGCACGTATTTGGCTTTTATGTCGTAGATTACGGTGCCGAGATTCTGGGTGACGGCAAGGACGACGTTGCCGGATGTGCTTTTAGGTTTCGGCATATAGTAGCCGACAAGTCCGGGAAAGGTGCCCTCCACGATTTCAACTTTGTCGCCAAATTCGAGGTCTATGTCGTCTATCGAAAAGAATGGGAGCTCGTTTCTGTAAGCGATCGCTATCCGGCGGAATGCATACATCTTTGCGTCGCTCATTATGGCGTATCTGCCTTCGGCACCATGGTTGAAAACGAATGAGAATCCGTTTTGCATGCCACACAGGTGCTTGACGGTGTCAAAGTCGCCTCTGACGAAGACGTATTGGTAGACAAGGGGGGATTCTATCTTTATGAACTTCCCTTCGCGATGCACCACTTTGACAATTGTTGGGGCAAAGAGGTCGAGCTCAGCGTTTTCGGAGCGGTTGAAGCGGTCTACGACGGCTTCGGCAGACTGCTTGACCCCGGAGGGAACAGACTTGACATAACGGAGTATGTACCATTGTTTCTGCCTGTCGGGAGCAGCCATTTGGGAGGGGGATTATAAGATATAGGGGTATATTTATATTTGGCTTGATTTGAGACATATATTTGCGTAACAGCGAGTTAAACAAGTCGTCAAATCAAACTTCCGAAAACTTGGGGACATAGACCCAAGTTGAAGACATGGTGTTATCCTGAAATGGATATGTCTATTATTTCCGCAAAGATAATAATAATTTTTGAGATAAGCACCATTTTCCATAATTCTTTAGACCATGGAACATTTTTTAAGACCAGGATCCAATGTACTTTTTTAGACCAGAGATCCAGAGTACTGTTTGAGACCAAGAGCCAGAGAACATTATATTTTTTTGTTCTTTGGGTCTCTGGTCTATCAACTTGTTCTATGGGTCTCTGGTCTATCAACTTGTTCTATGGGTCTCTGGTCTTTTCCAGTGTTCTTTGGTCGATTTATTTGGCATATATTTGGGAGTGTGGATTATTTTGAGTAGTTTTGGTTTTATATTTTTATAAATCATGGAAACTCGCTTTTTATTACAGGCAATTAAGAATTCCGCTTTTGAAGTCAGGAAACATCTATGTCCAGGGTATCTTGAGACAGTTTATGAGAATGCTTTGGAGGTGGAATTAAAATTACGCGGTATATCTGTCAAACGACAAATTCCAATCAATGTAGATTATAAAGGGTTTAGCATAGGGGATTTTCGTGTCGATATGCTTGTAGAGAACAAGGTCATAGTTGAATTAAAGTCTGTAACCAATATTCTTCCTATTCATGAAGCTCAATTGGTTAATTATCTCACTTGCACAGGGATTGATGATGGGATACTGGTCAATTTTGGTGAAGCCTATGCATGTCGTCATAAAACCAGAATCTGGGAAGGTCACAAGTTTAGACCAGAGAACCATTGAATTGTTTTGACCAGGATCCAGAGTACTGTTTGAGACCAAGAGCCAGAGAACTGCTTTCAATTGATAATTGATAATGAGTAATTAGTAATTTTATTTCTGATTATAAATTACCCCATTATCAATTATCAATTAGTATTGTTCTTTGGGACTATGGTCTATACTTGTTCTTGGGACTATGGTCTGTCCTTGTTCTATGGTTCCTGGTCTATCAACTTGTTCTTTGGTCAGAGGGAGGAGATGATCAGGGAGTTGGCACGGTCTACGACGGAGGTTTCAAGCGAAGCGAGGTAGATGCGGGTGGTCGACTCGGAATCGTGTCCCATCCCTTCGCTTATGACACTCAACGGAACCCCTTTTGATTTCGCCACCGATGCCCAGCTATGGCGTGCGACATACATGGTGAGTCGGTCGGAGGTTTTAGACTTAGTTCCTATTCTCCTCAGACTCCTATTTATATAATAGGCGGCATTGCGATAGGCGAACAGTTCGTTGATGCCGATATTTCGGATTATGGGGAGGAGATAATCAGTATTGTTTTCCGGATACTTGTCGAGTATGCTCTGCATCTCCTGTGTCCAGGCGATTGTCAGCCTTCTGCCGGTCTTATGTCTGCGATAAGTCACATATCCCTCCTTCAGATCATCTTTCCTGAGGAAAGCCATATCAATGAAGCTCATACCACGCAGATAGAAACTCAGCATAAACATGTCGCGGGCATAGTCGAGGCGCGGATCTTCCGACAGGTTCATGGTTTTGATCTTACGGATGGAGCGTAGCGGCAAAGCCCTTTTTACAGTCTTGTCAATACCGGTATACACATGCCGGAACGGGCGCCGATCTTCTATCACATCCTGTTCCACGACCCTATTATAGACAGCCCTTAGAATGCGTATATAGAAAGATATAGTGTTAGGGGTGACGCCACGGCGCGTGAGCCATGCCTCGTATGCTTCCATTGTCTCTGTTGTGATAGAATCGATCAGCATATCTTTCCCATCTCTGAACTTCCTGAAACTTCTGAGAGCCGCATGATATGTACGCGCAGTGCCCAACTTGCCATTACCCTTCATTTTTGCAATCAAGACTTCCATGTATTGAAATAGGGAATAACGATTCACGTATGAGTTGTATTCAGCCACAACATCTCCGGCGGTGAATACCGCTCCCCCCATGTCAAGATTGTGAATGATCTTGTTTATACGTGAACGTTCGGCGTGTATTGCCCCTTTCACCATACGGAGGTATTCTTCACGTTGAGTTCCTGACTGTGAAACCACAGTTGCCTTTTCATTGTTCCACTCACCGGGAAACAGGTGATAATCAGTGTTTATCCGTCGTGTTTTCCTGCCGACTATCACACGAAAGAAGATCGTACCCTCTCGTCCTGCCACGGACGACCCTCGAAATTGTATTTTTACAGATGCCATACGAGTTTTTTACGCAAATTTACTGACAACAAATGAGGAGTGGGAACGTTGAGATTGTATATCACCTATTCAACTTTCGCAAGCGAAAGTCGAGGGTTATGGGGTTATGGGGTTAAAGGGTTATGGGCAAGCTTGCGAAACTTAAATAATTTATATGATAAGACTATGACTGAGAAAACAATTTACCTTGCCGGAGGATGTTTCTGGGGCACGGAACACTTCATGAAACTTGTGGCAGGAGTGACGGATACAGAAGTGGGGTTCGCCAACAGCATTGTGCCAAACCCGAGTTATAAAGAGGTATGCACAGGAACCACCAATGCCGCAGAGACGGTAAAGGTGGTGTATGACGCCGACACGGTGTCGCTTCCTTTCCTTCTCGATCTATATTTCAAGACGATCGACCCTACAAGCCTTAACAAACAAGGTGGCGACCAAGGCACCCAGTACCGCACAGGCATATATTACACTGACCCTGCCGACAAACAGGTGATTGAAGAAGCGGTTGCCGGGCTTGCGCAGGAATATTCCAAGCCTATTGTGATAGAGGTGATGCCGCTGAAGAATTTTTATGATGCGGAGCAATATCATCAGGACTATCTTGACAATAATCCGGGAGGATATTGCCACATCGACCCTTCGCTCTTTAAGCTTGCCAGGAATGCGAGGGAGAGGGGGAGATGAGTTGTGAGTTGTGAGTTTTTCGGGGGGAAACAAAAGCTGCGCTTTTGAACGCGACAGCTCCGCGCGGATAAATGACGGCGGCTGCCAGATGATTCTGACAGCCGCCGTTTTTTGGGTTTAGGGTTGAGGGTTTAGGGTTGAGAGTTTAGGGTTGAGGGTTAACCCTAAACTTTTAACCCCATGACCTTTTAACCTCATAACCCTCAACTTTCGCAAGCGAAAGTTGAATCAATATGTGATCTGATCCCAGGCAGGAGGATTAACGCCGAGGAGATGACGCACGAAGAAGTCGTAGCGCTTGTGGTCTCCAAATTCCCCACCGAGAGTGTGGTGAACGCCGGGGAGCACAACGAGTTCGAAGTCTTTGTTTGCCTTGATCAACGCGTCAACCACCTGCATTGTGGAAGCGGGGTCAACGTTATCGTCGAGTTCACCTACCACGAGCATGAGAGGACGGGTAAGAAGATGCGCGTTCTCCACATTTGAAGCCTCGATATAGCTTTCATCAATTGGATATCCGAGCCACTGCTCGTTCCACCAGATCTTATCCATGCGGTTGTCCTGGCATCCGCAAGCAGAATAAGCAGCCTTGTAGAATTCAGGGTGACGGAGCACTGCAGTAGTGGATTCCTGACCGCCTGCAGACGCACCATAGATGCCTACCTTGTCAAGATCGAGGTAAGGATATTTCTCCCCTGCCGCCTTGATCCATGCGATATGGTCGGGAAGTCCGGCGTCAACAAGATTCTTATAGCAAACATTTTCAAACTCACGGCTGCGGAAAGATGTGCCCATGCCGTCGACCATCACAACCACGAAACCCAATTCAGCCAGCGCACTCATGTTGCGGTTGAAACCGATGAACGATTTGGGAACATACTGGTCGCCAGGACCCTGATAGATGTATTCCACAACAGGATATTTCTTTGACGGGTCGAAGTTTGACGGACGATAGATCACGCCCCACATGGGAGTCTTGCCGTCGCGTCCGGGAGCCACGAACACTTCGGGAGCCTTCCAGCCCGCAGCAAGAAGTGCGGAAAGATCAGCCTCAGCGACCCTCATGAGTTCCTTGCCATTGGTTGCGTCGCGAAGCACTGTGACAGGAGCGTCGTTGACGGTTGAATATGTGTCGACAAGATATTTGAAGTCGGGCGAGAACGTTGCGCGGTGAGTTCCCTTCGCGGGGGTAAGGTCGGTCATGCCGGTGCCGTCGAAATTGATCACATAGTAACGTATGAAATAAGGATCCTCATCCTTGTTGACACCGTTTGCAGAGAAATAGATCTTATTGTTCTTCTCGTCTATATTGAGGATGTCGCGCACATACCAGTCGCCCTTAGTGATCTGATGGGTAGGTTTGCCGGTGGCGCGGTCATACATGTAAAGATGATTGTAGTTATCGCGCTCGCTGCTCCAGATTATTCTCTTGCCGTCGTCGAGTTTCTTGCGGAAAATACGACTGTAGTTTACATACTTGTCATGGTTTTCTTCAACAAGGGGACGCACGCTTCCGTTTTCAGCCGACATTTCGAGTATGCGGTAATTCTTGTGCCCCCGCTCGTTGTATTCAAAAGTTATACCCTTACTGTCGGCATTCCATTCGGGGCCATAGATCTCATATTGCTTATCGAAAAGCTTTGTGTCTGGCACAAGTTTCTCACCGCTTTCGATGTCGACAACCACCGGGAGCTTGAAGCGGAGCTCATCACCCGGTTTTGCATATTCCTGCTTGTGAAGTATGGGCTGGCCCCCCGGTGCGGGAGAAGACTCCACATAATACACATAGCGTTTCTCGACAGGCTTGATCTTGTTGAGAGCCACTTTCTTGCTATCGGGCGACCAATAGATATATGAAGAATAATAGTTGGCTATTGTACCGTCTTTGGTAAGCTGGCGCTCATTGCGGGTGGCGTTGTCTTTCACCCAAAGATTGTTGTCGCGCACAAAAGCAGAATATTTGCCGTCGGGAGACACCATCGGTTCGGCATCCTTCTCCTCATCCACAACCATCCAGTGGGGAGCCTCAGGAGGAACAGGCACAGCTCCACGGTTTTCGAGTTTACCGTTCTTTTTATTGACATACATCCACATCTTTCCGTCGCGGTTAAACCAGAGGGTGTCGACGGCACGAGAAGCGTAAAGGCGTTCGAGGCGGAGATCTTCCGGCTTAATGTTTTCCACGCCCTGCGCCTTTAGAGCCGAGGCAAGAGCCTTGTGATCGAACATCGCACGTGGCTTACGCT
This sequence comes from uncultured Muribaculaceae bacterium, assembly GCA_910583795.1. Classification (GTDB taxonomy): domain Bacteria; phylum Bacteroidota; class Bacteroidia; order Bacteroidales; family Muribaculaceae; genus Lepagella. The sequence continues at coordinate 16,850 of CAJTZQ010000021.1, forward strand.
GCTTTGCATCGATCACGGTGTATTCCTTGGAACCATCCTGCTTGTCTGCCACATACCAGAAGCTATTGGAGCCGTTTATCCACTGGGGATAGATACGGGCGTTGGGCACCTGTCCGTAGTTGTACTTCTTAGCCAGACCGTATGCACGGTTGTAGTCTTCAAGCGTGCCCTGTGCCATTACGCCCAGTCCGGACGCCATCATCAAGGCAGAAAGAATCAGTTTTGAATGTTTCATGCGCTTAGAGTTTTAAGTTTAGTTATTAATATTATGCCTTTTGTTCTGAATTTGGATTTGGGTGAGAAGATATTTACAAAATTACAATATTTTTTTGAGTTTTTTGTTGCCAATTGTCAGTTTTTCCGTTGTCAGTTGTCAATTTTCCATTGTAACAAAAGCTGCGCTTTTGAACGCGACAGCTCCGCGCTGACGGGATTCCCCTTCCCAACCGACTCAGCTCTAACAACTCAAAACTAACAACTCAAAACTAACAACTCACAACTCAAAACTTACAACTAAATCAGCAAAGAGAGTCCGATGCGCTTGCGTGCCGAATCGATGTCGACCACTTTCACTTCCACACGCTGACCAAGCTTAAGCACTTCGTTGACCGAGCTAATGCGACGCCTCGACATCTGAGAGATATGGATTAGTCCGTTTTCCTTGATACCCAGGTTGACAAATGCCCCGAACGCAGTGATATTGTTGACGATACCGGGCAATAACATCCCCTCGCGCACTTCACTGAAATCACCCACTCCCGGCACAAATGCCACGTTATCATCATCAGTACGGGGATCACGCCCGGGCTTACGGAGTTCAGTGACAATATCACGTATTGTCTCGACACCCGCCACTCCTGTAGAAGCAAGTTTTTCCACATTCACTTTGTCAAGCAGAGCATTGTCGGCGGCAAGATCACCCGGATTAACACCTAAATCTTCAGCCATTGCATTGACCACATGATAACTTTCGGGATGTATGCCAGTATTGTCAAGAGGCTCTTTACCTCCGGGAACGCGAAGGAAACCTGCCGCGAGTTCAAACGCCTTTTCACCGAGGCGGGGCACTTTCTTCAGATCCTTACGGGTCTGGAAATCTCCGTTTTTAGCACGATATGCCACGATATTGGCGGCAAGCGCCGGTCCGATACCGGACACGTATGACAGAAGCTTCTCCGATGCTGTGTTGACATCGACGCCCACCGCGTTAACACAGCTCATGACAGTATAATCGAGCGCATTCTTGAGATTATTCTGATCCACGTCATGCTGATACTGCCCCACCCCGATCGATTTAGGGTCAATCTTCACAAGTTCGGCAAGCGGGTCGATAAGACGCCTGCCTATCGACACGGCACCTCGCACCGTCACATCCTTGTCGGGAAATTCCTGACGCGCCAGGTCGGAAGCGGAATAGACCGAAGCCCCGTTTTCACTCACTATATAGATCGCCTCGGGAGGCATCAAGGAATTGTTTTTCAAGAATCTTTCAGTCTCGCGTGAAGCCGTGCCATTGCCGAGGGCTATCGCATCGAGACGGTGCGTCTTGATAAGACGTTCAAGTGTCCGTTTTGCACCCGCTATATCCTCTTTGGGAGGCGCGGCATATATAACAGTGTCTTCAAGCAGATTTCCCTGTGCATCAAGAGCCACCACCTTGCATCCTGTGCGATAGCCCGGGTCAAGAGCGAGCACCCTCTTCCCCTTCAACGGAGACGCAAGAAGCAACTGCCGAAGATTGTCAGAAAATATATCGATCGCCACACGGTCAGCCTCCTCCTTGAGTTCGGCCGATATCTCATTCTCCACTGACGGACGAAGCAGGCGCTTCGACGCATCCGCAACGGCGTCTTCAATTATTCCCGCACAATCGCGCCCGGCATGGCGAGGCACGAATGTGCGGCATAGAGACTCATCCAACCGGTCGGACTCATCGCCAAGGGTGAACTTCACCTTTATCATCCCTTCCCTTTCAGCACGCCGTAGCGCCAGATATTGGTGAGACGGCATCCTCCTGACAGTCTGTGAAAACTCGCCGTAACAGGCAAGCGGAGATTCCGCCAATTCTTTCTCCTTCCCTTTTGCTACAGAGCTGACAAGAGAGGCACTTCTCCGATATGAATTGCGGGTGATATTACGGAGTCTCGTTGATTCAGAAGCCCATTCGGCAATAATATCGGAAGCCCCCGCCAAAGCCTCGTCGATATCCCCCACTCCGTTTTTTCCTACAAAACGAGAAGCCACGGACCTACAGTTGTCGGGATTGCCCGACATTATCATCTTGGCAAGGGGTTCGAGACCTTTCTCGCGCGCCATAGTGGCTCGAGTGCGTTTTTTCGGTTTGTAAGGGGCATATATATCCTCCACCTCTGTCATGGTGGCTGCATTTTCAAGAGAAGCTTCAAGTGAGGGAGTAAGGGCTCCGGCAGCGGCTATAGCTTCCTTTACGAAAGCCTTACGCGCCTCGAGCTCACGTTCTGTCTTAAGCGCATTCTCCACCGCCCGCACACTCACCTCATCAAGAGAACCGGTGCGCTCCTTCCGATAGCGGCTTATGAAAGGCACAGTGGCTCCTTCGTCAAGAAGTTCGGCAGCCGCCTGCACGGATTTAAGAGGGAGAGATAATTTTTCAGCTATTTTATAATATATGGTCATTATATTTTTTGTTGTCAGTTGTATGTTTTATGTTGTATGTTTTATGTTGTATGTTTTATGTTGTATGTTTTATGTTGTATGTTTTATGTTGTCAGGTATATGTTTTCAGATTATTACTAACCTATAATGTATACCAAAACCATTTGCGAGTGCGAAAAGAATAAAAAAATTTCATTCATCAAAAAAAATTAACTTTTTTTGATAGTTTTAAAATAATTTTTCTAATTTTGCAGAGTCTCTCCGTCTCATGATATGATACCCATACATTTATAGTATTATCCGTATATATTTAGGAAAATGTTGGCATAAAGTCATTACCATTATTCCAATTATTAACCATTAACCTGTTTATCAATGAGAATGAAGCTGTTTATGGCGTTGCTGTTGTTCTTCACACTCAACGCGTTCGCTCAATCAAAGAGCGTCTCCGGCACAGTTTATGCCGCCGGGGAAGACGAGCCCCTCATCGGAGCTACGGTGAAAGTTAAAGGCTCAAAGCTTGCCACTTCCACCGATCTTGAAGGACGGTTCACTATCCACGGTCTGCAATCTTCCGACAAATATCTGGAAGTGTCGTACGTAGGATACAGAACCAGCACAGTAGAGATCAAGCCCGATGTAAAAATCTACCTGACAGTAGAAACCGAAATGCTCGATGAAATGATAGTCGTGGCATTCGGCAAGCAGAAAAGAGAGTCATTTACAGGTTCGGCAAGCGTTGTGGGAGCGGAACAGATAGCCCGTTCACAAGTCACGAACCCTATCGAAGCGCTCAACGGCACAGTGACAGGTCTGAACATGACAGAAACCAACTCGTTCAGTTCCGACCCCTCCATCACTATCCGCGGCATCGGTTCGCTCAATGCCGTAACTGAACCCCTTATCGTGCTCGACGGCATGCCATACAATGGCTATTGGAACGATATCAACCCCGCCGACATTGAGAATATCACGGTTCTGAAAGATGCCGCATCCAACGCACTTTATGGAGCAAGAGGTGCAAACGGAGTGATACTCATAACTTCAAAGTCAGCAAAAAAGGGAAAGACATCAGTAAATTTCACAGCCAAATGGGGAGCCAACCATGACGGACGAGTAAAATATGATGTAATCGAAAACCCGGGTCAATATTACGAAGCCTTCTATCTGGCACAAAAGAATTATTTCATGTATTCTCAGGGTCAAAGCGAAGCCATGGCGCACAACAACGCGAATGCAAGAATAGGACAACCATTCTCATCGGGAGGTCTTGCCTATGTTGTTTATGCTGTGCCTCAAGGAGAACAGCTTATCGGCACAAACGGCAAACTTAACCCTAATGCCACACTTGGCAACCGAGTTGAACATAACGGAGAAATCTATACCCTCTATCCTGATGACTGGACTAAAGAAGGCACACGCGACGGATTCCGTCAGGAATATAACCTGACCCTCTCTTCAGGAAGCGACCGCTACACAATGTATGCCAGCCTCGGCTATCTAAATGACAACAGTATCGCCTACGGAGCGGACATAGAACGCTATACCGGACGCCTAAAGGCTGACGCCCAGGCTTTCTCTTTCCTTAAAGTGGGAGGTTCGGCTGCCTACAACCATACTGTAACCAACTCTACAGGGAATGTGTTTAACTGTCTCACAGGAATGAGTCCGATCTATCCTCTGTATATCCGCGATGCTCAAGGCAACATAATGTATGATTCCAACGGGAAAATGTATGACTACGGCAACGCAGTCCTGACAGGACTTAACCGCCCGGTAGACACAAACGGTAACAACATACAGGCAGACCTCCTGGATATAAACAAAAACGTAAGTAACGCCTTCAATCTCCAGGGATATGCCACAGTGGATTTTCTTGACGGTTTCCATTTCACTGTCAACGGAAGCACGTTCATAACAGAAAACCGTATCAACACCACAGTCAATCCCTATTATGGATATAGCACCGAAAACGGATATGTAGGCACCGGACATTACCGCACAACCAATTTCAACACCCAGCAACTGCTAAACTACTCCAAAAACTTTGGAAATCATTCAATAGATGCATTGCTCGGACATGAATATACCCGCGACGGAGGCACAACCCTTTTTGCAGACCGTAACAAAGTGGCTATGTATAAGACTAATAAAGAACTCAACGGCGCAATAGTGGATGCATCTATGAGCGGATATACTTCCAATTATAATGTGGAAGGATGGTTCTTGCGTGCCCAATATGACTATGCAAGCAAATATTTCGCATCCGCATCTTTCCGACGTGACGGTTCATCTGTATTCCACCCCAAACACCGGTGGGGTAATTTCTGGAGCGTAGGCGCAGCATGGATTCTTACAAAAGAAGACTGGTTCCCCAAAAACGAGCTTGTCAACATGCTGAAATTGAAACTGTCTTACGGAGAACAAGGTAATGACAATATCGGTAATTTCCGGTATACCAACTACTATACAATCGCAAACGTTGACGGTAAACCATCGTTTGTTTTCAGTTCAAAAGGAAACGAACGAATCACATGGGAAACTGTGGGAAGCCTTAATGCCGGAGTGGAATTTGAGCTTTTCAACAACAGACTGTCGGGTGGAATTGAATTCTATTCACGCACCACACGCGACATGCTGATGTTTTTCTCAACCCCTCTTTCAATCGGTTATTCCGGTTATTATGACAACGTCGGAGATATGCGTAACACCGGAATTGAAGTGCAGCTAAACGCTGATGTTATCTCAACTTCCGATTTCACCTGGAATTTAGGACTTAACCTCACCTGGCAACGTAACCGCGTGACCTATCTTCCTGAAGAAAAGAAACTCGCCATAGAAGGTGGACATGCCGGATATCTTGACGGAGAACTATTCTACGGCGAAGGTCTGCCGGTGCTTACATGGAGAATGAAAAAGTATGCCGGAGTGTCAAATGAAGGCAAAGCCCTTTTCTATTATACCGCAGACGACGGCTCACTCGCGACAACAGAAACATACCAAGACGGAGATTACTATCTTTGCGGATCAGCTTTACCAGACGTATTCGGCGGATTCAACACAACTTTCCGCTTCTTCGGGGTTGACCTTTCAGCACAGTTCAACTATTCTATAGGTGGTAAAAAATATGATTCCGTATATTCTTCCATGATGACCGCTCCATGGTCAGGAATCACAGGAAACCCAATCCATAAGGATGTTTTCAATTCATGGAGTCCTGAAAACAATACGTCAAACATTCCTATCTGGCAATACGACTATTATGCCGGAACAAATACGTCAGACAGATTTTTGACAGATGCTTCTTATATCGGATTACGCAATATATCTTTGGGATATACATTCCCTGAATCGTTGACAAGACCTCTCCACATGTCAAATCTGCGTATATTCTGCCAGGCTGAAAATATTTATTACTGGTCAAAACGCAAAGGGTTTGACCCTCGCATGGGCAGCATGTATGGGAATTACAATTCTGATTCAGGATATTCTTTCCCCATGCGGACTATTTCAGGTGGACTTTCTGTTGAATTCTGATTACAATCCAATCACTTAAAGCTAAAAACAAATGAATAAAAATATAAAATATTCATTATTCCTGGCATTGGCAACTCCTCTTTTCACGTCGTGCCTTCAGGAATACCTTCCGACAAACGGAGTGACACAGGAACAGGTGGACGAGGGAGACAAAACAAGTCTTGCCGATGCTGTGCCCGCCTACCTGAACACCTACAGCGAAAACGATGCATACGACATAGGATTCGCAGGTTTCAACATCTGGCGTGACTCGTCAACAGCCGACATGCCTGTCTACGATCCTACATATTCTTATTACTCGTATGTGCAAACTTGTTCATGGTTAGGCAGCAACTGGGCACTCCAGCAAACCATCTGGCTACGTTATTATGCCCTTATCCAAAAAACTAATCTTGTGCTACAAGCCGTTAATCCCGACGAATATCCCGACGACATCACCCCGGCGGGAAGAGCTTATGCATTCCGGGCAAACGCTTATATGGAGCTCGGACAATGGTATGAATACAAACGGACAGGAATCGCGGGATTCGACAATAAAGCCGAGGCAGACGGCATAATCGGCATGACGGTTCCAATCGTGACAGAAAAGACCACGGAGATTGAATCACGCAATAATCCGCGCGTGCCATATTACAAGCTATACAGGTTTGTGCTTTCTGACCTCAATGCGGCGGAAAAATGTTTTCATGCCACTCCGGAACCCACATCCAAAATCAATCCAGGTCTTGGTGTGACATATGGGCTTCAGGCACGCCTATGGCTATTGCTTGGCACCCGGTTCGAGCTTCATCCTGAAGAACTTTCCACAACACTGGCGCATGAAGATGACCAAGATATTCCATTCGACAAACTTGGGATATCTTCGGCAAAAGACTGTTTTGTAAAAGCTGCAGAATATGCCAGGAAAGCTATCAATACAGGATACTCCCCCCTCTCGGAAACACAATGGTTTGACCCTAAAAACGGATTCAACACAATCAACAACGCGTGGATGTGGGCAAACGTTATCACTACCAACGACGGACTGGCATCCAATCTTGTATGGCAATCATGGGTTTCTTATATGGCACCGGAGGCAGCTTACGGCACAGCCTGCACCGACTACAACGGCTACCGCATGATCGATGCCCGTCTGTTTAGCCAGATTTCTGATTCCGACTGGAGAAAGACAACATGGATTGCCCCCGAAGACGTTGCCGACCAGAATGCGTTCAACACAAAATATGCACGTGGACTCTCTATAGGCTACGACACCTGGAAAGGATTCCAGGCGTATGCCGGATTTAAATTCCATCCCGCAAACGGCGAGTGCACCACCTCTACAGTAGGGAATGCAGTCAGCATTCCGATGATGCGTGTGGAAGAGATGTACCTGATTGAGGCGGAAGCTATAGGAAGAAGCGCCGGAGAAGCCGCCGGAAGAGCTCTTCTCGAATCATTTATGAACTCCTTCAGAACGACCGACGGATCCTATAAGAGCACCGGAAGCGGTATTGATGGATTTATTAACGATCTCTTCACCCAGAAACGAATCGAATTCTGGGGAGAAGGACTGATACTTTGGGATTACAAACGTCTTGAGAAAGCGATAGTGAGAGGATATCCGGGCACAAACTTTCCCGAGCAGCACCGCTACAATTCACTTCCGAATTATGTCGCGCCTTGGTCTACACTATGCATACCCGTATCTGAACAGAATTTCAATCCAGCTGTTATCCTTAATCCGGATCCTTCTCATGAAGGTTTCTATGATTTATGGACAGAATAATCCCTTTCCAATATTTACTCAATAAGACTATTTATATGAAACTATATAATATAACTTTGGGCATGCTCGCCACCTTTATTGGATTGGCAGCATCGGGATGCTCAGATTCTGACGACTGGACACCCGGTCCGCAGGATAATGAGACAGGGGTATCAGCCTATTTCCCTGTCCCTGAAAAGACATCTTATATTTTCGACTCCGAATTATCAGCCGAAAATATGACCATCAATGTGTCAGTATCCCGAAAAAATACTGCTGATGCCGTCTCCGTACCTATTATCTTACAAACCGAGACTGAGGGCATAAGCATACCACAGTCAGTGAATTTCGGTGCGGGGGAATCCACTTCTTCCTTCCTCGTGAATTGTGCAGGTATCCCTGATGGGAAAAATGTCGGGTTTACCATTTCTCTTGATCCATCTCAAACAAACACGTATGGCGAAGGTCTATATGCAGTTTCATTCTCAGTTATAAAGGCTGATTGGATTGAGGCATCGGATAATGTGCGTTACATCTATTCAGACGCAAGTGGTAATCAACTCTATCCCGACACCTACGGGAAACTATATCAGCTACAGGGAACTGACACATTCAGACTTACAGATTATTTCGGTTCCGGTCTTGAGATGCAGTTTGAATGCACCACTCCGGAAACAACGATCATGAAACCATTAATCAATGCTGATTTTGAAAATGTCTACGAGGAAGACAAAGAGAGTCTCGGATGGTATCTTTATAATGAGGCGGAACAAGACTGGCCGTCATGGGTGCCCGGAAATGTAGAAGGATATACAGCAATTTCGTATCTGACATTCTTTGCAGTTTCAAATTACAACACCTGCAATCTTATCTACAACCCCGACACTCTATATGGATACATGTGGTTCTCGACCGGTATTGACTTCGCGGACGAATCTTTCACATGGGGATCTTTCCAGATTGATTTCAATCTCAAGTATAATCCTTTTGAATAAAGACTGACAGACATGAAAAAGATAAGAATTTTCGCCATGCTGCTCAGCCTGGCGTGCGCCACAGGATTTGTGGCATGTGACGACGACGAAGACGTAAAACAGGCTTTGCAGACACCTTCAGTGTCTGATACCTTTAGCGATTATCAGTCGCTCGATTTCAAATGGGATGCCGTTGACAATACCATTCAATATGGCTACAAGCTCTACAGCTCTGACGACATGGTAGTAGAAGCCGGCGTTACTAAAGGGACAGAAATAAGGTTCACCGGTCTGCAGCCTGCCTCTACCTATAAGCTCCTCGTATGGGCATTTGCAGGTCTTGACACTGATTATTCCACTTCTCCCGCTGCCGAGCTCACAGCTACCACTGCAGCCCTCAAAACACTGTCAACTCCCACAAATGTCGCCGTGACAAACAATACCGCCACTTGGGATGCCGTAGAGAATGCCGATTCATATTCCTACACCATCACTACAGCTGAAGGCGGAATCGTGAATTCAGGAACTGTGACAACCACATCTGTAAGGATTTCCGGTCTGGAAGAGGGAGAATATAACTTCTCTGTTAAGGCTGCGACCACACAGGGCGGCTTCCTTCCGGAAAGTGATACAGCCACAGTGGCATTCCAATTCAAGGCTTCCTCGCCGGCATACCTTTGGAAAGCTACCGGAACGTACTATAGCTATATCCTCAACAAATCATGGGACGTAACCCTATTCGCTTATTCAGACGGAACTTATTCAATCCCGGCATTCTATGGAGTCGAAGGATATGATCTAAATTTCTCTGTAGGTGATGACGGCAAACTGACCATCCTTTCAGGGACGTCTGATTATGAAGACTATTTCACAGTTGCAACCGGTGTGCCTTCTGTAGGCGATATATTTATATACGTGGCAGAAAACAGTTTCTCAGGATTCGAGGGAAGTTCTGCAGGTGGTGATTTATGGATGTCATATTATGATGCCGATTGGACAAACTGGTATGAAAGCGACACTTTCAACTGGACTTCATCCACACCAGGAGGGAATTCTCTTACAATAGACGATCTTGTGGGAAGTTACTCATCCTATTTCCAAGGATATGACGAGTTAGGCGATGAAAAAAATGATAACGTAGATTATGAATGGTATGGAGCCGAGATTACCAAGGTTGACGACAAAACCGTGGCAATTTCAAATCTGTATTGGACCGGTTATCCCGTAAATGGTGTGGTTGACTTCGATAATAAAACCATTACAATCTCACCTCAAGAATGCGGCAACTACACACTTGCCTCGGTTGAAGGAGTGGACCAGTCTATTGTCGCTTCCATTAACGACGACGGTTCGATTTTTCTACCTCATGTTGCATACTGGTATTGCTGGGATCCTGACTGGTATTATTACACAGATCTCAACATCACTCTGACAAAATCTTCCGAAACAAGAAGTGCTAAGGCAAAGTCTCACAATTCTTACCATAAGCGACCACTGAAAGCTTCAGGCAAGGCACATAAGTAAAAATAACAGCTTAAATATTGAAAAAGGTGTATCAAATTTCCGATACACCTTTTTTATGTGCCTTGCATATGATGAAGACAACAACCTGCTTCATCAAGTTCCGGAATATGCATCAGGAAAAAACACTAAGAGTATGTTTACTTTTGGCTTATGTTAAGATTTAGAGAAGATTTTCGAGTCAATTTTTAGATTGAGTGAAGGAGTTATGGGGTTCCATAACGACTGAACGAAAGCTTAAAATTGACCGAAAAGAGCTTTAAAGATTTCATAAAGTTAAAAGTAAACATACTCTAAGTATCTTTATAATAATTCCGGAGTGCGGCTCACGCCGTCCTCCGGAATCAGACATCCGGTCTACACACGGATGAGATACATTATGAAACGTACTCGTCAGTAGTAAGAATATACCGGTCAGTAGTAAGAAAACTTATCTGAAATAATAACCTGCTAATAACCTGTTAGTAATAAGAAATCCTTGTTAGTAATAAGAAATAAGAGCCTGATTTGATATCTTTGAGTTGTGAGTCTTGAGTCTTGAGTTGTGAGTTGTGAGTTGCGAGAGTTTTCAAATTTATCAGATATGATTCTTATAAATCGTATAAGGTTTATAAGTCGTATATGACTTATAAGATTTATAATCTCCGATCACTCTTGACTCTTCACCCTTTTTAAGGAATCTTGAGACCCATGGAAGTGATATAACCTTCCTGGGGCACACAGTTCTTTTGCTTGCATTGTTCGATAAACTTGTCGAGAGCAACCTGAGCCCTAACCCTGTCGGGTTTTGCCTCACGCACTTCCGCAAAAGTATGGTGAGGACCTTCGGCAAATTTTACCACCTCTTCCCACTCTTCAGGCATTGTTATGCCCATCATGCAGCTGTTGTCACGCTTCTTGTATGGCCAGAAAGTATAACCGATATTGTTGTCTTTCATCACCTTTACAAAATCAGCCTGCCATTCGTCGGTGTTATGTCCGATCTCACCCATATACATCGGGCGATTGCTCTTGTCGCGGAAATCGATATACGACTGTATTGCAGGTGCGGTTGCAGGTCCCCCGTAACGATGGCATGTAAACATCAGCTGCGGATCATAATCCGTGTCTTTCAGCGGCTCGAAATTACTGTTCCATTGGGGAGCACCAATCAGAATGATATGATTGGGATCGACTTCACGGATAGCAGCCACTGCCTTCTTGTGGAGAGGTTCGAGTTTTGCGTTAAGTTCATCCTGATTGTCGAAATAAGTGGCTATCGGCTCATTGATGAGTTCATATCCGAGAATCACCGGTTCATTTTTGTAATAATCGGCTATCTTGCGCCATATTTCGCAGAATTGTTCCTGATTTTTTTCATTTTCAAAAAGCCAGGGATAACCGTATGAATCATCAATATTGTCTCCGGTCTGACCGCCGGGAGCATCATGCATGTCGAGAATCAGATAAAGATTGTCGGCACGACACCAGTTCACAACACTGTCTATGCGTGCAAAACCGTCTTGACCGGAGGTCAGCCCCATATAGTCTTCATCAGTAAAGAGTTTATAATGGAAAGGAAGGCGTATGGTGTTGGCGCCGGTAGCCGCTATGAAATCTATATCTTCTTTCGTGATGTAGTTGTCTTTAAACTGCTTCCAGAACTCCGCAGTTTTTTCCGGCCCTACAAGATGAGAAAACAGGTCGTTGATCTGGCGGGGTGCATTCATTCTCTGGAAGCCGAACATATAGCCTTCCGGATTAAGCCAGTTGCCCAGATTAGTTCCGACAATAAAAAATTTATTGCCGTCAGGGGCGATAAGGTCCGCGCCCTTTACCTGCATAAATTTTATATCTTCTGTGGCGGCATCCGCATTTTGCGTGCAGCTACATGCAGCAGAGGCGAGAAGCAACCCTGACACGCCGCAAATAAGTGATGTCTTAAATCTTTTCATTATGAGGATTGTATTAGAGTTCCCATAAAACGGGATTAAAATTAAATGGAGCCCCCGCCTCCATCGACGGAGGCTCCAAGTAAACCTAAAGTGGATAATCTTTTTTACCGTGATTTCTCACCTGCTTATTTATCCTGATGTTCCTGAATTATGATATCCTTGATGGTTATCGTGGTCCCGGCAGGACAGCCACCGAAGTCAAACACGAGCATCACGTCATCGAGCTGCTTTCCTGTCAGGTTCGCAAACCCGAATGTAAGGTCGCCGTTTGCATACAGATTAACCCGAGGATCTACATAGAATGCATCGTCGGCACCGTTTGTAAGCTTGATGGTGGCGCCATAGAATGTAGAAGTAGAACCGAGTGTCACGCGGTAATCATAACTCTTCGAAGCATCGAGAGAAAGATCGGATTTCAATTTGAACTGAGCTTTCCACTGATCTACTCCCGGAGCCTGGTTGTAAGTAAGAAGGATAGAATTCCCCTCCTCTACCACATCAGGATTTGCAACATCACCGTCCCAGCCTGCGCCTGAAGTCCATGACTCAATTGTATATTTGGCATCATTCCAAAGATTCTGCTCTGAATCTACCGAAACCCATTTGCAATCGGGAGTATCCGGGAGTTTAATAGTGTTATTGTCTGCATTATGTTCCATGAATACTACATTCTGAATTACAAAACTCTTGTTGGCGTTGCCTGCAAAATCAAGAGTCAAATTCAGGTTGCCGTCGAAACCGGGGAGATTGGCGAAATGATAGAAGTTTCCTCCTGCCACAAAATCAATCTTATCAGCAACAAAGAATGTATTGTCGTCACCATCTTTCTGAACTTTTACAGTCACGACTGCATCTGCCGACGGATTGATAAAGATTGAGAAATCGTACGTTTTGGAAGCTTCAACCGGAATGTTGGTCGAAAGATGTACCTGACCCTGCCACTGGTCTCCACCCATATCAGACGGACAGGTGAAGCTGATTTCTTCATTCGTAAGATCTATGGCGGGCGTATCTATCTGACCCCACCCGGAATTTGCAAACCAATAAGAAGGGGTAATCGAGCAATTTTTCCAAAGGTTTGACGGGCTGTCGTAGTCATAGCCCATAAAGGCGTCGCCCCCGAGATTGTTTTCGATATGGATGGTGGATGAAGCTATTGTTCTTGACAATCCCGCATGGTTCATAACCTGCAATTCTATTGGATAATCACCCTTAGCGCGGATCTGTCCAGCCACTCCGTCGGCGATCTTCACAGTCGGTTTCTTATCTGTTCCATTTTCATAGATTGTCCAAAGAAGACGTACACCTTTTGTTGATCCCGACGGGCTTACTGCTGAAGCCGACCATTCATTTGTTTCCTGATTTACCGTCACATTAATGGTGTACTGACTTGCATCGGCAAGCCCTGACTCCGACGGATAGTCAATCGACTCAGATGCGCAGGATGAAAACGCCAAAAGCGCTCCGGCAGTGGCTGCAAAGGAGAATATTTTATTGAGTATTTTCATTTGTTATCTTGTTTTTAGGGGGGAGGGGGGCGCTACCCCACCTCCCGGATTACTATTTATCAGTTATAGTAAGGGTTCTGAGTTATAGAGCCATTGCTTCGGTCGATTGTCTCCTGTGAGAACGGGAGATACTTCTTGTTGGCTGTATACGATTGCTGACGGTTCATAGTGGGATCGTCAAGTTCGTTGTCAGGTACGAGCAGAGTCTCGCCAAGACCGGAACGGAGAATATCCCAATAACGTTTACCTTCGCCGAGGAACTCGAATTTACGCTCGTCGAGGATATTGGCGAGAGTAGCCGGTTTTGAACCCAAACCAGCACGGCTGCGCACCTGATCGAGCCATCCCTGTGCATCGCCTGCACCGCCACCACGCACCACGAGTTCGGCTGCATTAAGCAGAACCTCGGAATAACGGTAAAGACGGAGGTTGTTGTTATAGTTAAGGGTCTTGTCGCCTGTAGCATCCTTATTATTTTTATCCATAGGAGAATATTTGCCGAGGAAGTAACCGGTGTCTTGATATCCAACCTGATAAGAACCCGGTTCAGGCGTCCATATTGATACGTCGCGACGAACGTCACCATTCTCGAAAGATTTGTAGCATGATTCGCGCACCGTACCGAATCCCCATCCGTTGCCATTGTGGATGCCGTCTCTTCCGTCATAGCCACGGGCTCCTATCATTGCCGGCACAACAGTACCGCCGCAGACACCGCCCCAGCTCCAGCCACGGTTAGCCTGGAAACTTGAGTAGTTGATTTCGAAGATCGACTCCTTGCTCCATTCGCCTTCAACGTCCCAAATGCTTGCATAGTCGTCTACAAGATCATAATCAGGAGAGTTGATAATCTGCTTCATATATTCAAGACACTTGCCGAAACGGGTTTCGTCGTTTTGATACATGACAATCTCCGTGTAGAGCATATATACGAAAGGCATCGTGACATGACCTTCCTCGCCTGTCTTGGCTTTCCATTCAAGATTGTCGGCTGCTATGATGCCCTCCAGATCCTCTACAAGGAACTGATAGACCTCATCATGTGAATATTGCACACCTGTATAGCCGTTGCTTGCGCTGAGGTTTTCTGAATAATAAGGTATGTTGCCCCACCAGTGCCACAGTTGATTGTAGAAGAACACTCTCAACGCCAAGACCTGACTCTTGTAGTAATCCTGTTTTTCCTGAGTCCAACCGTGTTCTGCATCTTTCACCCAGTAATTGTCCATGTAGAAAATCACGTCGTTGCAGCGCTTCACACCCGAATATGCGTTCTCCCAGTTGGTGGTGAGGACCTGAGTCGTGGAGACATTAAAGTTATATACCCCTTTATATTGTGCCATATCGTTTGCATCGCCGCCACCGGGATAACACTGGTCGGACAGCACCTCCGGATATATGTTCAGACCGCAGTAGTTGTTGGCATAGTCAAACCAATGCATCGGATCATAAGCAGCGGTGAGCGCCTCCTGGATCTTATCATCATTGGTGTAGTAGACCTCGATAGTGTCTTCGGTCTTGGGCAGAATCTCGAGCCATTCGGAGTCGCACGATGTCATCACGCCACCCAAGGCAAGAAAAGAGAGCGCTATTAATGTTTTATTGAGTTTCATAATAATTATAGGTTCTTGAAATTGTGGTTAGAGAGAAACATTGAAACCGATAGTCCATGTGCGAGCCACAGGATAGTTGCCGTAATCGATACCGATTGCTGTGCCGTCGCCTACTTCAGGAGTGAAGCCATGATATTTTGTGGCTGTGAAAAGATTTTCACCCATCACATATAATCTGAAATTTGACAATCCAAGTTTGTTCACCCATTGAGTGGGGAGAGTATAACTGAGAGTCAGATTTGCAAGACGGAGATATGCACCGTTATGCACATAGAGATCGGAAGACTTATAGTTGTGCTGGTCGCTCAGGCGGTAAAGAGGATATTTGTTGGTTGTGCCTTCGCCGGTCCAACGGTTGAGCATCCATGCAGGGAGATTCTTTGCAGGTGTGTCGCCACGGAGTGAAGCGTCATATACTTCATTGCCCCAGACACCCTGGAAGTAACCGGTGAGAGAGAGACCTTTCCAGTCAACACCGAAGTGGAAGCCGTATGTCCAGTCAGGAAGACCTTTGCCAAGTTTCGTACGGTCGTCAGCGTTGACTGTACCGTCGCCGTTAGTGTCAAGGAAGATCAGGTCGCCGGGATGGGCGTAGTACTCTGTATTTGCTTCAGTTAGATTGTATTTCTGATTATATTCGTCAGCCTGAGCCTGGTTCTGGAATACACCGCCTGTCTTGAATCCATAGAAATATGGGAACACTTCTCCATCTGCATAGCGGGCGATATCACCGGCTGTACCGTTGCTCTGGGCTGTAGCCCAACCGTTGGCGTTCCCAAGATAGATAAGTTTGTTCTTCATCCAGGAGAGGTTGCCCGCAAGGTTCACGTTAAATTCTCCGAAACGGTTGTTCCAACGAAGTTCCATCTCGACACCCTGGTTAGACATCTTGCCGACGTTGCCGATAGGAAGTGACTCACCTACATAGTTAGGGATCTGCATTTCCATAAGCATGCCGATTGTCTTCTTATAATAGTAGTCTACAGTGAACTGAAGTGAGTTGTTCATGAATCCCAAATCAAGACCGGCGTCATACTGTTCCGATTCCTCCCATTTCAAGTCAGGATTGGCAAGACCGGAAGCTTTTGAACCATAAGTCTGAGGAGTGCCTTCAGGACCGAAATAGTAGTTGTTGCCGCCGTTTGTCAGCACGGTATAACGGAAATCACCGATATTCTCATTACCGTTCTTACCCCAGCTAAGACGGAGCTTGCCCGCTGTGAGCCACGGAGCCTTCCCTGCGAGGAACGATTCATTGGTGAAATTCCAACCGGCAGATACAGAGGGGAATGTGGCCCATTTGTTGTTGATTCCGAATCGTGAAGAACCGTCACGACGTACAGTCACCTGCAACATGTAGCGATTGGCATAGTCGTAACTTACACGTCCAAAGTAGGAAGCCAGGCGAGGCCATGCATTGTTAGGTCCGGCGTTACCTGTACGGCTTTCACCGTCCTTGCCTGAGTTAGGCTGAGCCAACGCTGTGTCAACGTATGGTTTGTCAAGGTTCATCAATTTGTTGGCGCTTGCGTTTATCCACCATCCGGTCGCCTCCTTCGCTGTCTGACCCAACACAACACTTAAATTGTGGTCTTCAGCAAATGTTTTATCATAGGTGATGACATTTTCAAGCTGCCATGTCCATCCTTTATTCCAGTTATCCCATGCTGAAGCCTGGTCCGCGGAACGATAGTTCAGGTTGCTGAAATAAGCAGCCTCGTTATGTCCGCGGTCACCCCAGAAACCAAAGTCACCACCGAAACTGATACGGTATTTGATAGCATCCCAGATCTGAAGTTCAGCATTGAAGTTTGCCACAATCTTGTGGCTCCAATTCTTAGCTGCCGGATATGACCATCCCTGAAGAGGGTTGGTAAGCTCCTGATAACCGCCGCCGAATGCCTCGGGCACTGTGTAAAGATTGCCGTTCGCATCATAGCGGGGAACGTAATTGGAGTTGGCTGCATAGAATGCCATCTGCTGCTTATACATGTCGCTGCCAGGCTCAAGGGTTGGAGTGAGGAGCGGAGACATACCGAGGGCGTTGGTGATAGCACCGCCATAATAACCGCCACCGCCGCCGAATCCTACACTGTGGATGCGTGAATAAGCAAGGTTGGTGGTCAACACAAGCTTATTGAGATAGTTACGTTTGTTTGAATCGTCAAAGAGTGTGTAGGTGTTGTTTGAGCGGAGAGTCAGACGATCATAGTTCGACTGGTTGTAGTTACCACCCATGATACCATCCTGCTTATAATAGCCGAGCGAGAGATAGTAATTTACTTTTTCAGTACCACCGGCAACCGACACCTGATGGTTCATTACAGGTGCATTGTCGTTGAAGATGGCTTTTTCCCAATCATAACCGTTACCCTGCGAATAGGGATCGCCCTGAACCTGAGAAGGGATCGCCTGTCCTGCGTTGAGATAACCCTCCTGCTTCATCATCATATACTGTGCACCATTAAGGACTTTCACCTTCTTGCCTACACTCTGCCAGCCATAGCTGAAGTCGTAGGTGACTTTGGCACGACCTTCCTTACCTTTTTTAGTGGTGACGAGCACAACACCGTTGGCTGCACGGGCACCATAAACGGCACCTGACGCCGCATCCTTAAGCACTTCTATGCTCTGGATATCATTAGGGTTGAGATAGTCAAGACCTCCCTCGATAGGCATACCGTCGACAATGTAAAGAGGATTTGAGTTGTTGATTGTGCCGACACCACGCACACGGATCTGGTTGCTGTGGCCCGGTTGTCCGTTAGGAGTGGTGACTGTCACACCGGCGGTGAGACCCTTGAGGGCATCTTCCACGCGCACAGGTGCAGTCTGAGAAATCTCTTTCTCACTCACTTTAGAGATCGCCGCGGTCACCACGCTTTTCTTCTGAGTGCCATAACCGACAACCACTAAGTCGTCGAGCATTTCAGAGTCTTCCACGAGTGTGACTTTCACATCAGCCATCTGACCGTTCACCTTTACCTCCTGAGACTTATAGCCCACATAGGAGACAAGAAGGGTTGAACCCTTTTTAGCCTGAATGGTGAATTTGCCATCAAGATCGGTGGCTGTTCCCGCAGAGGAACCTTTCACCATCACCGTTGCCCCGATAAGGGGCTCGCCGTCGGTTGAGGAAACAACCGTACCGGTCACCTTTACATCCTGGGCATATATGCCGAGGCATGTCATGACCGCGATGAGAAAAATGGTTAACTTTTTCATCTGTTCATTGATTAAGTTAGTATTTATTTTGAGTTTTTAGTTATGAGTTGTGAGTTGTGAGACAAATAATAATTATGCATTATCTCCAAGTTCTTTATTTTTTCTGAAAAATTCTCACATAGTCCACTTTCATGGTGACAGGAAGCGCACTTTCGTCCACCCCTTTGTATCCGCCCCAATCGCCACCCCAGGCAAGATTGAGTATCGGATAGAAAGCATAATGGAACGGCCAGCTGTCGTGGTCAGTGCCCATCTCAGATTTAAGAGCCTTCAGCTGAACTTTACCGTCTACATAAGTGGTAATTGCATCTTCTGTCCATTCCAGCGCATAAGTATGGAAACCTCCCTCCGCTCCGGCACAATTCATGGCATGTGTCTTCTGAGTGTTCTTAGTGTGATTATAATTTTCGGTATGGAGCGAGGAAGAAACCTCATTCGGATCAGCACCTACTTCCTCCATGATATCGATCTCGCCGCATTTTGGCCATGGATTTGTGCCCCAATCCACATTTGACGGCATCATCCAGAAAGCAGGCCATGTCCCCTTTCCTTCAGGCAGACATATACGCGCCTCAAAATATCCATAGAGCCAGCCTGTAGACGGCTTAGCATTCATTCTGCCGGAATAGATCTTGCCATCACTTCCCTTGAAGCAATTGATGTTAAGGAATCCGTCCTTTATTTCTGTTGTCCGTTTTCCGTCAACAACCTTATCGGTATAAGTCTGTAGTTCATGATTTACATGTCCGGCATCCCAATTCTCATGCACCCAGTCACTTCCGGGGACAGTACCCTCGTTGAATTCATCGCTCCATACGAGAGTGTATCCTTCCGGGACATTCACCACATCGCTAAGCTGACTGACCTTGATTTCCGATTTCCCTCCGGCAAAGGTAAGAATCAGTATACCCTCTCTCGAGCTTTCCGTTTTGTTTTCTAAAACCGACACCTTCACTTCTGTTTCGCCTTTACCTCCATTCGCGGGAGCCACACTGATCCAGGAGTCGGATGCTGAAAGTTCCCAATCGCAATTTGAGGTTATCATTAAAGTGGAAGTAGATTCCTGTCCTCCAAAAGTGAGAGAAGAGACAGAAGGAGAAACCTGCGATGCGAAATCCTGCGTAAGAGTCACTGTCTTGACAGGTTTTCCGCCCGTAAGGATCGTGATCAATGCCGAACGCTCGTCAAATCCCTTATTTTCATCGACGGATACTTTCACTATACCTGTGACATTTTTAACGCCTCCTGAAGGACGAAGAGAAACCCAGTCGGCATCAGAAGTTATAGCCCAGTCGGCACCTACGGTGACCGATAATTCAAGGTTTTGCTTCTGAGCATCTGCCTGAAGAATCTCTGGTGCTACCGTCACACTGACCACACCTCCCGTGGGATCGTCTTTTCCATCGCTCCCACATGACGCCAATGCCTGCGATATAAAAGCAAGACTGAAGAGTGCTGCTATGAATCTTGATTTCTTCATGTGCTGTGATTTTAAGTCTATCAGATTTCCGGATTTTGACTTTCGCCGCATCGGAATCCAATTATTAATTTTCTGTTTCGTTTAAATTTGATTCTGTGAAATCCACCACAACCGGGTGACGTTTTCGGTTGCAAATGTAGTGCCTTTGGACACTTTTTTACAATACTTTGCACTATTCTTTATTACGCCAGCAACAAAATTTTAATACGTCAAAATTACATCAATTTTATATTACTTATTGATTACTTGCATTTTATCTATACGCACCTAAAATTAAATTTTAATTATTTTTTCTAATTTTCTTTAACTTTCCAATTAAAATCTACATTAAAGGCTCCATTCCCGGAAAATGTGTAAAACGGGGAATGGAGCCTGTCTCTTCTTTCATGGATGCCTCCCGGCAATCCCTTCGTGATGCTATTTGCTTAAAAACTCCGTCAGGCTGTCTTCCCTTTCGAGATTAAACTTCTTGCGTATTCGATATCTCATCGTCTCTACGCCGCGCACGGATATATTGAGAAGGGGAGCAATCTCCTTGGTTGAAAGATTCATCTTTATATAGGCACACATCAGAACCTCATTATTGGTGAGATCAGGATAATCCATGCGCAATTTTTTGATGAAATCATTATGCACAAGATCAAATTCCTCCTCCACTCTCTTCAACACCTCATCGCTCTTGATATCGACAGTGACCTTGCCTTGAAGTTCCTGGAGCGCCCTGCGGGCGTCGGTCGACGTCTTAGGTAGCAATTGCTGGATATTCTGCAATTCTCTCTTAACGGTCTGAAGAGTTTCGTTTTTATGGGCAAGGCTCATCATGACGGTTGCCATCTCCTGAGCCTTATGCCGCAATTCTTTATCGAGCTGTTCCTTTTCCAATTGCACGATCTTATGGTCTTTAAGCTTCGACTCCCACTCGAAATCAGCCTGCTGCCTGGCAATTTCGGCATCTTTCTCCTTCACGAGATCAAGCTGCTTGCGACGGACTCTTCTTTTTCCCCAAAGAACGCAACACCACACGATCAATGCAAACAGCACAAAATAGAAAATCATCGCCCATAAGGATCTCCACCAAGGCGGGAGCACGGTAAACTCTATTGAATCAATGCTTTCAGACCCGTCAGCGGCAAGCGCCCTGACTTCGAATATATAATCCCCCTCTTTAAGATTTGTAAATTCTTTGATGCCCGACGACATGGGGGCACTCCATTTATCTCCTTTGAACCTGGAAAAATAGACCACGCCCTGAGCCAGCTCCATAGGGCTTCCAAATTCTATTTTTATTGAATTTTCCGAATTTTTCAATACGATCTTATCCTTTATCCCAAGAAAATTATCCTGAAATATAGCGGAATCTTTCATAGCCGTGACCGCCACTCTATTTATTCTCGCAAGAGGTTTTTTATATGCAACCGAATCTTCAGGGGAAGTATCGGAAAAATCAAAAAAGGCATACCCGTTTCGGGTGGGATAAGCCACATAGTCAGGAGCGATAGGAAACATCACATCTCCGTCGTGCATGGGCTTGGCATCAGACTGAGGAAGAGGGATGCGGCGCATTCCTAAAATTCCGGCAGGATCCGCCTGCAACAGCTCCTTGTCTGTAAGTGCATAGATCCAGCCTCCCGTCTTCTTCACTCGGGAAACATTTTGCGGTGATCCCAAAAGAACAGAAACTCCTTCATCCTTTATGATAGATTCAGTTTTGGAATCATACCTGTAGATCCCCGATATAGTTGAGAAGTAGATATCATTATCTATACGGCTGATCGAAACGCCCCCCTTAAGCGGCAACCCATCCTCGGTTTCCCTGAAGTTATATATTTTATCCACTTTCATTTCGACGGTGTCGATCACAAGACGGCAGAGCCCTTCCTCCCCGTCATTTGTCCACACCTTCGTAGGCGATTCCTGAGTAAAATTATAACAACTCCCCGTATATCCGCTGACATTCCCGTCAAGTTGCCAGTTCCCCTTATGTTTTCTAATCACCTGGAACCCGAAATATGTGCCCACATATGCCTTGTCGGGATTGTTTCTAAATCTTTCCACATTCCAAGAAGCCTTGACACCATCAACTTTGACCGCTTTTTCCCCATTTACCACATACAGTCCTCTGTCATGAGAACAAAACAGATCGTCCCCTATGACCCTCAATCCCCAAACCTGTCCTCTAAGCCCTTCAACCTGCCGGAATGTGGTGCGCGACAGATCAGACCCCGGGAAATAATCCACATAAAACAACCCCCTGTTGGTGCCAAGATACATCTTGCCGTCGATTATTGCAAGGACATACCCCGAACCAATGGGAAGCGAATTATTCGTAAATGTCTCAACAGGAAACGTCAATAATATTTTTGCGACACCCACTTCCAGTCCAGCCCACAGGTCTCCACTTTCGTCAAAATGCATCGACAATACCGTATTGTTTGGCAACCCCGTCGCCTCATTATATAATTTAGTGGATCCGGACGTCAAATCCACCACTCCAACACCATTGTCAATGCTTCCCAATGCAAGCAGGTTTCCCTTCAGATCGGCACTAAACACCTCACCCAGCGACATTGCCGCATTCGATGCGGCATCAAGACGGGTCAGGACATTCCGGTCATAACGATACACTCCTCTGTCGGAAGTTACGATAAGAATTGCATTCCCGAAAGGGAGTATCGAACGTATTCTTGTACCTTTTAATATTTCCGCTCCATGAGCGTCGACAATTGTCTTGCCCATTAAAATTTTCAATCCGTCGTCTGTACCCAGCCATAAGACGTCGTCTATCATTTCCGAACAATCAAGCTTGCATGCGGTGTCGATAAGTGAATATTTTTTCGTTTTTTCATCGTAAATAATGACGCTGACATCACCTTGCACCACGACAGTCTCTTTTGACGGATAAATTCCCCAAATATTTCCTACATGGCGGTCTTTTCCCAAGCTATCGCTCAAACAAACATATTCCAATGAGTTTTTAGAGGATGGGAAAAAATAGCCGAACTCACTGATTCCACCCACATAAATTCTGTTATTTTCACGATCAAAGGATACGCTCCGTGTGGAATAACGATTGTTAATATTGAATATACGAAACACGGAATTGTCATATTGCACCAATCCGTCGTCTGTGGCAAAGAAGGTCCAGTCTTTGCCAAAGGTGTCTATCGACCATGCTTTTGCCGTAGCAAGCGGAGTGTTGGGAAATGACTGAATCATTTTCTGACCCAAAGGATAACCGGAAATTGAAAAAACCGACAGCAATATCGTGCACCACACACGATATGCAACCGATTTAATTTTTATTCTATAATTATTGTCAGCAGTAAGGATCATTGTTTTATTATAAAATCAGGATATCTTTTGCATAACATCCTTAATGTCAAATGAAAGTTAAAAATATATATGGAAACATTCTCACTTCAAAATTAGACAAATTTTCTCAATTATCAAAAATTAACAGCAATTAGTTTTAATTAATGCATAAATTTCAATATCCCATTTCTGTTAATCCGCAAAAATATCGGTTCAAACGACAAATATTTTATTAATTTTATTTACATTATTCTTGCATTTTGAAAAATTTTAATTAATTTTGCGCCATATATCCTTAAGCTGAACAGGCATCCGTTTCAAATGTCTGATAAGAGCGTCTATATTTCTGGGAAGATCCGGATGTTCTTATGCTTTGGATTTATGATTTTAACATTGCAAAACGGACTGAGAGATTCCGTCCGATTTGCCATCGGCAAGAGATTTCTTCATAAGGGTTTTGTCAAAAAAATCGCCGATGCATGTTTGGTTGAATAATGGTACATTTGAATCTGACGGCAAATGCCAAAAGGATTCACCGACTCTCTAAGACTTGATACCATTATGATTTTTATCAAGTCTTATCAGTCAATTATACGGGATAGAATCCGTGAGGATTCATTCCCGTTTTTATTTTGCCGCTATCCGATATTTTAACTAACTTTGCAACAGTTTAAGCTGACCGGACATGAAGCATTTTTTCAATTCCACAGAACCATTCCCACTCGAATGTGGAGAAACACTGCCTGCCGTTACCGTGGCATATCACACATACGGCATGCTTAACGAAAAACGTGACAACGTGATATGGGTGATGCACGGGCTGACTGCAAACTCTGATGTGGCAGACTGGTGGCCCGGCACTGTAGGCGAAGGTCTTTTCCTTGACCCCAATAAATATTTCATTGTCTGCGCAAACATGCTCGGATCATGCTATGGCACCACCGGTCCGAGTTCAATAAACCCCGCATCCGGCAACCCGTGGTGTGATGATTTTCCAAAAGTTACTATCCGCGATATGGTTCATGCCCATCAACTGCTCGCAGAACATCTCGGCATATCAAAGATACACGAAATGATAGGAGTGTCGCTTGGCGGATTTCAAGCGATAGAGTGGATGGTGACTGACCCCGACATTGCCGAAAACGTTATGTTTTGCGCAACAGACTCTTCCTGCAGCCCTTGGCTCGCGGCATTCAACCAATCCATGTATATGGCAATCAAGACTGATCCCACCTGGGGCGAACCCCGTCTCGACGCAGCAAAAGATGGTCTTGCCACTGCACGCTCGATAGCTCTGATAAGCTACCGCGGTCCGTTTGCCTACAATATGAGCCAACGCGACAGTGAAGACAAGGAGGATCCTTTCTTTCATAGAGTGCAGACCTATCAGGAATATCAGGGAAAGAAACTCTGCGACCGGTTTGATGTGTACTCATACGTAAGGATATGCCAAAGTGGCGATTCCCATGACGTAGGCAGACGAAGGGGAGGCATCAAGGATGCCCTCTCACGTATCAAGGCAAACACACTCGTAGTCGGGATTTCGTCAGACATCCTTTTTCCTCCTGAATGCCTGAGACAGCTTGCCGACAATATTCCCGGCTCCCGATTTGAAGTGATGGATTCCAATTTCGCACACGATGGTTTCCTGATAGAGCATAAGCAGCTCAATGAGATCATGAAACGTTGGCGAAGACAACGTAATTTTGAATGTTGAATTTTGAATGTTGAATTTTGAATGTTGAATTTTGAATGTCGTTGAATTTTGAATGTTGAATTTCTAAAATCCCGATTAATCTTGGTTCTCCCTGATTAATCATGATTAATCCTAACTCAAAATTCAAAACTCACAACTCTCAATCCCAACATAATTATTAATTAGCAATTTGAAAGAATCAAATACTAATTAATAATTGTCAAGTGCGAATTAAATTAGGACTCTCAACTCTCAACTCAAAACTCAAAACTCACAACAATTGTTTTAACAATTAGGAGAATATTGATTAAATTTGCAAATATTTCCACATCCGGCATGTTGCCGGTGTAAACTCAAAATTTAAAATTATGAAATTCAAACCATTATTTCTCGGCATCGCTTTGCTTGGTCTTGTTGCATCAAGCTGCGTGTCAAACAAAAAGTATTCGGAGCTTCAAGGGAAATACGACGAGCTCCAGACCACCTATGGGAGCACCCGTGAAGAGCTTATAAATTGCAACGCTGAATCGCGTAACCTCCAATCTCAGCTTCAGGCCGCAAACCAGAATAACTCTGAACTCAAACAGGGTATGATGGAGCTTAAACATACTCTCGACAAGAGCATGGAAGCAAACAATCAGGGAAGCGTCAACATTGCAAAGCTCGTTGACGAAATCAATGCGTCAAATAAATATATCAAACAGCTTGTGGACGCAAAATCAAAATCCGACTCTCTCAATATCGCGTTGACTAACAAGCTTACGCGTTCTCTGAGCAACGACGAGCTTAAGGATGTAGATGTAAAAGTGCTCAAGGGAGTGGTCTACATCTCTCTTGCCGACAATATGCTTTTTAAGACAGGAAGTTATGAGGTGAACAGCCGCGCAATGGAGACCCTTTCCAAGATTGCTAAAATCTTGAAGGATTACAAGGATTTTGACGTGCTCGTGGAAGGCAACACTGACAATGTTCCTATTTCAAGGACTAATATCCGCAACAATTGGGACCTCTCGGCATTGCGTGCATCTTCTATAGTGCAAGTGCTTCAGAATGATTTCGGCATCAATCCGCAACGGCTTTCGGCTGCAGGAAGAGGCGAATACAACCCTATCGCCGACAATACTTCCGAAATCGGGAAGCAGCGTAACCGCCGCACTGAAATCATCATCACCCCGAAACTCGATGACTTCATGGATCTCATCGACAAGGCTCCCGAAGCAGATCAGAATGATTAATAAAAGTAACATTGGTAAAGGGCGCGAGAAAATTCGCGCCCTTTTTATTTAGTCATCAAAATCTATCGATTTAGAATATAAAAAACTCCGATGAAACCGGGAATTCACTTATCTTTTTATTTGCTATCGTTGGTTATAGTTTTTATATGCATTCTAATGCAGGCATGCATCACTGATGACGTCCCTGAGAATGTAGGGATTGAAGTCGGTGACACACTTCCTAATTTTTCTGTAACCCTCAACAATGGAGCAACAGTCTCAACATCCTCGTTAATCGGAAAAATTGCCGTGATCGAATTTTTCAACACCGGATGCCGGGATTGCCAAGAGGGATTACCCGCAGTCAATAAATTATATGAGGTATATAAAGAGGATCCGAACATCATGATTTTCGCGATTTCCCGTGAAGAAAACTCCGAATCCATCGAAGAATTCTGGAGAAAACACAATTTCTCCTTGCCTTATTCCCCACAACCCGACAGAACCGTCTACAACCTGTTTGCCACAACAGGAATTCCACGCACATATATTGCCGATGAATCCGGGAAAATTATAGCCACTTTTGGCGATTCCGACATTCCCGATTTCTCCGATCTAAATAATGAGATTGAAAAACTGCTGCATTAGCCAACTTATATATAATAGTCAATCATGTCGACGAGCCCGGCACGCAAGGCATATTTATAACCCCATAACCCTCAGCGCTCTTTGAGCGCTGAATAAATCAAACCGGATATTCATCGAATGCATAAAGCACAGTCGAAAGATAGCGTTCGCCGGTATCGGGAAGAAGTGCTACAATTGTCTTGCCTGCATTCTCATCTTTTTTTGCCTCGCGAAGGGCTGCAGCTAATGCCGCCCCTGATGAAATCCCGACAAGCAAACCCTCTTTCTGCGCCAAAAGACGGGAAGCCTTTATCGCCTCGTTATCCGGTATGGGAATCACAGCGTCAACCACTTCGGCATTAAAGTTTTTCGGAATAAATCCTGCCCCGATACCCTGTATCTTGTGTGGACCGGGCTGTCCGCCGGAAAGGACAGGAGATGTTGCAGGTTCCACACCCACCGTCTTTATCGCAGGATTATGTCGTTTAAGAGTTTCGGAAGTACCGCTCAACGTGCCGCCTGTGCCGACACCCGCTATAAATATATCCACCGTTCCATCCGTATCATTCCAAATCTCTTCACCTGTAATGCGCTTATGCACATCCGGATTGGCAGGATTTTCAAACTGCTGGAGAATCACAGAACCCGGATTCTCTGCCTGCAATTCCTGAGCCTTTTTTATGGCACCTTTCATACCTTCGCTCCCCGGAGTGAGAACGAGATTAGCACCAAGCGCCTTAAGGAGATTCTGGCGTTCAATGCTCATTGTTTCAGGCATTGTCAGAATAAGCTTATACCCCTTTACTGATGCAACCCATGCAAGTCCGATTCCTGTATTTCCGCTTGTTGGTTCGATTACAACCGCCCCCGGTTTAAGTTTCCCCGACTTTTCTGCATCCTCAATCATGGCAAGGGCGATACGGTCTTTCACACTCCCTCCGGGATTGAAATATTCCACCTTAACCAAGACCCTCGCCTTGAGATCTTCCGATTTCTCAATATTTTTCACTTCCACCAAAGGAGTGGCTCCGATGAGCTCTGTAAGATTGTTGTAAATTTTTGCCATAATCGTAAAGTTTAGATTTATTTAAGTTTCACAAGCTCACTTAAGGTTTGAAGGTTAAGGGGTTAAAGGGTTATATTTATGCATTATATCTAAGGAAGTTAAATATCTATCCACAATTGAAGATTAACCTTTTAACCTTATAACCTCATAACCCTCAACTTTCGCTTGCGAAAGTTGAATTAAAAATACCATTGATGTGGTATATCGCATACCACATCGCAAATCAAGCCTACCACTTTTAGGGATTAAATACCAAGACCGTCGGTAAAAGTGGTGGAGACAGCCCTGCGTTGCAATATTCGCGATCCGGCAGGGACAGAATGGGTTAACCAGATATTACCACCTATAATGGAACCGCGACCTACGGTGATCCTTCCGAGAATCGATGAATTGGAATAGATTGTCACATTGTCCTCTATTATCGGATGGCGCGGCACATTGACAGGATGCCCGTTGCTGTCGAGCGAGAAATTTTTGGCTCCCAATGTCACACCCTGATACAAGGTGACATGATTTCCTATGATACAAGTCTCCCCTATCACCACTCCCGTGCCATGGTCGATTGCAAAATACTCTCCTATCTTTGCCCCGGGATGAATATCTATTCCTGTATCCGAATGTGCCAGCTCAGTAATCACCCTCGGAATTACCGGAATCCCAAGTTTAAGCAACACGTGGGCAGCTCGGTAATGAACCATGGTGTGCACAACCGGATAACTCAATATGACTTCCGCAAAATTGTCTACGGCAGGATCATTATTATACATCGCTTCTACATCAGTGTATAAAAGCCGCTTGATTTCAGGAAGTTCATCGATAAACTTCAATGTGAGGGATGAAGCTTCCGCCGCTACCTCCTCTTCCTCATAATTATTGTCGAAACGCAATGCCCTGCGGGTTTCAGTCACGAGCAACGAATATAATTTTTCCAGATTAACCCCGAGATAGCATGAGCGTATGTTTTCATTATTGCGCCTGCAATCAAAGAAATCAGGGAAAACTATAGCTTTCACCAATGCCACTATCTCCTTTAACACTGCAACCGACGGGAACGACCCGTCACCCCTCGGCACCATCCGCATCTCCTGGGCTGAAGACTCAGACAAAATTCTGACATTCCTCAGCAACACGTCTTCTATCGGCAGTCTATCCATATCCGATGTAATAATTATACATATATTAGGGTGCAAAGTTATGTATTTTTGTATTATTTTGCAAAATATCTAAAATATTTCCGAAAAACATCATTTTTATATATTTTTGCAAAAAGAATCAATGAAATACATGTTCTACACATGGCAGACAATTATCTTGAGCAAAGGATGGAAGACCTCCGGAGCGGACGTCTTCAGAATTCAAACCGCACCGCTGCAGCAGCCGCTCCTCGCAAAGGGTGCATCCAGGTTCCGTTCCCGGCAAAGCGCGTTCTCGTCACCGGTGGCGCCAACGGAATCGGTCTTGCCGTGGCGCGTGCTTACCTTAAAGCGGGATGCAAGGTTGCCGTAATTGACATAGACCGTGAAAAGGGTGAGAAACTTGCACACGATGAAGGGGTCAGGTTCTACCATCTTGACCTTGCAGACCGGAGCGCACTCGAAACGGCACTCGAAAATCTTTTTGCGGCATGGAAAGAGATCGACATTGTGGTGAGCAACGCCGGTATTTCCACATTCCAGCCACTCGAAGAAAGCGATCCTGATATGTTTGACCGTATCATCGACACAAACCTCCGCCCTACATACATCATAGCCCGTCTGTGGGCTCAACACCGTCGCAAATATCCGTTTCCCAATTCATACGGAGGCAGATTGATAACAATATCATCTACAAGGCACATCCAGAGTGAGAAAGGGACGGAAGGATATTCCGCATCCAAAGGTGGAGTGGCATCGCTTACACATGCACTAATGATGTCGCTCTCTGAATTTGGGATAACCGTAAACTGCATCTCTCCGGGATGGATCCATCCCGGCAATCCGGAAGAACTGACCGAGGCAGACCGTTTGCAGCATCCGTCTCGCCGTGTCGGTAACCCGGAAGACATCGCCCGTCTGTGCATATTCCTGTCCCTACCCGACAACAACTTCATCAACGGCGCCGACATCCCCGTCGACGGCGGCATGACCCGCAAAATGCTCTACGTCTGATCAGGAACGGTAAGAGGGGAAGAGTTCGGCACGCATCCGCTGGCGGAGAGCTTTCATAAATCTGGCATGTTCTTCGGGGGTGACGTCCACCTTGGCATGAGCCTTTATCTTGGGATGTGCTTCTTTGAAATTAGCCCTTATCTGCTCATGCGTCACAATATTTTTCAGAGGTATATTATAATGATGGATAAGAGGGATCACATAGTCGATCGCACTTTGAATCTGATCGTCAGTCAACGGTTCTTCGACCGTGTTGCCCTGAAATTCTATCCCTACCGTAAATTCGTTGCACCCGTCTCTTCCGTTAAGCCTTGATTTGCCGGCATGCCAGGTGATTGCCGTGGGATCGGCGAGCACATAGCGCGTGCCGTCAGTGTCGATAAGCACATGGCAGCTTACCCCGCCTTTGGGAGTGGTTAGAGTCTTGAGAGCGTGTTCGGCATCTGCGGTTGCCGTGTGGTGCAAAATGATACCTTGCACATCGTTCATACCTTCAGTTATATTGGGAGTCGGAACATCCACCACCCAATATTCTCCTTTCTTTTCAATATGCTCACCCTCCGTGACAGGAAATTTAGGCTTCCTTGTACCAAACCATACGGCAAGAGTGATCGACAACACAGCCGCCACAATCAAAAAAATGCCCGCCATACGGGCACCCCCCATATCCCTTAGCCTTTTTTTATAATATAATTCAGTCATCCATCTCTTTTTTAAAGAAACACTTTCTTATAGCCATTATCCTCACCTCTAACAAAAATTAACTCACCATTTATTTCCGCGACACAGAAAGTTTATGTAATTTTGAACCAATTTATCCATCCACAATGGATCTGGTTCTAAACTCTAAACCCGAAACTATAAACCCGAAACTATAAACTATAAACCCTAAACAATGAAAAAAGCTCAGATTTATATATGGCTCGGCGCTCTTGCCGTAGGCGTCGGCATCGGGCTCCTAAGAATCGAAGCGGTAGATTCCATCATGAATTTCATCGCAACGGTCTATACCCGCCTTTTCCGTCTACTCGCTGTCCCGACAATCGTACTTGCCGTGATCACTACGCTCGCCTCATTAGGCGGTGGAAAAGATATGGGGAAAATGTTTAAGACTGCACTGACATATACTCTCCTCACCACGTTTGCGGCAGCAGCAGTGGCACTTTGCTACTATCTGCTGATTGCTCCGGGCAATCTTCCACCGTCGGCAATAGGGGCTGAAGCCGAAAATGTAGAGCCGGTTGCATTTTCATATGCCGACCATATTTTATCTGTAATCCCGGACAATGTCGTCAGACCATTGCTTGAAGGAAATGTCTTGGCTTTGCTGCTTATGTGTTTCGCTGTGGGTATCGCCATTTCAAAAATGCCGGAATCCCGACCCAAGGAGATTGTGATGAACGGTCTGTCAGGGCTTCAGGAACTCCTTTTCATTCTTATAAGATGGCTGATCGCCATACTGCCTATAGGAATCGTGGCGTTTGCCGCTCAGCTTATTGCAGAGGTAGGCGCAGGCGTGATGTTCGACTCTCTCGGGAAATATGTGGCTGTCATAATAGCCGGCAACTGCACCCAGTTCTTCATTGTGCTTCCACTGTTCCTTCTCCTTTCGGGGCTCAATCCTGTCAAGACCCTCTCCGGTATGATGCCGGCGGTGTTGATGGCACTCTTTACAAAAAGCTCGGCAGCCACCCTCCCTGTCACAATGGAAAATGCCGAGCAACGGGTGAAGGTAAATCCCAAGGTGGCGAGATTCGTACTTCCTATATGCACAACCATCAACATGAACGGGTGCGCAGCTTTCATTCTCGCCACATCCCTTTTTGTGATGCAGAACAACGGCATGGAATTAAGCATACCGACCATGATTCTCTGGGTGTTTATATCCGTGTTGTCGGCTGTAGGTAATGCCGGTGTGCCCATGGGATGCTATTTCCTGACCCTGTCATTGATGTCGGGCATAGGTGCCAATGTCGGCATCATGGGAATCATTCTTCCGATCTATACCATAATCGACATGGTTGAGACAGCAGAAAACGTGTGGTCAGATTCCTGCGTCTGCGCCATAACCAACCGCCGCCTCAAGCCGAAAGCATCCTGACGATATCTCGAAACCCTATAATAATAAAGTGACACGATCATGATCGTGTCACTTTATTATTATAGGCACCTTATGCTATCTATCTACCCGACGATATATTCGATGGCTTCTTGGGGAGTGGAGACAACCTTCACAGGGATTTCTCCGCCTCGCATGAATCCCTCTTCTCTCATCTTATCAAACATACTTATCAGGGGATCGAAGAATCCGTCGACATTCACAAGCACGACCTTGCCGGGAAACAGTTTCAACTGACTCCATGCCATGATCTCACACAGTTCATCGAGAGTGCCGATACCGCCGGGAAGCGCCACCGCTGCTACCGACAGATCAGCCATTGTCTGTTTTCTTACATGCATGGTCGGAGTGTCGATACACTTTGTAAGACCTTCATGAGCCCAGCCGCGCTCCAACATGAAATGTGGCAATACTCCCGTGACCTTACCTTTGCCTGCCAAGGCTCCGTCGATAGTAGACGCCATGAGTCCACGATAACCGCCTCCCGTGACAAGTGTAAAGCCATTCTTTGCAATCAGTTCCCCCATTTCATAAGCGGCGTCAAGATACTTTTGGGGCACCTCCGAAGAAGAAGCGCAATAAACCACTACTCCGTCACGTTTTTCACCCCTCTCCGGAGTGCCTGACAATTTCTCACTCAGGATTGTCATCGCCTTTTCCAGCCATTCAGCGTCGACGGAATCGAATGTATCAAGTTCCGCACTGTCTATATCAAGAACACCCGCTACAGCTCCGTTCTTAAAAAACGGAACCACAATTTCTGACCGTGATGACGAACTGCAAGCAATATGTCCCGGGAAAGCCTCCACATCAGGCACAACAAGAGTACGGGCTTCAGCCCATGCCGTGCCGCATACACCCTTTCCGTGAGCGATACGCGTACAAGCCAACGGTCCCTGAAACGGTCCCAACACAAGCTTGTCACCGACAACATTATAGAAACCTACCCACAGAAACTTGAAAGTATCCATGATCGCAGCCGACAGGTTTGCCATCACAGCCACCGGATCCGATTCATAGCTCATCAACGCTTCCAATTGAGGAAACAAAGCGGCATATTTCTCCTCCTTACTTCCCTCCACGACAATTAACTCTTCCGCCATATTGATCAAACATTTTTTCAATGAAACATGCAAATTTACAACTTAATCAGTATTATTGCAAATAAAGAAGACGGCGTCCCCCCTGAAGGAAACGCCGCCATTAGAATTTAATCTATAAAATCCCAGAATCAGGCGTAATATCAAGGCCGGCGGCTTCGACA
>CAJTZQ010000022.1 GCA_910583795.1 uncultured Muribaculaceae bacterium
TGGTACTGCGAAAGCGGGAGAGTAGGTAATCGCCGCCTTAAGGACGCCGACCGAAAAGGTCGGCGTTTCTGTTTTACAGGGTATCAGGTCCGGTTGACAGCAATGTCGGTCGGACCTTTTTTGCTTTTATTAATATGTAGTGCGATGGCATTGACGGGTTTAGTTGGTTTGTTAATTTTTTTTAGTTTTGTTATATTGCGGATTTTAACTAACTTTGCAAGACGGTGTAACATTTGTTTACCGAGTGGTATTAATTCGTAGAAATTATTTTGAATCTTTATTCTTTTTCTACGTCGAATTTTTCTGAAATCTTTTTATCCATTCTGATTTATTCACGGAATGATTACTAAAAAATATCAGTTGATCAACAATGTGGGAGGATGGCTCGTTTTTGCTATCGCTCTCATTACTTATTGGCTCACTCTGGAGCCTACCGCATCTTATTGGGATTGCGGTGAATTTATTATTCAGGCAGACAAACTTGAGGTGGGCCATCCACCGGGCAACCCAATCTTTATGCTCACTGCCCGTTTCTTCGCTAACTTCGCTTCAGATCCGGGGAATATATCAGTAATGGTTAACGCTATGAGCGGTTTGCTCAGTGCGCTTACTATCCTTTTGCTTTTCTG
Source organism: uncultured Muribaculaceae bacterium (assembly GCA_910583795.1). Lineage (GTDB taxonomy): Bacteria > Bacteroidota > Bacteroidia > Bacteroidales > Muribaculaceae > Lepagella. The sequence goes on from CAJTZQ010000022.1 coordinate 630, forward strand.
GACCATCACTCACCTCGTGCGAAAGCTTGTGGTGAAAGACGGTCAGAGAAAGGAACTTTCCTTGCAGCAATATGTCGCTATCATGGGGAGTGGACTTGTCGGGTCGCTTGCTTATTGCTGGAGCGATACGTTCTGGTTCTCGGCTGTGGAAGGAGAGGTTTACGCCTTCTCTTCTTTCTGCACAGCTTTGGTGTTCTGGCTGATTTTAAAATGGGAAAACAGGGCAGATCAGCCTCATTCCGACAGATATCTTATTTTGATAGCTTATGTGATAGGTGTCAGCATTGCGGTCCACCTGCTCAATCTTTTGTGTATCCCTGCTATCGTTCTTGTTTTCGCTTATAGAAAGTGGAACAATATGAATCTTGTAAAGTCGCTTGTCACTTTGCTTGTTTCATTCGTGATTGTTGTGCTCGTGCTTTACGGACTTGTGCCTGGATTCATAAAAGTAGCGCAGCAGTTTGAGCTCCTTTTCGTCAACAGCTTCCATCTGAGCTATAACAGCGGAGCATTGTTCTATGCTATCTTGACAGCGGTTGTCTTCGTCTGGGCTCTCGCATCTCTCAACAGTCAGAAAAACGGACTAATGATCAGACTGTCGTTTCTGTGTGCGCTTGCGATTTCAGGAATATTCTTTTTTGGCTCAGGATTCATTATCGGTTGGATTTTACTTGCAATCGTGGCGGTTTTGATGTTTACAAAATACGGCAAAAATCTGCCAGTGAGGGTCATGACTGTCGCCATGTGGAGTATAGCCGTGATATTCGTGGGATATTCAAGCTACGCTTTGATCCTTATCCGTTCAAGTGCCGACACCCCGATGAACCAGAATTCACCGGACAACGTATTTGACCTCGCTTCATATCTTAACCGTGAGCAATACGGGGAAAATCCGTTGCTGTATGGCGAGACGCTATATTCGGCACCTATGAAACAGCTGACAGGATATGCCCGCGACACCGTTACATATCGTGAAGACGGTACACCTGTGGTCTTGTCAACTCCATATTATACTCCTGTCATCAATCCCGGGAAACCTTTGTATGTAAAAGGTGTGAAAGGTATTGACCCTGTGTCGGAGTATGGATTCCTTTCTCAAGGGGAGATGGCAACCAACCATTCACTTGCAAACCGCGAGGGCGATTATTATGTGAAGAAGGATTATAAACCCGAGGCTAAAATGAATCCGGAACTGGATATGCTTTTCCCCCGTATATATAGCCGTCAGCATAGGGATGCCTACGGGCAGTGGGTTCGTCTCGACACCATGCCCGACCAGTTGAAGGCGCTTAACGCTGTGGATCCGGTCACCGGTGAGAAAATTCCCGAGTATGACCTTCAGAAAGAGCCCCGTTATAATGAGGTGACCGGCACGTTTGCATATCCTGAAAAATATGCATTCAAACCGTCGTTCTCGCAAAATCTTGCATATTTTTTCAATTACCAGCTTAACCACATGTATCTTCGTTATTTCATGTGGAACTTTGCCGGACGACAGAATGATATAAACAATCAGGCGGGAGAACTTGACGCGGGCAACTGGATTTCAGGAATCCCTATCATCGACAATCCCCGTCTTGGCGATCAGAGCCTTTTGCCTGAAGATCTTGGGAAAGGCAACAAGGGGCATAACGTATATTATATGCTGCCGCTTATTCTCGGTATTTTCGGTCTTGTATGGCAGTCGTTTGCCGGTAAGAGAGGCATTGAGCAGTTCTGGGTTGTATTCTTCCTGTTCTTCATGACGGGTATCGCCATTGTGCTTTATCTCAATCAGCCGCCAAATCAGCCCCGAGAACGAGATTATGCTTTTGCTGGATCGTTCTATGCCTATGCCATATGGATTGGAATGGGAGTGGCGGCATTATGGCGAATGATCCTTTATGTCATGAATCCGGAGCGCGGAAAGCGGAATTTCAATCCTGCCAAGCCGGATGAAGAGGAGCTGCAGCCTGAGAGTGTGGTGAACGAGCCGGAGAAACTCGCTCCCGCATCACGCACAGCCGCTATTGTGGCTGCAGTCATCGGGCTTGTCGTGCCGTTGCAGATGGTCAGCCAGACATGGGATGACCATGACCGTTCGCACCGTTTCGCCGCTCGGGATTACGCGATAAATTATCTTGAAAGCCTTGAGCCGAATGCCATAGTGTTCTGCAACGGAGACAATGATACTTTCCCGTTGTGGTATGTGCAGGAAGTGGAAGGTGTGCGTCCCGATGTCAGAATAATAAACCTAAGCTATCTCAATTCCGACTGGTATGCCAACCAGATGCGTCAGCAGGCATACGATTCTGCACCGGTAGATTTTACGGCGACTCCCCAGGATTATGCATTCGGACGAAGCGATGTCACGATTCTTGGACGGGAGACAGCTCCTGCTGATCTTCTGAGCAGTCTTAAGATTGTCTATGAAGGAGGAGGTAAGTCTGAGACCGGCTATCCGACCATGCCGAGCGCGATAGTAAGTATACCCGTAGACAAGGAGGCCGTTGTCAAGAGAGGACTTGTGGCTCCGCAAGACACGGCAGAAATTGTAGACAATATTGTAATCAATCTCAGAAACACCAATACTTATCAAAGCAAAGGCTATCTTAGCCTCGGCGAAATACTGATGCTTGATATAGTGGCTACAAATGCAGCCAAAGGTTGGCCGCGTCCCATTTATTGGGTGACCACGGTAGGAAGCGACTATCATGTCGGACTTACACCCTACATGCGTTCAACCGGCATGGCACATCAGCTTGTGCCTACGATCCAGGAGGGTCTCCCGGCACGTGCTGACAGGGCGTATGATGTGGTGACGAAGAAATATCGTTGGGGTGGCGCCGACGCGAAAGACGGCAAGGTGCCTTATTTTGACGAGACCGCGCGCAGGATGCTTCTGACCACACGCTCCTCAATGCTCGATGTGGCTTCTGAACTCATCTATAAAGGCGATCTGAATCCGGGCACCCCCGAAAGCAAGGAGGATTTCAAGAAGGCACTCGAGGTGGCAGACCTTATCGAGAATAACCTCCCCCCCGTGACAATGTCTTATGACCTCAGTATCGGTTCAACACTCGGTCAGGTGTATTGTGAACTTGGAGATAAGAAACGTCTTAACGACAAGAAACTGACTGAACGAGGACTCGGCATCCTTTATGATATGCTGGAACGTTATGCACCGTATCTTGCTTATAATCGTGAGATGGCTATGAGTTTCGGTAATCCTTCTCTTACAAGAGAATCCTTGGTTATCCCTTACCAGTTCTATCATTTTGTACAGATGTATGAAGAATTTGGTGGCGACAGAAAGAAAGTTGAGGATCTTGTGAAGAAATACGGTTTCACTTTGAAAGACCTTGAGAGGAATTACAATCAGGCATACGGGAAAGGAAGCCAGGACTACACCACGGCATCTGTGGAAGGTGGCGGTCAGGCTTCATCAACCACTCTTGAATCATACGCCCAGGAGATAGCCAAATATTGCGAGATAGCAAATGAACTTGCATCCCTGTCTCCTGAAGAATATGCCAAGCGGTCGGAAGACGAGAGAGCGATAGACTCCATGCTTTACACTGCTTTGAAATACTTTAGAAGCGTGGGAGGGTCTGATGAGATGCTTAAGGATTATGACAATTTCAACCGTCTCGATATGGAGAGGACAAAACGTCTGAGTGAAGAGTTTGCCCGTCTTCATCCCGATATGGCTCTATGAAAAGGTGAATAATTCAGTTTTACTGAACATTCCTCTCCTTTGAAAATGTTATGCTTATTGAACGTCCTCCGAAATGGTTCAGGTGTCTTTTCCCGGGCGCGGTTTTTCGTCTTCCTTCTAAGAGGGGGGAAAAGAAAAGGGTTTTCATCACTTTTGATGACGGCCCGATTCCCGAAGCCACACCATGGGTGCTCGACACGCTTGACCGTTTCGGTATAAAGGCAACTTTCTTCATGGTGGGCCAAAACGTGGAGCGTAATCCCGGCTTGCTTGATGAAGTAAAAAGACGCGGACATGCCGTGGGCAACCATACTCTGCACCATATCCAGGGGGCAAGCGCCACAACGATGCGCTATATGCGTGATTCGGCAGAAGGTGCAAGACTGACGGGCTCATCTTTATTCCGTCCTCCCCATGGATGGTTGCGTCCACGGCAATTGATGGCTCTGAAGAAGCATTACAGGGTCATAATGTATGACCTTGTGTCGCGAGACTATAGCAAGCGCCTCACGTCTGAAGAAGTGGTGGATATAGTCAAGAGATATGTCAGGAATGGCTCCATAATAGTGTTTCATGACTCTATAAAGAGCATGCCGCGATTGAAAACCGCCCTTCCGATATGCCTTCAGTGGCTAAAGGATGAGGGTTATGAATTTGAAATATTAAAAAGTGATGGATAAAAAGAAGATACTTGTGGTAGGCGCCGGAGGTTTTGCCGGAGGTTTTCTCGTTGAAGAGGGATTGAATCGGGGGTATGAAGTGTGGGCAGGTGTCCGTGCGTCAACTTCACGCAAGTATCTTACGGATCCACGTATCAAGTTCCTTGAACTTGATTTTGATGATTACGACAAACTTAAGGAGGCGCTGTCTAAAGCCCCTGTAGAGGGGAGATGGGATTGGATTGTCTATAATCTCGGCGCCACAAAGTGTCTGAGCTTTTCTGATTTCTCCAAAATCAACTATGAATATCTCAGGCTTTTTACCGATGCCTTGAACGCAACAGACAAGGTGCCCGGGAAGCTTCTGTATATGAGCTCTCTTTCTGCTCTTGGCCCGGGCGATGAAACTGGTTATACCCCTTTTACGGAAAAGATGATTCCTCATCCCAACACACGTTACGGAGCCTCCAAACTTAAGGCTGAGATGCATCTCGCCATGAGCGGTATCCCTTATATAATATTCCGTGCCACCGGTATCTACGGACCTCGTGACAAGGATTATTTCCTGATGTTTGAGGCTATAAAAAAAGGTGTGGATTTCTCTGTGGGCTATAAGAAGCAATTGTTGAGTTTCATTTATGTTGAAGATCTTGCCCGCGCCGTTTACGACGCTTTGGAAAAGGCTCCCGTAGGGGAGACCTATAATGTTGCTGAACCGCGCACCTATACTCAGAAGGAATTCAGGGATATCGCATCCAAGGCGGTCGGAAAGAAACATGTGGTGGGAATCGCAATGCCCTTGTGGGGAGTGAAGATAGTTTCGGCAATCGCGGAAAAGTGGGGTGTGGCAAGAATGAAACCTTCTACATTGAACCGCGATAAATTCAACATAATGAAACAGCGTAACTGGGCGGTGGATATCACTAAAGCCAGAGAAAGTTTTGGATTTTCTCCAAAGGTAGATCTCCGGGAGGGGGTTGAAAAAGCTGTGGCATGGTATAAGAAGGATGGATGGTTATGACTTTTCCAGATACTATTCCGGCATCTGCGCCGAAAGAGGTGCGAGACACAGTTACTCATGTAGTCCATGACACGGTAAAGCACACTGAGAAGAATAACGTCACGCATACCCCCGCGGCAACCGTCACGCCTGTAGCCCCGACAGCGGTTACGCGTTCGGTAGCAGTACCTGTGTCGCATAAAGATTCGATTGGTGTGGCATCCGATACCGTGGCATCTGACACTGTCCATGCGCAACATGCGTTTGGCGTCGTGCTGACACCTCCCCCTCATACCACTGTAGAGGCAAGAGAAAACACTTATTTGGGGATGTCGTTTATCATCGGGGGATTACTGCTTCTGTTTTGTATAATAGGGATACGCTTTCACGGCAGCCGGAAATATGTGGCGTCAATGCTCCGCAATCTTGTGGAGGTAAGGATGCGTAACAATGTATTTGACGAGACAGTGAAGGAGACAAGCTTTCTTGTGCTGCTCAACCTGATGTGGAGTTGTTCCGCGGGGGTGATGTTGTATGGGCTGTTGTGTCTGACTGTCCCGGACAATCCGATATGGAGCTTCGGGATTCCTGCTCTGGCAGCGAATCAGGCAGCCTCCGTGGGGGTGTGCATGGGAGCCGTATTGATCTACACCTGTTTCATGGCGATAGCCTATTATGTGGTGGGGAGCGTCTTTTCAGACGGGAAGCACGCAGCCGTATGGCTTAAGGGCTACACAGCCGGTCAGGGGCTTCTCAGCTTCATATATTTCCCGCTCGCATTGCTCATGCTTTGTAGACCCGAATGGACCGAAATTCTTCTATGGATTGCTTTGGGAACGTTCGTTTTGTCGAAAATTGTGTTCATTTGGAGGGGATTCAGGATTTTTTTCACTCAAATTTCCTCATGGCTCCTTTTTTTGTATTACCTTTGCAGTCTGGAAATAGTTCCTTTGATTCTTACCTACTTAGCGGCTATGTGGCTTTGCAGCCTTTTGCATTGACCAAGAGTTGAAAATTAAAAAATAATCAATAAAAAAGACGGTGTTTCCGTTTTATTTTTAGCTGTTGCTTTATGCATTTGCTGCCACATCAGGATGCTAAAACAATAAGAAGATGAAAATAAATAAGATTTTAGTTTCGCAACCTCGGCCGACCTCAGAGAAGTCGCCTTATTTTGACATAGCCAAGCGTCATAATGTAGAAATTGTGTTCCGCCCTATGATTAAGGTGGAAGGTCTAACGGCCAAGGAATTCAGACAGTCAAAAATTAATCTCGCGGACTACACAGCCGTGATTTTTACGTCGCGCACTGCTGTCGACCATTATTTCCGTCTTTGCGAGGAATGCAGGTTTAATGTGCCTGATACGATGCGTTATTTCTGTACCACGGAACAGATTGCTCTCTATCTTCAGAAGTATATCGTATATAGAAAGCGCAAAATCTCATTCGGCATTACAGGTAAACTCGACGATCCGCAGTTTGTGCAGGCTGTCATCAAAAACAACAAAGAGAAATTCTTGTTCCCGATTTCAGATGTGCAGGCAGACACAGTGCCGGTCATAGCCGACAACAAGATCGATTATACCCCTGCAGTGATGTATCGCACGGTAAGTAATGACTTCACTCCCGACGAGCCGTTTGATTACGACCTGCTGCTGTTTTTCAGCCCTGCCGGAATAGAGTCTCTCAAGAAAAATTTCCCCGAGTTCGGTAAAGACGGCAAACAGCCGATTGCGATAGGCACTTTTGGCACTTCCACGTCGAAAGCTGTAAATGACGCGGGATTCCGTCTTGATTTTGAAGCTCCTTCAAAGGAAAACCCTTCAATGACAGCCGCGCTTGATGCATTCCTTACCAAAAACGAGGAGAAAAAATAAAAGATAATAAAGTTCATGGTCAACGTAGACGATTCCCTCCTTTCGCGCCTTTATCTTAAAGACACTGCGTTTCAGCAGCTGATGCAGAAGCGTATCTTTAACGTGCTTTTGATAGCCACCCCTTATGATGCGTTTATGATGGAGGAAGACGGCAGGGTGGAGGAGCAGGTCTATTTTGAATATGTATCGCTTAATCTTTCATCGCCTCCACGATTTGTGAAGGCGGCAAACTATTCCGAGGCATACGAGGAGCTTTCCAAGAAGAGTTTCGATCTTATTATCGCCATGCCCGGGGTCGATGTGAGCGAGACATTTCGTGAGGCAAGAAAGATCGATGAACTTTATCCGTCTATTCCGTTTGTCGTTCTCACCCCCTTCTCCAAGGAGGTGAGACGTCGTATCGCCAATGAAGACCTTGCCGGAGTTGACTATGTGTTTTCCTGGCTTGGGAACGTAGACCTCATTCTTGCCATCATCAAGCTTATCGAAGACCGCATGAATGCGGAAAACGATATACTTGAAGTCGGGGTTCAGGCGATAATTTTGGTTGAGGATTCAATACGTTTCTATTCAGCCGTGCTGCCCCATCTTTTCAAGTATCTTCTTAAGCAGTCAATGGAGTTCTCCACGGAGGCGCTCAACGAGCATGAGAGAATGCTTCGGATGAGAGGACGTCCGAAGGTGCTTTTCGCAAGAGATTATGAGGAGGCTGTGGCTCTCTATGACAAATACGGGGAGCAGATTCTCGGCGTCATTTCCGACGTGAGGTTCCCGCTGTGCGGTAAAAAGGATCCGGATGCGGGCATAAAGTTCGCGGAATATGTGCGTGAACGTTGTCCGGTGATGCCGATAATAATGGAGAGTCAGGAGAGCGAGAACAGGAGCAAGGCTGAAAGCCGCGGGTATGTTTTCCTCGACAAAAACTCGAAGACGCTCCCCCAGGATCTGAGAGACGCTGTAGGCACACATTTCGGATTCGGAGATTTTATTGTGAAAGACCCGAGTTCTGGCATGGAGATAATGAGGATCCGCGATCTTAAAGGGCTTCAGACAAACGTATTCAATATCCCTTCTGATTCCCTTTTCTATCATTGCAGCAGTAATGACGTGTCGCGCTGGCTTTATTCGCGCGCACTCTTCCCCATCGCGGAGGTAGTGAAGAATTTCCGTTTCACTAAAATGGATGAGGCACCGGTTGTGCGCAAGCTTCTGTTCGAATGTATTGTGAAATACAGGAGAATGAAAAACCGTGGAGTGGTGGCGATATTCCGTCAAGACCGGTTTGACTTTTACAGTAATTTTGCGCGCATAGGGGAAGGTTCGCTCGGAGGTAAGGGACGTGGTCTTGCATTTATCGACCAGATAATAAAGCGTAATCCGGTGTGTGATGATTTCCAGGGAGTGGAGATCAAGATTCCGCGCACCGTTGTGTTGTGTACCGACATATTCGACCAGTTCATGGAGATGAACGGTCTTTATCCAATAGCATTGTCAGATCTTCCTGACGATGAGATTTTGAGGCATTTTCTCAACGCAAGATTGCCTGAGCGCCTGATAAGTGACTTCCTTGCCCTGTTTGACGTGATAGACAAACCTTTGGCAGTGAGAAGCTCTTCCTTGCTTGAAGACTCCCACTATCAGCCCTTCGCGGGAATATATTCCACCTACATGATTCCGCACCTCGATGATAAGCATGTGAGCCTGCGGATGTTGTGTGACGCGGTGAAGAGTGTCTACGCATCGGTGTTTTTTGCCGATTCCAAGGCTTATATGAACGCCACGAGCAATGTGATCGATCAGGAGAAGATGGCTATTATCCTTCAGGAGGTGGTGGGCGAGATGCACGGAGACTACTACTATCCAAGTTTCTCGGGTGTAGGGCGTTCTCTGAACTATTATCCCATCAACGAGGAGGTGGCTGAAGACGGGGTCGTGGAAGTGGCGGCTGGTCTTGGAAAATATATTGTCGACGGAGGCATGGCACTCCGCTTCTCACCCAAACATCCCGACCATGTGTTGCAGACCTCGACTGTAGAGCTTGCACTCCGCGACACGCAGACCAATCTTTACGCCCTCTCCCAGAATGCTCCGGACAGCAAGGATTTCAAGACAGACGACGGTTTCAATATCGTGAAGCTCCCCGTGGCTGACGCCTTCAAGACCGGTGCATTGAAATATCTCGTCTCTACATTTGATTTCAACGACCGGATGATACGCGACTCCGCGATGGGCAACGGAAGAAAACTGGTGACATTTGCAAACGTTTTGCGTCAGAGGGTATTCCCTTTGGCGGATGCGGTCGATTTCATGCTCTCCACCGGGCAGTATGAGATGGGACGCCCTGTGGAGATAGAATTTGCCGGTGTGATCGAGAAGAATGCAATGTCGTCAGAGCGGAAGGGCACGATTTATTGGCTTCAGATCCGTCCTATCGTCGACAAGAAAGAGATGCTTGATGACTCCATCCTTGACGTCGATGACAGTGAATTGATTCTACGTTCCGAGTCTGCTCTCGGACATGGAGTGATGGAAGGTGTGCGATATGTGGTGTATGTCAAGCCGAAATCGTTTAACAGTAGCCGAAATCCTGAAGTGGCCCGCGAGATCGAGAAGATCAACAGGAATTTCATTGATAAAGGCGAACCATATATACTGATCGGTCCGGGAAGATGGGGGTCGTCTGACCATGCGTTGGGAGTCCCTGTGCGCTGGCCCCAGATTGCAGGGGCGCGCCTTATAGTTGAGTCTGCGCTTCCCGGTTATCATATAGAGCCATCTCAGGGCACCCATTTTTTCCAGAATCTCACCTCTTTCGGGGTAGGATATTTTACGGTAGACCCTGTGCATAATAAAGGTTTTTATGATTCCGACTATCTTGATTCTCTTCCGGCGGTGTATGAAAGCGATGCAATAAGGATTGTCGAGTTTAAAGATCCGCTTACGATAGCCATCAACGGAAGGAAAGGGAAGGGAATCGTCAGGAAAGGGTGACACATGATTCCTTGTCTTGTTTAAAAATTATGGATGACGGATTGGAATTTACCGATGAAAATTGGTCAGTGTGGCGGGTGTGGAGTCATCCGGCTGCCGCGCGGGATGTAATCGACGAATCAATTATCAATATAATGGGCCTCGATAAGAATTTAAAGGAAACGATTGCCGCTTTGGAAGAGCAAAAGGCTATCTGTGAGAAATTATCGGGGGAGAATGAGAAACTTCGTGCCACCATCGATAAGAAGGATAGGGAGCTTTCCGGAGTTCGCGTTGATTTTGAAAAGGTAAAAGGGAAACTTGACGAGGCACTTGAGGAGCTTGCATTGTGTAAAAGTGTGGATGAGCAGCTTGCGGAAGTTAAGGCTGAGATAGATAAGGTAGAGGATACAAAAAACAGATACGAGAAACGTATCAATTATCTTGAACAATTGCTTCAAAGGGAAAGATCCTCGAAATCCGGTGTTACTGTTAAAGATGATGAGGCGCAATTCGATGAGTTGGAGGGGAATGAATACGTTCCTCTTCTCCACAGGATAGATATGACCGTGGGACAGGAGGAACGAAATGATCTGTCAGCGAATAAAAAGTCTCCTCAGAGGGATAAGCCCGGGAAAAAAGCTTTGGAGCTGCAACGGAGTTACAAGGAAAAACGTGCCTTCGGACTACCGGAGAACTTCCCGGATTCTTCTGATTCCGACGAGTGGCTTATGGGATTGCCGGAAGGATTGTGAATCTTGAGTTTTGAGTTGCCAGTTTTGAGTTGTCAGTCTGTTTACTAAATTTTATGCCACCTCAAATTTAGTTTTTGAGGTTACTCAAATTTTGAGAAGTCGGTGAGACGCATGTCTCCGAGTTCCTGAAACGTCTGATGCATGGCGAATGCCGCCTTGAGGTTATGTGGCATGTGTCCTTGTCGGCATATTTTGAGGTAATCCCACATCAACTGTTTGTAGTCGGGGTGCACACAGTTCTCGATGATTTCGCGTGCCCGCTGCATTGGCGCCTTGTTGCGGAGGTCGGCTACCCCCTGGTCTGTCACAATCACCCTCACGTCGTGTTCATTATGATCTACATGTGTAACCATCGGCACGATAGTTGAGATGGCACCATCTTTCTGTATCGATGGAGTGAGGAATATGGAAAGCCATGCGTTGCGTGCAAAATCTCCTGAGCCACCTATGCCGTTCATCATGTATGTCCCGTTGACGTGTGTTGAGTTGACGTTGCCGTAGATGTCGCATTCAAGGGCAGTGTTCATTGCGATGAGTCCGAGACGGCGTACAAGTTCCGGATGGTTTGTAATTTCTCCGGGACGCATAATAATCTTGTCACGGTAGAAGTTTACGTTGTCCATGAAATGGAGCATAGTCTTATCGGAGAAAGCGAGGGCACATGTCGAGGCGAATGTGCATTTACCGTTTTCCATAAGATCTGTTACGGCGTCCTGCACCACTTCGGTAAACATCTGGAAGTGGGGGATATCGTTGTTCTCATTGAGCCCGTATAGTGCGGCGTTTGCCACGTTTCCCACTCCGCTTTGGATGGGAAGGAATTGTTTGGGTATTCTTCCCTTCTTTATTTCAGACGCGAGGAAAGCGGCTGCATTGTACCCGATGGCTCTGGTGGTGTCGTTGAGACGAGTGAAAGACTTCACACTCTCCGATTCGTTGGAAGGGACCACCCCTATAATTTTGGCGGGGTCTATTCTCAACACTTGTGAGCCTATTCTGTCGGTTGGCTTATAGATTGGTATCTCGCGCCGGGCCGGTGGGTCGGCGGGCATATAAATGTCGTGAAACCCTCTGAAAGATGTCTGATAATAGGAGCAGTATTCAATAATCACCTTTTTTGCAAGCTTCACGATGGTTGGGGCCATGCCGAGTCCGGCTCCAAGTACGAATTCGCCTGAGGGGCTCATTTCCGTCACTTCCACTATTGCCACATCGATATCGCCTATGAAACCGTAGCGTATATCCTGACTCATGTGGCTGAGATGGGGGTCATAGAAATTAATAAGACCCTTGTTGACTGACTGACGTGTGGTAGGGTTTCCTTGATATGGAGCCCTGTTCCCTATGGCGTCTGCGTTTGAGAGCGCACCGTCGACAAATTCGTTTGTGGAGGCTCCGGTGTAGAGGTTTATTTTGAACGGCTCCCCTTTTTTATGGAGAGCTGTTGCCATGTCGGCTATTGCGAGCGGTACTATCTTGGGCGTTCCTGAAGGCGTGAAGCCGGAAAGGGCGACGTTATCGCCGTTTTTTATATGTGCCGCCGCCTCTTCTGCTGAAATAAATGGAATGCTCATTTGTAACCTAAAAATATTAATCGTAATTTTGCACAAAAGTAACTATATTATTCCATTAATACGAATTATGGAGCCATTTTTTTTACCGAACAGCAATAAAAACTGCACAGATTGCAAAAAAGTGCGCATAGAGACTTATGGTTGTCAGATGAATGTGGCGGATTCGGAAGTGGTTGCAGCCATGATGGAAATGGCGGGTTATGACACTACCGAAAACGATCATGAGGCTGCCGCCGTGCTGCTCAACACTTGTTCGATCCGTGAAAATGCAGAACAGAAGATATATTCCCGCCTTGCATATTGGAACTCCCTTCGCAGGAAGTTAGGAAGAAATATAATAATAGGTGTGATAGGATGCATGGCGGAAAGGCTAAAGCATCAGCTCATAGATGAATATGGGGTGGATGTGGTTGCCGGACCTGATTCTTATCTTGACCTCCCGAATCTGATAGCCGCTGCCGAGGCAGGCTCAAAGGCGATAAACATCGAGCTTTCCACTACGGAGACCTATCGCGATGTCTTGCCCCGCAGGTTAGGCTCTTCCCAGACGGGGGGATTCATATCGATCATGCGCGGATGCAACAATTTCTGTTCATATTGCATTGTGCCTTATACAAGAGGACGCGAGCGCAGCCGTGAGCCGCAGAGCATTCTCCGTGAGCTTGCCGACCTGCGTGCGAAGGGGTTCAAGGAGGTCACTTTATTAGGTCAGAATGTCGACAGCTATGATTATAAGGACGAAGATGGGAATGAGACCCGTTTCCCGGCGCTTCTTGCCATGGTGGCGGAGGCAGCCCCGGATATGCGCGTGCGTTTCACCACTTCTCATCCCAAGGATATGTGTGACGCCACGATCGAGACCATGGCGAAATATCCTAACATAGCGCGCCATGTGCACCTCCCTGTTCAGAGCGGCAGCAATGCTGTGTTGAAGTTGATGAACAGAAAATACACCCGTGAATGGTATCTCGACCGTGTGGCGGCAATCCGCAGGGTGATGCCTGATGCCGGTATTTCTACGGATCTTTTCACCGGTTTCCATAATGAAACGGAGGAGGATTTCCAGCAGACTCTCGACTTGATGCGTGAGGTAGGGTTTGACTCGGCGTTTATGTTTAAATATTCCGAGCGCCCCGGGACATTCGCATCGAAACATCTTCCTGACAATGTGCCGGAAGAGGTAAAGATCGACCGTTTGAACAGGATGATAGCGCTTCAGAACGAATTGTCGGCTGAAAGCAACCGCAGGGACGTCGGCAAGGTGATGGAGGTTCTTGTGGAGGGACGGTCAAAGAGGAGTGCCGACGAGCATTTCGGACGCACATCGCAAAACAAGGTGGTGGTTTTCCCGAAAGGAGACACTAAGCCGGGCGATTTTGTCAAGGTGCGCATCCTCGATGCAAGCAGCGCGACCCTCCGCGGCGAGCTCTATCCAGTTGGCAATGAGCAATGAACAATTAGTAATTAGCAATTAGCAATTAGTAATTGAGACATAAGGACAAAAGGACATGCGAATAAAAAACATGTTCTTCTGTTCTTATGTTTATTTGATTGCTTTACCGTGGAAATGGATGTTCTTAGGTCTATTTTCATTGTGACTTTATGGAATTAAATTACTAATTACTCATTACTCATTACTAATTACTAATTGATCAAGGCTAATTGATCAAGGCTAATAGCCCAAGAGTAAAGTAAGAGAAGGTCAGTTGGCTTGTTGAGCCGGCTGACCTTCTTCAATGGCAATCAATTGCTTCATTGGCAACAATGATCCTTCAATAAAAATGTTAAATGATTGTTATTACTACTACTACTTATAATACTATTGATTTTAGTTAAGCTTATTTCTTGATATAAAAATTATAGATAATTTATTATTTGTCTATCTCTGATTTGCTAATATTTAACATATATACCTTAGATCCTTTATATTTATTATAGGTTCTAATGTCATTGTTATTATCTTGTGGAAGAATGCCAGGCTTTGATACTAATTCGAATTGATCAAGTTTGATATTCTCTATTGTTGTACGTAGGTGCTGTTTTTCATATTCATAAAAAATAATAGATATGGAGTTAATATCATCCCAGCCTCTCAAATGAGTATTTATAACAAAATATCGATATCCATTAAGTTCTACAGAAGATTCTGATATAGAACCAAAAGGAGAATTGAAATCTCCTCTTTCGCACCAGATATGGCAATAATCCCTTACCCAAGCTGTCTGGAATTTAATAATATAGAAACCGCCACCTGGTATAGGGTCTTGAGAATAACAATACACGGATTGAGGGTCTTGATGCTTGCATACCCACCAATAACCCATATTGGTTGAACCTGATAACTCCGGTTCAGATGAATCTTGTATTTCTGTTGAAGTGAAATCTTTTACTTTCCAACCTTCGGCTTCTGTGGGTGTTATTTCAGTTGGATTTTTCTTATCAGTTGGATTTTTCTTATTAGAAACTGTTTCCGGACTCATTGTATGAATAATCCCTTTTTCGTCAACGAAATTGAAAATCACATATAGTTCATCTGGATCGAAGTCTGTTGACTCAAAGACGAAATTAAACCATCCGTCTTTCATTGTAGAATAGTTCCCAATCACATGTCCAGGCCATGAAGTGGTGGGAATTTTGGTTTTGCCATCTGTATCTAACTTATAGAGATAGACGTGTGTTGCACCATTCACATTGAAAGAGGTGCGTTTTAGTTTATTATCATCGGGAATATTGTTGATGCAGCGTACTGATGCCTTATAGTCTGTCACATTTCCGTTGATATATGATGTTGAAGATCCTGAAATTACGAGCATCTTTAGCCATTTCCCTATCTCCTCTTTTTCTGTTCCGGTTGAAGCCGTTCTTGTCCAATAGTATCCGGCACGCGATTCTCCCAGTTTGCTGCTGTTTTCCATCATCATTGCCTTAGGGAAATATACTTTCCCTATTTTAGGATCATTTGTCTCATAATAAGATTCGAAATGGTTACCGTTGATTTCCGTATGGAATCTATCTGAATTTCTCATGGCATCCCATACTTTTTGTTGAGGTACACGATATCCCGGAGGCGCTACTGTGGTTATAATTTCGGGGTCAACGTATGTATTGGTAGAGGAATTTGTTTTGTAATTTGCTACTTTATAATATCCGCCTGCAGCATCAGAATCTCCATAGTATGCAGTCCCTCCCGTTGCCTCAATATACATTCCTGACGATTTTGCGCCGAGATTGCGGTCAAGCCAGTAGCGCATACGGACTGCCCCTTGAATAGGCACCACTTCGTAATAATAATAATTATCAGGATCTTTAGTGTCTGCACGTTCTGTTTGGGGATCCTTATGGAAGAACCCAGTGTGATAGAGATCAAACGAATATTCGTTTGAAAGACGTGACCCGGGTTCATCCGCTTTCGGTTTGGTAGTCACATTAAGAATGAATTTTCCCGTGCCGTAAGTGTAATCGTTTGTTTCACCGTCAACACTACCGGAATTAGTGTAAGCGTTTCCGGGTCG
The DNA here is from genome assembly GCA_910583795.1 of uncultured Muribaculaceae bacterium. Classification (GTDB taxonomy): domain Bacteria; phylum Bacteroidota; class Bacteroidia; order Bacteroidales; family Muribaculaceae; genus Lepagella. The sequence goes on from CAJTZQ010000022.1 coordinate 16,675, forward strand.
TGTGATTGTGAAGATTAAATTGTCATTCATCTGATGTGTCCCGGAGAGAGTGGATGATCCGTTTATTTTTACATGGTCCAAAATTGTTGGGTCTCCTTCTATCTTTACTTTCCAATCAAAATCATAATCTTTCAGGGCTGTCATATTCACCACATATTCATATCTCCACCTTGCTTCATTTGTTTCCCCTGGATCGCCATACATCACGGGGAAGTGAAGACCTTGGTTCCTGATTTTTCCGTTGTTTTTTGAGGGGGAAATGCCCCAGAGTCCGGCTTCCGAATAGTTGGAACCCTCTTCCTTGCTTGCCAGGAAGCCCCAATAATCTGTAATTTCCTCTTGTAAATCATTATTCTCATTATAAATTCTGAGTGTTACGTTGCAGAGGTCTGATCCGGAGAATGAACGTTCCCAAGTGACAGGTATTTTACGTGTCAATCCCTTCCATGCCACGGTGATATCACTGTTTAGAGTGCCGAGTTCAGCAGTTTCCTTGAACCGCAGCTTGTATCTGAATACTTTCCCTGTGTGATTTGGATCTGATTCCGATCCTGTCCCGATGAGATTGGCATCAGTGATTTCTTCAGGATCACTGATTTCAAGCCATTCATCTTCAGAAATTATTGTCAGACCTTCCGGAAGAGATGTCATTTCACTGTCATATTTGGAAAAACATTTGATATCTATATATTTTTCACTCCATTTTTCGTCTTCTATGACACCATTGTTATAGGTCACTTCATGTGTCACTCCGAGTTCGCGTATTCCGTCGGAGATCATGTTGAAGATCACCGGGGCATGGTCATGGATATCATAGGTGATCAATGAAATGGGGTGTTTCGATGCCTCTTCAGGAGAGGTGTAGCCGGGTCCGTCGATGCTTTCAATCATCACCTGATACCAATGGTTGGGGAGCAAGTCAAGATACACTTCCTTTTCCTTTGTCGCGCCTTCATTTGTCGCTTCCTCAATCCTTTTGAAATCAAGACGATAGAAATATGATTTTGTTTCATACTCCGCTTTTACAATAATAAATGCTTTCCCTTCATTGCTTCCCGTGTTTAGAGTGGGATGATAATAACGGATTCCATTATCTGTTATATCGTTGGGGAAGTCACTGACCACGGAGGGAGCTCCGCACCCTTCATCCGATCCTTCGGCTGACAGGAATCCACCAATGACAGGACTTGAGGTTGCATTCCCGAACAGGGAAAACAGATATGATTCTGAGCCCGGTTCTGTTGTAGCTCCCTGGGAATTTGTAGCATTTGTCACAGTCACCTTTGCCCCGTTACGGTAAAGTGGAATATCTTTTGTTGTCAGATCAGATAGCGAACAATAACCGCTCATTACAAACTTGCCGGATTCACCGATAGAATTCGACTCCTGTTTTAAGATAGTGGAAAGTGTGGTATTGACTTGAAACGTTACATTCTCGGGGATGTTGGCGATAAAGTAGAATTGAAGATCTTTTGAAGACCTAATATCTGCATTCAACTTGAAAGAGACTTTATATCGGTTGTCATTCAGATATATAAGGTTTCCTTCAGATAATTTCTCAATTATCTGAGCCGGTGCGGTTTCACTGTCGCTGCCCTTGAATACTAAAATAGAGATATCATTCACCTGATATTCAGGATCTGCCTCCGCTCTGGTGTTGACCACGGCTGCTGCCGGAACGGAGAAAGTCAATTCCACCGTTCCGTCAGACTGTATCCCTCTTTCATTGGGCAATCCGAATTCATCGCTGCAAGATGCCAAAAGAAGTAAAATTAAAGATAATATGGTAATATGTATTTTCATATCGGAGATCAATTAATATTATATACGTTCCCACTAAAAGTAGAATCGTAATAGAAGTGCATTGTTAAACATTAATGTAATCGGTGGGTTTACATCTTATTTGATTATAGTTTATTCTTATAGTGAGGGATTTTCATTAACGAATACATTATTGACGCGGTCATCGACTACTCCGTTATAATATAGCCAACCCTCTTTGTCAGGGAAATCAAATAGAGGCACCCCTACATTATTATCAGAAGGGAATCTCAAACCACCAGAAGTATGTCCGTCTGCGAACATTATCAACGCCTTACCCGGTTCCGCTACTCCGGTAAGTTCAAAATCCCACCAGCCATCAGAATTCCCTGTCCCTTTCTTCATTTTGATGCCGGGCCATAATTTATTATATTTTTCGTTTCGACAATCTTGACAATCATAGTCAGTGTCTTTAAGTGAATTCCTATGAACAATACAGAAATCCATATTATCGTAATAATGTTTTGTGAAATCTCCCACTCCTGCCGACCATGAACCGGTATTTTTACCATCAGTGCAATTAAAATAATAGAATCCATTTGTTGGACCGGAAACAGACGCATTCGGGTCATTATATAGGTTTTCGGTATCCCATCCTTTGAATGCTATTTTCCCTGTGAATGAATATTCAAGGGCGGCTGTATTGCCGTCAGATCCCGTAGCTATCGGTTTGTTTGCTAAATCCGTGTTTTTAACATCAGAAGGAAACTCAAGACATTGATAGACGTATATATGTGGATTAGTCCATCCATCCGCTTTGAAATGGATCTTGTAGTTTTGAATATTGGGAATTATGTTGATTGTAGCTGTCTCGGAGAGTTCTTTTGTATCACCCGATTCTACTTTTACAGGATTTCCATCTTCATCGATAGCGGTCACGGTGAAAGTGAGCTGGCGAGTTCGTTCCCATGTTTCTTTCCCGGAATTGAGACCTTTGAATTTGAGATTTAATTCAGAAACCCCATCTTTAACTTCGATGACCGCCCCATCTTGTTTCACTTCTATTTGTTTGCCATCTTTGTCAGTGAGCATTATCACATAGTCTTCAGGCTTAATGTTTGTTCCCCATTCAGTATTCGGAAGATTTGACCATTCCGGACCACGTGTGATTTTAACCTTTTTGATATTGGTGTCTATAAGTATAGGGAAAGAGTTGGAATAATAACCTGATGCGATCTGTTCTCTTACATCGATGGACATATTGAGTGGAGTCACATTCAGATAGTTAATGAGTTTCAAAGGAGTTACAGTTATCCTCTTGTGGATATTCCCTGCCACGATATGGAAGAAATTATAGTTGTTCTCGTTGGTCCTTATATTATTATATTCGGATGAAGAAATTGCGGGGTTTACAAACACATAGATAGAATCTCCCTTTATTTGATATTTATAAAGATCAGTATCGCTATATTTAGGTGATTCAAGCTCGGGAGTTGTGTTTGAGTCATACCAGATTGCTGTGGTTTTGCCGGTTTCTATGGGATATGCGGTTTCTTCTACGTGGAGGAAATATTGTCCCTGGATATTGTAGAGGATTTTTTCTACGCTCCAAGGCTCTACCTTGAGAGTCGGTTCAGCCTTGGCGTTTAGTGTGTATATATAGTGCGTGCCACGTTTTATGGCACGGTGTGTGTCAGCATCGGGGAGTGGATTCGTTTCAGTTGTTGAGACATCTGTCGGTTCTCCGAGCGGAAGTTTTATTTCCTTTTCTCCGATTTTAACGGTTGCTGATGATTGCGAGGGGGTATTTGTTTCACTTACAATTCGTTCCGGGATATAGAAAGAGAGGGTAGCGGGAGCTTCATCTTCTGTCGAATTCTCTTTCACTGAGATGCTCTCAATTTTGCCATAGCCGGTTTGGTCGTTAACAAAATTATCATTCTTGATAATCGGAACATTGGCGGAGATATTGCTAACTCCCAATGATGAGATAAGAGCCGTAGCGCCTTGCATATCGTTTGCTGTGACCGATACTTTTGCACAGGCGAAAGTGAGGTCGGCGTAGACGGTCTGGTTTTCGTTGCCGGTTACTTCAAACGATTCTCCGAGACCAATCCCGCTTTCCGAATGGAAACCGGAGTGGTCGCACGACATCGGCAACCCCTTCTCAGGGATTGCTCCGGTGAATGAACTTTCATAAACAATCTTTTCTGCCTTAAGCTCTGTCTCTGTTTGGGGGAGAGAGGAGATGGAAGTAGTACCGAAATAATTTGCCGTCAAATAAAACCGGTATTTCCCCGGTTTCAATTTGATGGGATAGGGGGTGTAATTATCTTTTAAGTTAAGATCTCCGGATTCTGATTCATTTGTGATTAACTTTACAGTTTTCACTTCTCCTCCTTCTACCGGGAATGCGAAAAAGGTTAGGGAGGAGTATTTTAGTTCTTCGGCAGTGGCTCCGTATTCATCGGCACGGGTGTCGAAGGTGGTTACCGAAGGGAGCATCAATACGAATCCGTCGGTGTCTTCAGATGGGGTGATATAATAGCCGTTGTCATCGCTACACGCCGGCGCGATCATTGAAGCCGCCGCAGTGAGCAATGCCATAGAGATATATGATTTGAAAGTTGTTTTCATATTTCCGTTTTCGGTTGTCTGTTGTCTGTTTATCTGAGGAGCGACTCGGGGAGTCGCTAACTTAATTCAACATTCAAAATTCAACATCCAAAATTATTTCAGTAATCTGTTTCAAAATGGATTTGTCTCCAGTCGTTTACTGCCACATTTACAATCATTTTGGCATCACCGGGCTCATCTGGATTTTCGGGGATATATGGATCCGGGAATCCGCTGATGCTTTCGATTGAAAGTTTGTAGATGGTGTTTCTAACGACCCCGAACTCCATGGGTCCCATTTCGTTCGGTTTGTCGTTGTCGTTATGTCGTATGAAATAGTAGTAGTCAAGGGTATCATCAACCTTTTTGCCTTCCGGAGCATTTCCCGGAGTTTGAATGATCTGAAAGCGGAACATGATTCCGGTGGTGAAACCTTGTAGCTGCCGTTCCGGTTGCGTGATAGTGTTCTCCGTTATGTAACACCATGGGGTGTATCCCTTGTGTAGTTCAGTTTTAGCTTTATATGGATATTTATTCCTATTTGAGTCAAATATGGTCTCATAACCGGTGTGTGAGGTTGTGTTGTATGCACCTTGGTTTATGAAATGAGTAGTTGGCAGTGCTGAAATCTCACCACGTTTTGTAGCATCGTCTGTGTCAAGGAAGAAGTTGGTTGAGGTTTCTCTTCCAAGGAATTCTGTTGAGGGTTGGGCGTCTCCGGAAGCCGGGTTAAAGATATGTCTGGATGCAAAAAACTCTTTGCTGACATTGATGGGGCACATGCCGGTAAGTTTCACCACATATCCTGTTTCACCGATTTTATATGTGTGCGTCTCCCTTTCAGGATCATTCTCATCTGTTATGGAAGATCTGTCTTTGTCGCGATAGTCGATTCTTGCTACTGAGCGTTCGATAGTCACACTGCCGCTTTCTCCAAGAATCGGGAAAGCTTTCTCCTCTTTTATGTAATTATAGAATGTCTCCTCGTTCCAGTTTTTTATTTTGATCTCACATGGGCTAAAATTTGCCATCGGCAGACCAAATTCCACATTCAGTAGACTTGAGTTGAGACCATCTACGGTGTATTTGTAATTCTCAAGTCCATAATCCACTTGCAAGAGCTTGGCATATGCTGAATTATCATAGTTGGCAAGGATAAATACCTCATACTCTGTGTTATCAGCTTGCTTCCCGAATTCTACGGCATCTTTCATCGGCATTTTGGCGGTAAGGACATAGTTGCCTTCCGACTTTTGGGAGAATGTGTTGACAACTACAAAAAGGTTGGGTTTATCCGCATCCTCCTCGGCTTTTGGACGCAACACAAACAGGGCGCGATTGATTTTATTCTCCGCCTCTGTGCCTGTTTCAGTGCCGTCGGAAGATGTGTCTTCTCCGGAAGTATTGCTTCTTGTCGCGTCGTTTCCTTTGATGTCTACATTAATATTGAAATATACTGAGGCGTCATGCAAATCCGGTATGTAGCCGGGCACGTCTCCGTCGGAGCAACCCGTGATAGTCAGGACTGCTGCAATCAATATCGCTATATGTCGTGAAAGATGTTTCATTCTACATTATGCATTATGAATTATGCATTCTGCATTGCATAAAGCATTAGTCTAAAATTCAGTATTGTTGATCCTTACCATCCAGTCGTTTATGATGAGGTGGGTGGAGATCCAGGTGCCGTTTGCATCATCGAGGAAGAAGACGAAACGCCACGAATTTTCGCGGTCGAGATATTCCTGATCCCCCATAGGTGCTGTGTTGGCATGGTTCTCTTTGAAGAGGAGCATGTAGCTTGACAGGGGGATTCTGAACACTTCTCCTCCGTCGTTTTTCCGCGTCACGGAAAGTGTGGGTGCAACAGATTTTGCGCGCACGATGCGGGATGTGGAAAACCTTGCGAGGGCGATGCTGACAGGGGTGTCACCGTCAGCCTTGGTCTCTTGCGACGGTTCTGCCGTCATAGTCTCCGTGTGGTAGGGGAGATAGGTGACAGTGCCGTTTTCTATCAGGTTGTTTCGATGGTCGAAAAGGGTGTTGTCGTCAGTTATCTTGAAGTCGAAATCCTCATGACTGATAGGGGCTCCCGAAATGTTCTGGAGAGCAACCTGAATTGTGTTGGTATTCCTCATCATCTCCACTCTGGTTTCCGTTGAGGTATCGGTCACGGAAAAGTCGGCTGCTCCATAGAAATGGTTGTGGAGCGGCGAGCCTCCGGAGGGTGTCAATCCTGCGGGGTCGAGACTTACGCGAATATCGGAGACATTGCTGCCTGTGGAGAGTTGCGAAAGATGGGAGAAAGAACTGTTTTCACATTCCATACCTCCGTAAGCCACAACGTGATAGTCACCTTCGGGCAGGTCTACGGTCATGCGATAGTTCTCATCGTGTAGGGCATCTTCCGAAGTTTCGTTCCTGCGGGATACGAGTTTGCCGTTTTCATCGAATATGAACACCGACAGGCAGTGCACCTGGTTATGGAAGGCGTTGGCGCGTTCCATATTGTATTCATAGACGAACCTGAGTTTCGTCACCGGGCCCGGACACGGGTCAAGATCTTCGTTTATGATTCCGCAGGATGAAGATAGCAGCATCACGGCGGCGGCGCTTACCGCCGTCGCGATGCTGTAGAAATATGACTTTTTACCTTTCATTGAAGAAAGATTTAATCGGTTATCAATCAGAATTCAATGTTGTTGACGCGCACACCCCAATTTCGGATTGTTACACTCACATTCATAAAGAAATCGGATGTCTCATCCGGAGTGTCAGGTTTGAGAGGATCCGGATCGTTTCCTTTAATCGTTGGATGACCAAGTTTTGCAATCTTAGTTACTGCAAGTTTATATATTGTATTGCGTACAACAGCGAATTCCATAGGACCCATCAAATTTGGATCATTATTGTCATTATGACGGTTCCAATAGTAATAATCGCAGTAATAATGACCATTATCTGCAGTGTAAATTGCGAATTTCCCATTTTTAACGAGTGATTTATTAATTTCTTGATCTGCAGTAGCGGCTTCTTTTTGTGTATCAGTAAGTCCAGAATTATTGTAAGCTATAGATATTGCATGAGCTGCGTCTTTAGCAATAAGCTCTTTAAGTGCGGTGTAGTTCCCAATAAGTTTACCATTATGTGCATAAATGCAGTCCCCTGCTTCCATGGCTGTCTTTAGATCACCTTCTGTATCAGGTGTTGTTATTTCTGCTCGAAAGATAACAACAGTACTATTACCATTCTTTTGGGTTACTTTAGGGTCAGCAGGAAGGTTATTGGGCATTGAGTAGCGCCAGAAGTTATATCCTTTACCTGTATCTTTTTTCCCATCTTCATCACCACGAAGGTTTTCAGAGTTCATGATGGTGGAGACATTAGAGAATTCCGGTTTAAAATCTTTTCCGAAGATAGCGTATTCAAAATATTCATCAAATTTATCTCCATCATCTTCAATACTATTCAGCGCAGCTTTCTCTTTACCATATGGCCCTACTACATAGTTGTCTTTTGTCTCTCCACCGAACATAGTGGCTGCGGTAGTGAGAAGTCCATCATTGTTAACACGTTTGAACAAAAAGAACGCCTTGCCCATATTCGCTAAAGCAAGTTGCTTAATTGAAATGTTGAGTTTCCCGTTTGTATCATCTTCCCGTGCTGATGAAAGTTCAAAATAATAGTTCCCCGCCCTACCTTTTGCCTCAGAACCATCAATATATTCTGCATAGTCAAAACGTGCCACTACACGTTCAACTTCTACGGTTGCTATTTTGTATGAATCTTCAATAGAACTATACTTCCCTGCACGCACATCATTTAACGTTGGTAAAGAAACGTCAGCATTCTTTGAGTTTGACATCACGAAGTTATTTGGGGTAGAATATGTGGAAAGTGATTTTTTACAAATGAAATCATTGATATTCTGACCTATCGTGAATTCTTGTGCTTCTGTAGGATTGCATACCACATAGAACTTGGTTTCATTGTCTGCGGGATTAGTCTGAAGATATGAAATCATATTGTTCCGATTAAACTGACCTGTTGCGGTAACGGTTTTGTTATCTGCGGAAACATCTACTTTACCTGTGTTTGTATTGGTGGCAGAGACACGCGCATAGTCGATTACTATGTTGTTTTTGTCAACAAGTATAAGAAGTAAATTATTTACTTTATTTTCATCTTCTGTACCCTCTTCAAAAATATTTGAAGGGGAAGCAGTCCTGGTCATTGATTGGGGTGACACAGTCAATGTCATGTAGAGACCATCAACGTTTTCCGGAGTCTTGGGACCGTCGAGGTTGTCGCTGGAGCAGGAGGCGAGGATGCCTGCCGACATGAGCGCGATGAAGAATTTGTTAAGCTTTTTCATCTGAGTTTTAGGTTGTTAGTTGTTATTTGGATTAAATTTTTATCAAACTTTTTGTGTGTAAAGGGTATTCCCGGGGCGTCGCTGCCCTGAGTCAGGTCTTGAAATTTCCCCTTTCCCACCGTTTTTACTTGTGGGGAAAAGAGATTCTAAACGTATATGATTATTCCCCTGTCGGGACGGTCACCTTATCGGTCAAAGGAATGAAATTTTTGCCGTCGCGCGAGATTCCATTTTTAAGAGATTCCAACGTCTTTCGGCTTTGGGGTGTTGAGGGCAGCTTTTTAATCATCCCGATTGCCCGCTCGCCGTCTCCACGCATCGCGGCAAGAACAGCACGAGCATATTCCACCTCGGCGGTGTCGCCGGCTTTTTCAAGATAGGCGGCAGCTTTTTCGAGGTCGTTGCGTTGCATTGCCGAGCAGGCGGCGTTGAGATTTGCCACCGGATCGGATGGGTACATCCTCACTGCTGTCTCGAATACCTCATTGAAAACCGGGCTTCCCGGTTCCTGCGACTGTGCGAGCACATAAAACTCATGAAGCGAAAGATTTTGAGGGGCTGTCTGCATCACTTTCAGTATCTCCTCGGGCGAATGGAACGACCGTATCTGATATTCAATCCGATAGTCGGAATGACGTAGACCCGGATAAACATTTTCAAGCAGATACCTGTAGTCCTTGGGGAATCTTTTCTTGATCTCCGCTTCACGGACATCGTCTTTTCCTGAATAGTCAGGGGAGTCGATGATGGCGAGCAATCCTTCTGTGTCTGTCAAAACAGCTTTCCCTTCAGGCGACGCTACAAATTCGCGCAACCCTTGCCAGTCTTCCGGTTCAAAAGAGGAGGTCATGACTCCGGCTGGGAACTTATAGAGAGAGTTTACATATTTTGAAAGCGCCGCTGTCCTGCCTTCAGCAAGACGGGAGTTTGCAGGATAGGTTCCCTCGGGAGATGCGAAACCTTTTATATGGATGGAAGTTATGGATAGATTTTCATCGTTTCTCACGGAATCTATTGTAGCCCTGATCTTCGCCAATTCCGTAGGGTTGCGGCGGTAATCCGGATATATCACGGTCTTGTTGACCGGGAAGTCGATGTAGGCACGCGCGTTGATCTCCCTGATTTTTGCAGTCTCCGCCTTTGGGGAAATGTATGCAAATTGTGGCATGAACACTTCCGGTTCGAGGTCAAGCTGAGCAACAGGAATGGTTCCGGCATTGATCGGTTCGGCACAGCATCCTTTTTCGACAGTCTCCATCACGAGAGTTGCGTTTTCCATCCATGGTGAGTAGTCAACCTCCGCTCGATATGAAACCGGGGCTGTCGCCTCTCCGGCACGGATAACCGCCGGGGCGGTGGGCGCATCGTTTCTGAGATGACGGTAGTAGTGGTTTCTTCCGGCTATGGTAAGCGGGGAGAGCATGAGCGAGTCTGAACCGTTGACGAGAATCGGAAGCAGTTCAATCTCCCGGTTCCCTTTGAGAGATATTTCCGAGGCGTCTATCTTCATCCCGACAAGGAGTGCATCGCCGGTGCGTATAAAATTCATGTCGGAAATCCCGAATTCATTTGCCGGCGCCCCTTGTGAGGGGGATGCGAGACATGAAAGGAGAGCGGCTGTAAGAGCGAATTTTTTCATAGCGGCGAAATTTAGAAGATATAGACGAGATTCAGGGCAACTTTCGTCGGACCCACATAGTTGTGGGCTTTCCCCGACGCGATCTTTGTGCCGCATTCGGAGCATGGGTAGACGTCGTAGCGGGTATAGATCCATCCAAGACCCAACTCCGCCTCGAAGTTCCAGTGGCGTGAGAGAATCCAGGAATAACCGTAGGCAATGCCTGCCCCAGCCATCCAGCCCTGATGACGGTTGTGGGAAAGCTGAGAGAAGTCCGTGCCGAGAAAATGGATGTGGTTGTTGATGTTACCGACGTTGAATTGTCCCCCGATGGCATGCGCACCGAAGAAGTGACCTTGGAAAGTGTCGCATAGCCAATAGCGTGCCTCGGGCTGGAGTAGCCAGTGACGCCAGCGGTGGCTGTTGACAGTCCACGCGTTAATCTGTCCGGAGATGTCGAGGGTCCATTTTGGAGCCATCCCTATTTCGACACCGATATTGGGACTTAGCAAGGCATCTGATGCCAGGTTAGTTTTAAGTGCCACTTTCTGAGCCGTCGCCTGGGTTAAGCATGCCAGGACAAACAAGGCTGTGGCAAGATGTCTGAGTCTCATGAATGTATTTATAATCCTAATAGTCTGATCAAGACGCACCTTGCAACATTTCCTGCGCGAGGATGGAATTGGAAGATGAGTCAGTCAGACTGACACATGAAAACGGGATGAAGGTCATCGATTGGTTTTGCAAATAAGTAGAGAAGTAGAATTTCTAATCAATGCAAAAAATTTAGGTGATGAGCAATTTTATCCGTAGTGTAGTATCGTTATTAATATGTAGTTAAGCTTCCGGTCTTTCCCGGATGTGTCGCAAAGATATGGTGAAAATTTCTTAAATACAAATAATTTTAACACAAATTAACATTCGGGGGGGGTAAAGCCCAATATTTAAAATTTGTTAACGCAAGAACGTTTGTGAACTTGGAAATTTAGCTGTTGATTTTTAGAAAGTCAGCGTTTTTCAAGATGTGTTTCGACTTTAATACAGGAGTGGGAACCACCCCGCATTGAACTATTTCAGGTTGTCAGCGGGGTGTGATGGTGAAGGTGATGGAGCCGCGTGTCGAGGTGGCACCCTTTTTTGCCGACCATCGTGCCTGACGTGCAGCCGCCTCACATTTGCGGCGTATAGAGGCGTCGGCACTTCCCTTTGCCGTTGCCTCAACCACTTTACCTTCCGCATCTATCACCACGTTGACCGTCACAATGGTCTTGTGGCGCAGAGCCACATCCGGTTTCGGACAGCTGATGAATGAGCGACCGTGGGCGTTGCCGCTCACGCCGACACCTGTGCCTCCGGCTCCCGAGGTGCCTTTGTCAGTGCCTTCCACAGCACCGTTCCTGTGGGAGAATTTATTCGCCACGGAACTGGTGGCTTTCTGGCGCTCCTTATCAGTCTGGGAAGGCTCTTCCACTTTCATTTTGCTCTCCTTCTTCTGTGTGTTCAGTTTCGGCTTCGGGGGAGCAGGTTCGGGTTTGGGACCCGGTTCAATAATTTCCGCCTTGTCTTCGGGAGCCGGATCAGGCTCACCTTTCATTGCAGGGGCGGGTTTATCGTGATTCACCGCATTTTCTTCACCGAGTTCCACAAGTTCCGGCTCGATGAAAACTTCCTCATCCATGATTTCGGGAGTGGAAGCCTCGGCAAGAGCCTGACGGTCCCAGGAGATTCCGCCGAAGAAGAGGGTTAGCAGAATCGCCAGAGCCACGAGAAAAGTTAGGAACGCGGCTATCGTGCGGTCTTTGTCATATCTTTTCATTTCTGAGAGCTACGGGTTGCGAGTACGAGCCTTAGATTGTTGCGGGCGGCAAGGTCGAGCACCTCGATCACACGGGCATAAGCCACGGTGCTGTCGGCATAGAGAGCCACGGCACGCAGGGAATCCTGACGCTGTATGAGCATCAGGTTGGCGAGGAGTTCATCGCGGGTCACGGCACGAGCCGTGGAGTTTTCCTCGATCGAGTCGTTGCGGTCAGCCACGAGGTAAAGTTTGGAATCGGCGTCTATGTATACTTCTGTAACGGGTTTCAGCGAAGTCTGTTCGCTGCTCTGAGGGAGGTTGACGTCGATAGCCGCCGGGAATATGAGGGTAGAGGTCACCATGAAGAAGATGAGCAGGAGGAAGATCACGTCTGTCATCGACGACATGGAGAATGTATCGAGAGTCTGGAAAGGTTTCTTTAATGCCATCTCTTTGCTAATTAGTAATTAATAATTAGCAATTAGCAGTTAGTGATTGGCAATTTGTAAGTTGAATTACTCATTGCTAATTACTCATTGCTAATTACCAATGAGGGTTGTCAGGCGGGTTCGTTGAGGAGGTCCATGAATTCCATTGTCTTTGCTTCAAGGGAGTTCATGATGCGGTTCACGCGTGAGACAAGGAAGTTGTAGGCGAAGAGGGCGGCGATGCCCACCACGAGACCTGCAACTGTGGTCACAAGAGCCTGGTAGATACCGGAGGAGAGGACGGTGATGTTGGCGGCTGTTCCGGCGTTGGCGAGGGCGAAGAATGCCTCGATCATACCGGTCACTGTGCCAAGGAATCCGAGCATCGGGGCGCCGGCGGCTGTGGTAGATAGCCATGTGAATCCTTTTGTAAGGTTTGCCACCTCGATATTGCCGGTGTTTTCGATAGCTACGAGGACATCGTTCATCGGGCGTCCGATACGTTTCACGCCTTTAAGGATGAGACGTGCATAGGGGGTGTCGGTACGCTTGCAAAGGTTTTCAGCGTTTTCGATATCTCCCTCCATAATGTAATCGCGGATACGCTTCATGAATGTGTCGTCGCTTTTTGATGCGCGATGGAGGGCGATACATCTCTCAATGAATATGTAGATGCTGACGAGGAGCAAGACAGCAAGAGGGATCATGATATAGCCGCCGTCCATCACGAGCGACCAGAAAGAAAGTTCAGTCATATTTTGGGGGTTGGAGTTTTAATAATTTTGAATTTTGAATTTTGAATTATGCAGCATGCAGCATGAATTATGAATTATGCATTATGAATTGTGCATTGTGCATTATTTAAGGCAGTTAAGATATTGTCTGATTGTCTCGTCTATGCCGAGATAGAGAGCGTCGGATATGAGCGCGTGCCCGATGCTGACTTCGTCAAGATGTGGAAGTGATTTGTGGAAATATTCGAGGTTTTCAAGGTTGAGGTCGTGTCCGGCATTCAGTCCGAGTCCGATTTCAAGTGCTGTCCGGGAAGCCTTCACAAATGGAGCCACCGCTGCCTCACGGTCTTTTGAATAGTTGTCGGCATATGGTTTCGTGTAAAGTTCCACCCGGTTTGCCCCTACTTCTGCAGCCTTACGCACTTGTGTGGGATCGGCATCTACGAATATTGAACTTCTTATCCCCGCCTGAGAGAGTTGGGCACAGATGTCGCGCAAGAAATCCTCATTGGCGACCACATCCCAGCCGGCATTTGAAGTGATTGCCGAGGGGGCGTCGGGCACGAGAGTCACCTGAGCCGGACGGACTTCAGTCACAAGAGCCATAAATTCCGGAGAGGGATATCCTTCAATGTTAAATTCGGTTGTGACGACCGGTTTCAATGCATAGACGTCGGCATGTGTAATGTGCCTTTCATCCGGACGAGGGTGAACAGTGATTCCTTGTGCCCCGAGCTTTTCGCAATCGATGGCAAATTTGACTACATCGGGCACGTTCTCACCGCGTGCGTTGCGCAAAGTGGCAACTTTATTGATGTTAACGCTTAAGCGGGTCATTGTCAGATATTTTAATCGTTGATACTGCGTGGATTGAAATGGTGGATGAATCCGAAGTCATAAATTTTTATGTTGTATTAATGAAATTCGGCATAAAATTTGTAACTTTGAACCCATTGTAAAGGTTTTGAGAGTGATTCCAAAATATTAAACCTTTTAAAGAGTCGGAAAGTTTTGTATCACTCATTCAAACTACAAAAGTATAAAAAAAGGGAATTAACACAAAGAAAAAGCGAGGCTAAGACGTTAAAATAATAAAGAAAGTTGAAGCCGAATGGTTAATGCCCGTTAAAAACGACTTCCGACCGATTGAATACGAAATATAAAAAGGAAATGACACGGTTATGACAGCAAGAGAAATATTATCACCCGGGAAAACGGTGGCAGACAGAAATCCGCGCCGTATCGTAGAGGCGGATATGCCGTTGCTGGAATTGTTGCCGCGTCTTCTTGACACCCCCGGAAGGGAAGTGGGGGTGAACGACGGCACGACATCTTTGGGCGTGGTGGATCAGACATCTATGCTTGAAGGGCTTGCACGAATGATAGCGGCAAGGGACGATTGCAGTGAAGTGACGGTTGAATGCCTCCCGGAAGAGTATAGCGCCAGCGTCCTGGCTCATGCTGTGGAAGACAGCGACGCGCATCTTGTGGATCTTATTTCCACACCGGCTGCCGACGGCAGAATACGAGTCACTCTTAGACTTAGACACACGGATCCTTCTGCAGCCGTGAGAAGTCTGGAACGTTATGATTTCAAGGTGGTTGAAGCGCATGGTTCATACGATGGAATGAGGGATGCCGAGATTGCCACTGAAAGACTTATGTCTCTACAAGCTTTGCTTAATGTTTAATTAGTTTTGAGTTTTGAGTTGTGGGACAATTACTAATTACTATCGATAACCTCACAATCCAAAAAACACTTGATTGTGGCGCGAGTGAAGCGGGCACATCCAAACTCACCTCTCACAACTCACCTCTCACGACTCACAACTGACAACTGGCACATGACTAACAAAGTTGCGATATATGGAAACCGTCGGCAGGAACCTTATCTTAAGGCTCTTGCCGAAATGTTTTCACACCTTTCAGGATTGGGTTTTAAGGTCTCGGTTCATTCTAAGTTTGCAGGATATTTGATCGATAACAATATCGACCTTTTCGGGGCAGAAGTTATCGACGAATTACCGGAAGACACCGGTCTGGTGATCAGTATCGGTGGTGACGGAACTTTTCTGCGGGCTGCCAGATGGGTAGGGAAACGGGAAATCCCGATTTTAGGTGTGAACACAGGTCATCTCGGATTTCTTGCAAGTTGTCGCCTTGAGGAAGTGGGAACAATGTTGGGTGCCATCTGCAGGGGGGATGTGATTATAGAGAAGAGAATGATGCTTTGGGTGCAAAGTAGGGGATTGCCTGATGGAAGCTGGCACTATGCCCTGAATGAGGTAGCTCTTCTTAAGGAGGAGACATCATCGATGATAACGGTGAAAACAGAGATCAACGGTCGTTTCCTTGCCAATTATCGTTGCGACGGACTTATAGTCTCCACCCCTACCGGAAGTACTGGCTATAATCTTTCGGCGGGAGGTCCTATCCTGGAGCCCACGATAGATTGCATGACGCTCTCCCCCGTAGCTCCCCACACTCTGACGGTGCGTCCGCTTGTGGTGGGAGGTGATTCGGAGCTGGAGCTTTCTGTCGAAAGTCGCACGGGTCAATTCCGTCTTAGTCTTGACGATCAGTCGTATTTGGTATGCGCCGGAGAATCCGTGAGAGTGAAGCGTGCCGGATTTGTGACTAATCTCGTGAGGAGAAAAGAATCCACCTTTTCTGCTATTTTGAGGGATAAGCTTTTCTGGAACAGAAATAATTTCGAATTTTGAATGTTGAATTTTGAATGTTGAATGAGATCAATCCAAAATTCAACATTCAAAATTAAAAGATACAAGCAATTAAAGCCGCATTTTTTAATGCGGCTTTAATTGCTTGTATCTTTTTGAAAATTATTGTGCAGGAGTTTCTGCGGGGGCTGCTGGAGCAGGTGCCGGAGCGCTTGAAGGCGCCGGAGCGGGTGCAGAAGTTGCAGCGGGAGCGGGAGCGATGCTTGAAACGTTGACCGGAGTCTTGATGGCGAAAGAAGCACAGATGCTCACAACGCAAATGAAGATTGCAAGGCTCCAGGTTGCTTTCTCGATGAAATCGGTTGTCTTACGATATCCGAGATACTGGTTGCCCTGAGAATAGTCGGAAGCGAGACCGCCTCCCTTAGATTTCTGGATAAGCACCGCGCCGATCAGCAAAAGACATGCGAGCACGATGAGAATGCAAAGAAAAATATACATTTTGATTAGTGTGTTATTCAGCTTTTGAATCAGCTGTTGTCGTTGTTTTGTTTAGCTTGATTGAGTATGAGTTTTCTCAAAAAGCGAATTTGGTCTGCAAAGTAAATACTTTTTTCCGGATTATTCAAGCGAAGACGCATAATAATTTCCAAAGCCTTTTGATAATCATGATTTTTTATGCAATTTCGGGCATCAAGTTCGGTTTCCGTGCGTTCCTGGGGGCTGGAAGCTGACTTTTTGGGCGACATTGCCGTCAGGAAAGAGTCGATTGCCGAAGTTGTGGAATCGTCGGGAAGCTGACCGTCTGCATCAGATTGCTCAAAAGTGTAATCTTCCGCAGCCACGGGGATCTCATGCGTGTCGGCGGATGCAGAGGCGTAATCCGTTCCAATTTCGGCGGTCGCTTTTGACACGGGTGCGTCAGGCTGTCCGAAACGTGCGAGGAATGAATCAATGGTGTCGGTCGTGGATAACGTTGTCGGCGACATATCCGGATAGAATCTTGCAAACTCCTCAGGATCCATTCCAAGCATAAGTCTTAGGGAAGGG
Source organism: uncultured Muribaculaceae bacterium (assembly GCA_910583795.1). Lineage (GTDB taxonomy): Bacteria > Bacteroidota > Bacteroidia > Bacteroidales > Muribaculaceae > Lepagella. The sequence goes on from CAJTZQ010000022.1 coordinate 33,736, forward strand.
ATGTCGCCCACATTTGCAGCAATTCTTCTGCGCAGGCGCATGATCTCTTCCGGATCCTGACAGTCTTTTAATGCGATGACGTCCGGATATATGAAATAAGGGTATTTTTCAGTCATGATATGATCGCCGTTTACCAGTTTCCGAGAGTTGCGTTAAAAATGAGATCCACGAGTTCGTCGCATATTTCGTTGCAAAGGTCGTCTTGCACGTCAGTGAGCATAAGCGAACTTGAGAATTGTCTGTAAGCGGAGAAACTCTGGTCCACGTCGTTGGCGGGATTTTTTGTGTCGGTATATTTTACCCTCACGGTTATTGTAAGACGTGTCTCCGTTGCGTAGGCATCTGTCCCGACAGATTGCGGGGAGAGGGAATATCCCGTAATTTCTCCTGTCATTTCAAGATCAGCGTTGCCGTCTACCTCCTGCAGACGTGTCTGACGGGTGACATTGTCAAGAAGTTTGTTCTCAAACGTCTGTTGGAGGGGGGGATAAACGAGCGCGGCACGGATCGGAAAGTCGGTAATATCAATGGTTTTATAGATATCGTAGTTGATTGCGGATCCGTTGAGTTTATAAGACGGTATGCAACTGTTGAGAGCCACACACATCAAGGCAATACACATGCTTGCAACGTATTTTGCCATAGATATGCGGCGCAAGGCGCGGACTCCCCCGGGGAGTGAAGATGAGAGATTTATAAGATTCATAGTTCGTTGTTGTCGGGCTCGGCGCCGTCGAGTTCGAGACCGAGTTCGTGTATCTTTCTGTAGAGAGTGCGTTGAGAGATGTTGAGCTGCTGGGCAGTGAGTTTCTTGTTGCCGTTGTTGCGGCGCAGGGCTGCGGCGACGGCATCACGTTCGGAATCTTCGAGAGTAGGAACCGCCACGACATCTTCAATGCCGGCAGATTCTTCATTTACCGGAGAATATTTCATGTTTGCTTCCGGCTCATATTTTATGAGCGACTGGGTCGTGGCATGTGTTGATCCCTGTGCGTTTCCATCGATTTTGGAGCGGAGCTCCGAGATGTCGTTCCGGAGGGAATAAATCATTTGCCAAAGTATCTCGCGTTCGGTCTCATAGCTCACCTCAGGCTTGGTGGCGACCAGGGAGGATGCGCCGGAATGATCGAGAGGCAGAGTTTCAAGGAGAGTGCGGCGCGAGATCTCTGTGCCGGCTTCGAAGAGAGCGAGTTGCTCCACCACGTTTTTGAGCTGGCGCACGTTGCCGGGCCAGCGATAGAGCATCATTGCACGCCGTGCGTCTTCTGCAAAAGAGATTGGCGCCGTGAGATATTTTTCTGAGAAATCGGCTGCGAATTTGCGTGCAAGAAGAGGTATGTCTTCGCCGCGGTCGTGTAATGCCGGCACATTTATGACCACTGTTGAGAGACGATAATATAAGTCTTCCCTGAACTTTCCTTTCTCCACTGCCTTGAGCAGGTTGACGTTTGTAGCCGCCACTATGCGAATGTCTGTTTTCTGAACCACGGAAGATCCTACTTTCAGAAATTCACCTGTTTCAAGCACACGAAGAAGCCTTGCCTGGGTTGTGAGCGGCAGCTCCGCCACTTCGTCAAGGAATATTGTGCCTCCGTCAGCCTCCTCGAAATAACCTTTGCGTGCGCTGATTGCTCCCGTGAAAGATCCCTTCTCATGGCCGAAGAGTTCGCTGTCGATAGTCCCTTCAGGTATCGCACCACAGTTGACGGCAATATATTTCTTATGCTTGCGGGCGCCGAAAGCGTGTATGATTTTAGGAAAGAACTCCTTTCCGCTGCCGCTTTCTCCCGTGACGAGGACCGAGAGGTCGATAGGCGCCACTTTGACGGCTCTTTCGATAGCCGCGAGCAGTGCCGGGGAGTTGCCGATTATAGAGAAGCGTTGTTTCGCTTTTAAGACGTCATCCATATGAGGGTTGTAAGATATGGGGGCAGGATGCTCTCCTGCAGTATTATTTTATGGATTTTAGCTTGTAGGTTTCCCCACGGAGAAATTCCCCGAGAGCTTCGACCGATTCACACCTGTTTTGTTCTTCCACGGAAATGGGATCGCCTATTGAGACGTGGACCTCCTTTCCTCTCATCCGGAACACCTCTTTTGGGAGACGCAGCGTGCGCAGACGCCAGTCTATCATACCGAGGATATTGAAAAACAAGGAATTGTGCCCATGGAAAAAGATGGGGATTACCGGCACCTGCATCTGCCTGATAAGGCGGATGATGGTGGGTTGCCACTGGCGGTCGCGTATGGTGAGCGACTTGTCGAGCTTTGAGATGGCGCCTGCAGGGAAGAATCCGAGAGGATGTCCTTCTTTCACATGTTTCATGGCAAGACGGATCCCTTGCATGGTGATCTTTTTCTTTTCCGGGTCATCGCTCTTGAGGGGATCTACCGCAATGAAATTCGGTCTCATTGCCTGAATCTGGTTTAGAATCAGGTTGACCATCACTTTATAGTCTTCACGGAATTCGCCCACAATGTGGAGCAGAAGAATGCCGTCGTAGCTGCCGAAGGGATGGTTGCTGACTGTTATGAAGGGACCATCCTTGAAGCCGGCGAGCGTCTGCAAGTTGTCTATGCGGAGTTTAAATTTGAATTCTTCATTCACGAGACGGTGAGAAAACTCCACTCCGGGAGTGTCGCAATAGTCACCGTGAATCCTGTTCACTTCATCTATGCCGATGAAATGAAGCGCTTTATCCACAAGTTTTTTACGCCCGTCGAGAGCGGGCACCATCTTTCGAATGTCGTCGTAGTTGAGAACGTCGGGACGAATCTCCTGAATATTATTATCCATACTACAAAATTACAAAAAAGATTTGAGATTTGGGTTGTGAGTTGTGAGATTTGAGCTGTGGGATTCAGCCCGACGGGCTCGACACTGAACAAAAAAAGCGATTTGAGATTCGAGATTTGAGATTTGGGTTGTGAGTTGTGAGTTGTGAGATTTGAAAACGGGAAGGGGCTGACAAAAACAAAAAAGCAGCCGAGAAGCTGCTCTTTTGTCTTTTAATTGCCTTAGATGCCGATGGCATCTTTCCTGTCAGGAGGATATGAATTTATTTTGTGGAGAAGGCGAAGCGGATTGTCTGCTTGTATTCCTCGCCCGGACGAAGTTCCTGAGAGGGGAACTGAGGTTTGTTGGGGGCATCGGGAAATCCCTGCATTTCTATTGCCACGCCGTCGTAGTCTTCATAGCTTTTGCCTGACCTGTTGAGAGGACTGCCGGCAAGCCAGTTGCCTGTGTAGATCTGAACGCCCGGCTGTGTAGAGCCTACTCTGAGGACTCTTCCTGAATTCGGAGCCTTCAGAACAACGACTTCACCGAGCATTTTACCTTTCTCCCAACCGTCGTTAACCCAGCAATGGTCGTAACCTTTACCTATTTTTAATGCCTCGAAATCAGCTTTGATTTCGGCACCGATCTTTTTCTCCTTGCGGAAGTCCATCGGCGTGCCCTCTACAGGTGCGAGTTCGCCGGTAGGTATCTGGGTTTCATCTGTGGGTAGCCATCTGGAGGCGTTGATTTTCATAGTGTGTTCGAAAATACTTCCCTTGTCTGCACCGTCAAGATTGAAATAGGCATGGTTTGTAAGGTTGACTACAGTGGGCTTGTCGGTGGTTGCCGAAAGGTTGAGAGTGAGTACGTTGTCTTCACTCCAGCGGTATTCTGCAACTGCTGTTAGATTACCCGGATAATTCTCCTCGCCGTCTGCCGAATGGTAAGTGAAACGTACGCCGTTAGAAAGTTCCTCGGCATCCCAGATACGGTTCATAAATCCCGTCGGACCGCCATGGAGGGCATTTGGACCGTTGTTGATGTTAAGCTGATATTCAACACCGTCTACTGCGAGGTGACCTTTGGCGATACGGTTTGCGTATCGACCCGGAATTTTGCCGAGACAGGGACCGTCGGCGATATAGTCTGCCGGATTGGCGTATGCAAGAGCAACGTTTTCAATCTTGCCCTCTTTGTCAGGGACGCTGATGCTGTTGATGCCTGCCCCGAGAGAAGAAAGCTCTACTGAGGCTCCGGAAGCGTTTTCAATTTTGAAAACAGTGATTTTTCCGAGAGTGGAGGGGTATGTCTGTTTTGAGATTTTCATTATTATTGTCGGATATTATAACATTAGGGTTCAGGGAGGATGAAGACACTCTCCCTGAACCCTAATGATAAAGATTAGTTTCAGGCTTTGGGAGCTTCTTTCACGAGGCGGGCGCCGTCAGAGATAACCACATCGTAGATTTTTGGTTCGTGGCCATATTTCTCGTTGAAGCGTGCGCTAACCTCTGAAACAAACTTGTCGTGAAGATCGTTGGGGAGGAGGTTGATTGTGCAACCGCCGAAGCCGCCGCCCATGATACGGGAACCTGTCACACCCATTTCCTTAGCCACGTCGTTGAGATAGTCAAGCTCTACGCAGCTGACCTCATAATCTTTAGAGAGGCCTGCGTGGGTTTCATACATCTTCTTGCCGACAGTTTCATAGTCGCCGGCTACGAGAGCGTCGCAGACAGCGAGCACACGTTCTTTCTCCTCAATTACGAATTTAGCGCGGAAATAGTCTTCTGCAGTTATGTCGCTCTTGATGGCGTCGAGAGCTTCCATAGTGGCGTCGCGGAGAGTCTCGATACCGAGGCGTTTAGCCACGCGCTCGCAAGATTCGCGACGTTTGTTGTAGGGGGAGTCTTTAAGCTCGTGTTTCACGCGCGAATCCACGAGCACAAGGCGATAACCCTCAGGATTGAAGGGGAAATATTCATATTCCAATGAACGGCAGTCGAGACGCATGAGATGACCTTCCTTACCGAATACGGATGCAAACTGATCCATGATGCCACAGTTCACTCCGCAATAGTTGTGTTCGGTAGACTGCCCGATCTTGGCGAGTTCGAACTTGTCGATGCTGTTGCCGTTGAAGAGGTCGTTGAGGGCGAATGCGAAGCAGGATTCGAGGGCTGCCGAAGAGCTGAGGCCTGCGCCCAAAGGCACGTTGCCGGCGAAAACTGCGTCAAACCCTTTTACATTGCCGCCGCGTTTCTGAATCTCACGGCAGATGCCGAAAATGTAGCGTGCCCATGACTGAGAGGGGGCATCCTCTTCCTTAAGACCGAATTCTGCATATTCATCTATGTCTATTGAGAAAACTCTCACCTTCTCCATTTCGTTGGGACGGATTTCAGCCATGATGACCTTGTCGATTGCACCGGGGAATACGAATCCTCCGTTGTAGTCTGTATGTTCACCGATGAGGTTGATGCGTCCTGCGGAAGCGTAGATGTTTCCTTCGCCGCCGAAGCGTTCTGAGAATACTTTCTCAATTTTGTTCTGCATTTCTTCAGTTGTCATGATTATCGATTTTTGGTTTTATATTGTTGAGTTGTGAGTTTTGAGATTTGAGATTTGAGTTGTGAGTTTTGAGATTCGGGATTACAACTTTCAGTTTTCACCAGCAAAAGTCGAATCACCTTACAAATGTAAGGATAAAAAGGATTATTTGCAATAGAGATTGGGGATTTGACTTATTTTTATCTTAATTTAACCGATTTTGTAGTGGGGATGGTGTTCGAGGAGTTCGCGACGTAGCCGGGAGCGGTCGAGGTGTAGATATAACTCCGTGGTGGATATGGATTCATGTCCGAGCATTTCCTGGATTGCACGGAGATTGGCGCCCCCTTCAAGAAGGTGGGTTGCAAACGAATGGCGCAATGTGTGGGGGCTGACGGTTTTCTGTATGCCGGCAAGGGCTGCAAGATCGCGTATTATATAGAATACCATCACTCTGGAAAGCGGGGCACCGCGTCGGTTGAGAAACAGGATGTCTTGTCCGGAAGGTTGAATCTTCAGAAGAGAACGGGCGTGAAGGTATTCTGTTATCAGGTCTACGGCTGTCGGGGAGACCGGCACCAATCTCTGTTTATTCCCTTTCCCTTCTACGATCATCAAAGCCTCCTTAAGGTCGATACGTGAAATCCTTGTCGCCACGAGTTCAGACACCCGGAGCCCCGAGCCGTAGAGGGTTTCGATGATTGCATGGTTTCTCAGACTTTCATCCTTCCCTGAGGGAATCGCGGCAATCATAGCATCAATTTCCTCAACTGAAAGTACGTCCGGGAGTTCCCGGTTTAGTTGGGGCGACTCGATGAGCTCGGAAGGATCGTTGACGATATATCCCTCCATTCTGAGAAATTTGAAGAAACTTCTCATCCCGGCAATCAGGCGTGCCTGAGAGCGCGGCGAAATCCCGAGGTCGCGGAGAGTGGTGAGAAGCAAATGGAGGTCGTTTTCAGACACCTCTGTCAGAGAGATATGCCGTTCGTGTAAAAAATCAAAGAGGTGACCGACGTCGACCCTATAAGCATTTGAGGTGTTTGACGACAGGCTCCTTTCCAGAACGAGATAGGCAAGGAAATCCTGCAACAGCTCTTTATGGCTTTTGATAGGGCGTTCGCCGGCATTGCCTACGGGTGGGGAATCCCAGATATCCATTGCAGAACTATAATTGATCTTAGAACCACATTGAATGTTTCACCAACGCCATTTCCTCCCTGGGCACTCCCAAGACAATACGGGTGCCTGTCAATACGACCCCGTGGGAGATTCCGTTTTCTATGCAATCGGTAAGTTGGCTTGGAGATCCTATTGCCATAACCGCGACTCCTTCCTTGAGAAGCTTTGACACGGATCCCACATCGCATGAATTACCCTCGATAAGGACAAAATCTCCTTTCTGAGGCGATTCCTTGCGGGAAGAAAGCGGAAGACATTTCACTCCCGCGCCTTCAGATGCGGCATGAAATGCCGGGCGTGAAGAGTGTGACAGGAAAAGCCGGTTGCTTCCTAAGGCAACCAAAAGCCGAAGCAGAAGGCGTGCGTCTTTTTTTATGTGACGTGATTGCTCGGTGTCGGGCGACAGCAGGACATCGTCTATAAGATCGTAGCCATAATATCCGTAATCGCCCGGACTGACTGCTGTCTTCACGAGATTATATGCAAAAGGGGAATGGACGCCAAACCCGAGGGAATGGCGCCATCTGAGATATGAGTTTCCTATGAAAGCAAGAGGATTCATGCCGTCATTTTTTCACGCCTTCTTTCCTGCGCGAGGAGGCAACATGTATCAGCCAGACCACCAATGCCACAAGGCAGATGAGGTATATCACGGCAACTGAGGCAATCGCCACAGTGTTTGTGACCTTAAGCGACTGAGGGTCGAATGAGAATACGATTTCATGTTCTCCGGCAGGGACACGGAGAGCGCGAAGCACATAGTCGGTCCTGCCGATCGGAGCATTTTTCCCGTCGATGGTGGCGGTCCAGCCCCAAGGGAAGTATATTTCGCTGAATACGGCGATATTGTCTTTTGCACTCCTGCTCTTGTATGCAAGACGGTTGGGTGCGTAAGAAGTTTCGTAGATAGTGTCGCCGGGAGTCTTGACGGTTGCCTTCCCGAGTATGGACTCGAAATTGCGGTCGGCCACAGCTTCCATACCGGGCATGATAGAGTCGAGTGTCGTCATTTCTTCGTTGGGCGTGGCAACGTAAGAGATAGTATCTACAAACCATGCATTGCCGAGTGCTTCAGGATTTAGTTCATACTGATCCCCGTTGAGGATATACTTGGCGTTGAGCATATTGAGCACCCGTGGATTCCCTTTGGAGATCTGATGCGTGATAAGGTCATTGTATCTTGTCAGCTTTGCCGCGTGGTATCCGCCGATTGTCTTGTGGAAATAAGAGGAACGGGCGTCGCTGAAGCCGCCGATATCCATCACGCGATAGTTGGAAGTGTCGGCAAGGATAGCCTTATCTGCCGCTGTCATCTTGAACGCAGTTTCGTTGGAAGAGGGGGCAACGAAGCTGTCGGAGTTGACATAACGCTTGTTGACAGGGTAAAGGTCGATGATTGTCACCGCTGTAAGGCAGCATACAAACAGAGCCTTATTTGTAAATGCTTTCTTGAACCACAGGAATGTCACACCGCAACCGAGGAGAATGAAAATCAGGGAACGGAGACAGTCTGTGGATACAAGGCTGTAGCGCGTTTCTCTGACGGCGTTCCAAAGGTTGGCATATTCGGGAGCGGTAAATACACCCATCTGTGTCAATTGCTCCACCTCCTGTCCGCTGAATGGGGTGCCGAATACCGATGGCGCCACCCATCCGATAAAGCAGACAAGTATTCCGCCTCCCATCACTGTGTAGACGGTCCATTTGTTTTTCTGGAAGAAGTCGGGCGTTTCTACTATTTTGCGCACGCACATTGCGGCAAGAAGAGGGATGGTGAATTCCACGATGACGAGAATGCTCGCTACCGCACGGAATTTATTGTAGCCCGGGAAATAGTCGATAAAAAAGTCTGTAAGGGGGGAGAAGTTGTGTCCCCACGAAAGGAAAATTGCGAGAAGAGAGACGAGGAACAATGCCCATTTAACGGCACCGTCTACCACGAACAGGGCGAGTATGGCGAGCATAAGGATGAATGCCCCGACATAGACGGGACCATTTGTCATCGGTTGGTCGCCGAAATATTGCGGGAATTGGGTCAGGAACTGTCGCTCCTGGGGTGAGAGGCTTATCTCATCAGCCTTGTCTGTCTGGTCTACGCTTAGCAGTTGGTTCTGACCGCCGACAGGTTTTATCGTTGCCCCACCCTTTACATTAGGGATGAGAAGAGAGAAGGTTTCGTCGAGTCCGTAGCTCCACGCCGTGATTGCATCGCGGTCCATTCCGGCGGCGGGTGCGGCTCCGGGTTCCGTGATTTCAGTAGCCTTACCTCTGACAGTCTCTTTTGCATATTCCCAGGAGTTGTAAAGGCTTGCAGAGTTGGCGCCTATGGCAAATGCGCCGGCAACGAGGGTGCAGCATGTGGCGAGCCCCCATTGCTTTACCTTTTGTTTTTTGACAGCGTTGTATAACCAAGCCACCATCAGGAACAGGATTACAAATCCGAAATAGTAAGACATCTGAGGATGGTTGCTTTGCAACTGGAGTGCGCCAAACAGTGCTGCCAATGCGGTGCCGGCAAGATACTTGCCTCTGTAGCACAGCATGATGCCTCCGATTGTAGGAGGAATGTAGGCGAGGGTGGCGAATTTCCAGATGTGCCCTGCGCCTATGATGATTATGAAGTATGATGAAAATCCCCACGCCACGGCGGCAAAGAGGGAGTTATACCATTTGCAGCCGAAACAAAGACACATGATGAAGAAACCGAGCATCATGGCAAACAGGAGATTGGCTGGAGCCGGTAGCCAGAGAGAATATGCCCTTCCGATCCAGCTGAGGGTCGTGTTTGCAGGATATGAGGGGGCAATCTGGAAGTTTGGCATTCCTGAGAAGAGGGAGTTTGTCCATCGTGTAGATTCTCCTGTCTCTTCATAAAAAGCTTTGCCTTCCTGTCCGTTGGCAATGCCTTGCATGGTGTCGTGCTGTTGGAGCACATTTCCCTCGATATCGTCGGGGAAGAAAAATAAGAAAGCCACTACCGCAAGAAGCAGAGCAGCCAGGACGGAATATATGTATGTCTTTTTCATCATCAAGGAATGGTTGGGGTTTGTATTTCCCCCGCCGGGGGCACTGAGAAGCGCCCCCGGGAGAGGTGATATTTCAATCAACCGGGATGTATATCTGCCGGTTCATGCTCTGCTCCAGCGAGATGAGAGTTTCTGTTCTGACCACTCCCGGGATGTGCTGGATTTTGTCGTTGAGGAGCTCCATGAGGTGGAGATTGTCTTGGGCATAGACCTTTATGAGCATGGAGTAAGGTCCTGTCGTGAAATGACATTCCACCACTTCGGGGATTTTTTCGAGTTCTTTCACAACTTCGCGATACATCGGGCCTTTCTCAAGGCTTACGCCGACATATGTGCAGGTGTTGTATCCAAGCGATTTAGGATTGACTGTATAGCCCGAGCCGGTGATTACCTTCATCTCGATCAGGCGCTGGATGCGCTGGTGGATGGCGGCACGGGAAACTCCGCATTCGATCGCAACGTCTTTAGATGCGATACGTGCGTTCTTCATGATAATGTTTAGAATTTTCTTGTCTAAGTTGTCGATACGATCCATGGTTGAAGATTTAACAAAGTTAGAGAGAAGTATGTGAGTTGGTTGTGCAAATTTATCATAAATTTTAGAAATGTGCAAAATTTAGGATGAAATTTTAGCAATTTGCTTTAAAAAAGTATCTCCACTCTTTAAAGAGAGGGAGAAATGCAAGCGTGGGTGAATCGTCTCAATGATTTATGTCAACTCTTGAACGGGCGAAGGCGGCAGATATCCATGCGGTGATTATGCCTATGGCTGCGACAGGGATCAATGCCACAAGAAGGTCTGACCATTCCACAATGACGGGATAAGCATGCACCACGAGAATGTCTGGGTCGCCCCCAAGTTTTATCAATCCGAATTTTTCCTGTATAAGACAAAGGGCGACTCCGATAATGATGCCGCCGATACCCCCGGCAAGACTGACGTATATGCTCTCCCACCAGAAAGTTTTCCCGATCTGCCGGCGGTTCATGCCGAGTGCAGACATCGTCGCCATGGATGATTGCTTCTCTATTATCAGCATACAGAGTGTGCTTATGATGTTGAACGAAGCGATCATGAGTATGAAGATCAGAAGGAGGAAGGTCATCCATTTCTCAATGTTGACCATTCTGAAATGAGTTTCCTGTTGCTGGAAACGGTCTTTCACCACTGCTTTTTCACCAAGTGCTTTATTGATTTCAGAAGCAACTCCGGAGATGTCGGCATCCGGGTCGGTGTTGATCTCGATGGCGGTGGCTTCAGTGGTGTATTGGAAAAGCTCGCGGGCGGTTGAAATGTCGCAAATCACTGTGTTCTCGTCATATTCGCTCTGCAAAGACTGGAATATCCCCCTTACGGATACTGAATCTGTAAGAAACGAAGCCATAGGGTTTGAAAGGTTTACTCTCCCTTCACGCTTTGGGGCAAACAGGAATAGACCCTCTGATCCTGCACCGGTGCCAAGCTGCTGCGCCACCCCTACCGACACTGCGGCATCGTCAGGAGAATAGTCGGCAATCCCTTCTCCATTTACAAACAGGGAATCGATTTCAGTTATTTCCGAATATATCTCAGGGACAACCCCGCGTAGAGTGATCGGCATTTCCTTTGCATTGTATATGGCAAGGGCATTGTCGGTGACCGTAGGCATGGCAGTGCCGACACCGTCTATTTTGTTGATGATGTTGAGGAGGGAGTCGGCGTCTGCAAAAGTTTTCCCTGTTGCCGGAGTCACAAGCACGTCGGGGGCGAGAAGGTCGAGAGTGTCGGAAAGAAGCCCCCTGAAACCGTTGAATACCGACAAGACACAAACAATGGCGGCGGTGGCTATAGCCACCCCCACCACGGATATGATAGAGATAGCGCTCACTGCGCTATGAGATTTCGGTGCCCTGAGATAGCGCCAGGCTATCCTTGCAGGGAGTGATCCGATTTTCATTCCTCTTCGGTTTTCTCTTCTTCTTTATCTTTCTTAGGACCGAGAAGACGGTCGATGTTGTCGATGTAGTCGAGAGAGTCGTCGAGATAGAACTGAAGGTCAGGGCATTTGCGAAGGGTTTGCTTCACAGCCTGGGCAAGTTCATATCTTACGGTTTTCGACTGCTTTTTGATGTTTTCGAGAATGCCGGCAGCCTTGTCAGCGGGGAATATGCTGAGGTAGGCTTTGGCGATGCTGAGGTCCGGGCTTACCCTGACGGCACTGACCGACACGAGTACGCCACCGAGTGCCGCTGTCTGGCGGCGGAATATCTCGCTCAGCTCTTTCTGCAGGAGTCTGGCGATTTTGGCTTGGCGTTTTCCTTCCATATTGTTTCTAAATTTTTGGTTATTTAAATAACGCGCTTTCGGCGATTATCGTTTAAGCGTAACCCCGGTCAAGGAGAGAAAGGGATGCCTATTTTATTTTACGGAGGATTGTGAGCCCGTCGCGCAAAGGGAGAATAGCTGTCTCCACACGTGGATGGTTTGCCACAAGATTGTTGAAGTCTATTATTCCCTGGGTCTGCGCCGAATGGCGGCAGCTCTCCACCACGTGGCCGTCCCAGAGGGTGTTGTCGGCAAGGATATATCCCCCGGTCTTTACAAGGTCTATCGCGCGGTTGAAATAGTCCACATATTTACGCTTGTCGGCATCAATAAAAATGAGGTCGAATTCGTCGTTGTTCCATTGCTTCATCACTGTCATGGCATCGCCTATGTGGAGGTGTACTTTCCCGCCGTGGGGAGAAGATGCAAGATTCTCGCGAATGAAATCTTCCAGTTCATCGTCAACCTCGATTGTGTCGATTACTCCTCCTTCCGGCATCCCTTCTGCAATGCATAATGCCGAATATCCGGAAAAGGTGCCCAGTTCGAGAGCCTTTTTTGGCTGTGCCATGGAGGTCAGCATTTTCAGCATGCGTCCTTGGATATGCCCGGAACACATGCGCCCGTTCACGAGTCTGAGGTTGGTGAGACGGTCTATCCGGTATAGCTCTTTAGGCTCGGGGCTGATGTGGGAATTTATATATTCGTCGAGTTCCGGAGTCATCAGCGTGCGTTGAAGTAACGGAGAGCAAGTTCGTAGCCGCGCATACCGAATCCGCAGAGCATGGCTTTGCATGCTGGTGCTGTGACGGATTTGTGGCGGAATTCGTCGCGTGCGTGTATGTTTGAGATGTGGACTTCCACCACCGGCAACTGTATTGATGAGATGGCGTCGGCTATGGCGTAGGAATAGTGGGCATATGCTCCGGGATTGATGACGATGCCTTCGCATCCGGGAGTGTCGTAGCCGAGTGAGTGAATCTTGTCGATTATCTCGCCTTCACAGTTTGATTGGAAGTATTCTATTTCAGTGTTGGGAAATGTAAACCTGAGTTCGGAGAGAACGTCTTCGAAAGTGCGCGACCCGTAGATTTCGGGTTGACGTTTCCCGAGAAGATTCAGGTTCGGTCCGTTGATTATGCAGATCATGTTTAATTTTGAATGTTGAATGTAGAATTTTGAATAAGAGGATCGGGAAGAGGCGAAGGCTACGCTTTTGCGCACGACAGACCCGCGCCTTGGGATTCTTTCGGGGGCTTCCGCAAGGGATCGGGAGATTCGGTTGCGTGATCCCTTCGCGTATGGGAGGGTATACGAAAAAAAGAGGAGCAGGAAACCTAAGTTTACGCTGCTCCTCTTCCTCTCTCCTCGGCGGTGCGGACGGGACTTGAACCCGCGACCCCATGCGTGACAGGCATGTATTCTAACCAGGCTGAACTACCGCACCAGGATTTTTGTTTTTGCTATCGTTTCGTTTCTGTCGTTGTTTGTTTCCCGATTGCGAGTGCAAAGTTACAACGTTTTTTAATTCCCACCAAATATTTCGACAACTTTTTTCAAACTTTTTTCAAGGAAAAATTTCAAATCATTGATTAATAATAAATAAAAGTTGTAATTTTTTTGAAATTTTTTAATCGAAATTCGGGTTGAATTGTGAAAAAGCTACGATTTTCGCAGCTAATTTTTTTTGAGGTTTTGAATTTGTCATGAATTTTCATCGGCTAAGGGTGAATTTGCTTTGATTTTTTTTGAAAAATCTTGAAAAATTCGAGATCGGTGTGAATTTCGATATAGACAAAGCGGTTTTTGTTTGAAAAAAGTGGCATTCCCTCGAGACTGTTGTAATCTCTAATGAATTTTTTTTGATATAATATTCGAGAGGGGAGCCAGGCATTGATATTTTTGTGTCGTCAAATATCGGGAGAGGATGTGTATAAAAAGAAAGATGGTCTGATTCTTTTAATCAGACCATCTTGGTTATCTCAGTCGGGGTGACAAGATTCGAACTTGCGACCACACGCCCCCCAGACGCGTACTCTAAACCGGGCTGAGCTACACCCCGAGATAATAAGCTTAATCAAGACCAACCGGTATCGCGGGTGAAGATCCTGTCTTCAGATACCATCGTTTTTCAACGGGGGCGCTTGATTAAAGCGGTGCAAAGTTAATCACTTTTTTGTTTTCTTGCAAATATTTTTGCAGAAATTATTGATAAAATTTAAATGCCGATATTCAAATTGTTGATTATTACCGGTTAACAGGACAGAATTGAAATGAGGATTCCCTTCTATTCAAGATCTGCTTCCGTTGTTATTCTTTTATTTTGGAATCGATGATGATGGTTACGGGTCCGTCATTGATAAGGCTCACCTGCATGTCAGCTCCGAAAACACCACGTGCCACCGGTTTGCCGAGTGCTTCCGAAAGTTTTTCGCAATACATTTCATAAAGAGGTATCGCCACATCATGTCCGGCGGCGTGGATATAGCTTGGGCGGTTCCCTTTCTTTGTGGAAGCGTTAAGGGTGAACTGGCTTACTGCAAGCGCCTCTCCGCCGATGTCGAGCAGAGAGCGGTTCATCACGCCGTTTTCATCCGGGAAAATACGCATGGCGGCTGTCTTCCCTACAAGCCACTCCACATCCGCCGGAGTGTCGCCTTCCCGCACACCCACAAGGATCATCAATCCTCTTCCTATTTCGCTATGCAGCCGTCCTTCAATTTCAACCGATGCGCGGCTGACTCTTTGTATCACTAATCTCATTTTGTTGGATAAAATATAGTATGTTCTTGCGATGTCGCACCATTAGAGGAACCGTCCTCCTTCAGCATGTATTAAGCTTATTCTTGCCATCTGAATATTATTTCAATACTCTCCATAATCCTTTCCGGTCGCTGCCAAGACGGATAATTATTCCAGTATCTTTCAGAAGCTCAATATGCCGTTGAATGGCAGAAGGCGAAATGCCGAGTAATTTTGATAAATCTTTACGTGATATTTCCGGATTATTTCTCATTGCCTCCACAATTTTCATCCTTGACTCGTCTCCAGATTTATATCCTCTCGGTATATCAATGTCCTGACCACTTTTTGAAGCATTAATCTGACCACTTTTTGATATGGTGTTTGCGATGTCATCTTTTGTGATATCAACGCTTTGTCTTAAATGATCAATGTTTATCTGACCACTTTTAGGATTATTTATCTGACCATTTTTAAGCAACGGCAACGGATACGTTACAGTCGAGGATGTTATATCGCTTTCAAAATCAACTTCAAGACCTGTCAGTTTAGTCCAACGCATTATTTTGTCAATACCATATCCGGCGTTCTCGCCTTGTCGGGCGAAACGGAAAAGAGATATGATATTGGGGTTGCGCGGTACCGATTTCACCTTTCCGGGCTTATCGGAGATCCGAACGGCAAAACGACCGGGATTCTGAAACTCAATCCTGTCATTGAAAACCCTTATTGTCGAGTGCATCGGGCTGAAATAGTCGGCATGGGCGAGAAGATTTACAAGACCCT